>CAOKJC010000011.1 GCA_948468685.1 uncultured Clostridium sp. | reverse complement strand
CTAACTTAAATTAGTGCCAGCGTGAAAATTTTCAATTTTCACTTTTCTTGTTGTAATAAAAAGTGAATATTTTAATACATTATAATAAAAGGGAATAGTGTAATAAAATTCTTAAAAAACTCTATACAAAAAATAAAATTAGTTATATAATGTAAAAAAATCTGTGTTAAAATTTTGACACTGATATATTAAAATTGTAAAGGAATGATTCTAAATGGAATTAAAAAAAATATTAGTAGGAATTGAAGGAATTAAAGCAAGAGGAAATTTGGACTTAGATATAAAATCTATTGAAAATAATTCAAAAGAAGTAAAAGAAGGATATATGTTTGTTGCCATAAAAGGATTTTCAACAGATGGTCATCAATTTGTGGAAAGTGCAATTAAAAATGGTGCAAGTTGTGTAATGTTAGAAGAGGGGTGTGACTTTAAATCTTTAAATATACCTGAAAGTGTAACTGTATTAATGGTTAAAGATACAAGAGCAGCATTAGCTGTTTGTTCATCAAACTTTTATGGTAATCCATCAGCTCAATTAAAATTGATTGGTGTTACTGGAACAAAAGGTAAAACAACAACAACTTTTATGATTAAAGAGATTTTAGAAAAAGCAGGTAAAAAAGTTGGATTAATTGGTACAATAGCAACATATATAAATGGAAAAAGAATAAAAGATAGTGATAGAACAACACCAGAAAGTTTGGAATTACAAAGAACTTTTAGACAAATGGTTGATGATGGTGTAGAAGTAGTTGTAATGGAAGTTTCATCTCAAAGTTTGAAATTACATAGAGTTGATGGATGTCAATTTGATATTGTATTATTCACTAATTTTTCAGAAGATCATATTAGTGAAAAAGAACATCCAGATATGCAAGATTATTTCAATTCAAAATTGAAATTATTTGAGATGTGTAAAACAGGAATAGTAAATGCAGATGATTTACATTCATCAAAAATACCAAGACTATTTCCAGATAGTAACATAGTAACTTATGGAATTGATAATTTTGCAAATGTTTTAGCAAAAGATGTTACAATAACAAATGCATATGTTGATTTTAAAGTTAGAATTACAGATAAAAATGAAAGAGTAAAAACAGGAATACCAGGAAGATTTAGTGTTTATAATTCACTTGCTGCAATTTGTGTTGCACAAAAATTTGGTATAGATACAGAAACAATAAAACAAGCATTAGAAGAAGTTAGAGTACCAGGAAGGTCTGAATTAGTAGATAATAAATTAGAATTAACTATAATGATAGATTATGCACATTCACCAGAAAGCTTACAAAATATATTACAAGCTGCTAAGAGCTATACTAGAGGTAGAGTTATTTCTGTATTTGGCTGTGGTGGAGACAGAGACTCTGGAAAAAGACCTATAATGGGAGAAATTTCAGGTAAGGTTGCAGATTATACAATAGTAACTTCTGATAATCCTAGAACAGAAGATCCTCTAAAAATAATTGAACAAATTGAAGAGGGAGTAAAGAAAACAAAAGGAAAATATGAAGTAGTAATAGATAGAACTAAAGCTATTGAAAAGGCTATTAAAATGGCTAATAAAAAAGATATTATCATTTTGGCTGGTAAAGGACATGAACCTTATCAAGAGATTAATGGTGAGAAATTTGATTTTGATGAGAGAGTTATTGTAAGAGATATTATAGAAAAAATGAGTTCTAAGTAATTGTTAAATTGATAAATAGAGATTAGTGAAATAGAAGTTAGAACTCTAATTTCTAACTTCTAACCTCTATAAAAAACAGTCAGTAACAAAAGATATAAATTCAGAAAGGTTTGGTAAATTTGGATTTTGAAATAAAAGTATTGATTATTACATTTTTCATCTCAGTAGTTTGTGGATTAATAACAATACCAATATTAAAAAAATTAAAAGTAGGGCAAATAGAAAGAGATGACGGGCCTGCTTCCCATCTAAAAAAACAAGGAACTCCTACAATGGGTGGAATAATAATGATAATTACAAGTATTATTGTAGTTACATTTGCATATATATTTTTAACTATGACAGGAAATGAAATAGTAGGAAAGAAATTATTACCATTATTACTAATAACAATAGGGTTTGGAATGATTGGATTTGTAGATGATTTTAAAAAGCTAGTGCTTAAAAATACTGATGGTTTAAAGCCTAAATTTAAAATGTTGGGACTTTTAATTATAGCAGTAGTTTATGTATTATTTTTAGTTTATGGATTGCAAATAGGAACAGATACATATATACCAATAATTAAAACATATATTGATATTCCAGTTTATTTGTATATACCATTAGCAATTGTTGTTCTAATTGCAACTACAAATGCAGTTAATCTTACAGATGGAATTGATGGATTATCGTCAAGTGTTTCTGCTATTATTATAACTTGTTTAACTGTTATAGGAATTAACAATCAAATATATGAAGTATCAATATTTGGAAGTATTATAATAGGAGCAGTATTAGGCTTTTTAATGTTTAACTTACATCCAGCTAAAGTATTTATGGGAGATACAGGTTCATTAATGTTAGGTGGTGTAATATCAGGAATAGCCTTATACTTAAAAATGCCATTATTATTGCTTATAATAGCATTAATACCAGTATTAGAGACTTTATCTGTTATAATACAAGTATCATATTATAAAAAAACTGGAAATAGAATATTTAAAATGGCTCCTTTACATCATCATTTTGAATTATCAGGATGGAAAGAAAATAAAGTAGTAGTGATTTTTTCAGTAATAACTTTGATAATGTGTTTTATTGGACTGAAGGTTATATAAAAACCTGTTAGGAGGATTATAAATGACTAAGAAGAAAAAAGGAAAAAGTTTTTCAAGCTTCTTAAATAATCCATTAGACTTTACTTTAGTAATAACTATAATGTTGTTATTAAGTATTGGATTAGTAATGGTTTTATCTGCAAGTTCTCCATCAGCACTTGCAGAAAGTGGAAATAGTTATGCATATTTTTCTAAACAATTAATATTTGCCGTTTTAGGATTATTTGCAATGATATTTATTTCTAAGATTGATTATAGATTTTATAAAAAATTTTATAAAATATCATGGTGGTTATCAATTGTATTATTAGCCGCAGTATTAGTAATAGGAACATCTGTAAATGGAGCAAAAAGATGGATATTTATAACACAAACATTATCGTTTCAACCATCAGAAATAGTAAAATTTTTAATTATCATTTTTTATGCAGGAATATTAACAAAAAATAGAGATGAACTTAAGTTATATGGAAAAGGATTGGTAAAACATTGTTTGTTTTTAGCACCAATAATAGGACTATTGTTATTAGAACCACATTTAAGTAGTTCAATGGTTATGATAGGAATTGCTTGTATAATGATGATTGTTGCAGGATGTAAATTCAAACATTTTTTATATACAGGGTTAGGAGTTGGAATTCCAGGATTGACAGCAGCTATTGCATTATCACCATATAGATTAAAAAGATTTGTTACATTTTTAGACCCATGGGAAGATTTAATTGGTGATGGATGGCAGGTTGTACAAAGTTTGTATGCTATTGGTTCAGGAGGACTATTTGGTACAGGACTTGGAGAAAGTAAGCAAAAATATTTATATATACCAGAACCTCATAATGATTTTATTTTTTCAGTACTAGCAGAAGAGATAGGGTTTATTGGATGTGCAGTTGTTCTAATTTTATTTGCTATATTTATTTGGAGAGGGATTTTAATTGCAATGAAGGCACCAGACATGTTTGGGAGTTTAGTTGCAGTAGGAATTACATCATTAGTAGCTATACAAGTTATAATAAATGTTGCAGTTGTTACATCTTCTATGCCTGCAACAGGTATGCCATTACCATTTTTTAGTTATCGGTGGTACAGCATTGTTTATTTTATTGTGTGAAATGGGAGTGCTACTTAATATTTCACGTGCTGGTGTAAAAAGTTAAAAAGAAGGATTAATGGGATGGAGTTTAAAATCCTTCTTATAATATATATAATTATAAAAAATAGAATTATTTTAGAGAGATTTTGAAATCTGTCCCCTTAATCTTTCTTTGGAGGATAGTATGAGAGTTATTATTGCTGCAGCAGGTACAGCTGGACATATAAATCCAGGTTTAGCTATTGCTAATAAAATAAAAAAGGAAGAAAAAGATTCTGAAATTATTTTTATTGGTACAACTAGAGGGCTAGAAAATGACTTAGTACCAAGAGCTGGATTTGGATTAAAAACTATAGATGCATATGGTTTAAGCAAAAAATTATCAATTGACAATTTGAAGAAAATGTACAAAACCTTTAAAGGATATGGCGAAGCTAAAAAAATAATTAAAGAATTTAAGCCAGATATTGTTATTGGTACAGGTGGTTATATTTGTGGTGCAACTATTTCGGCAGCACATAATCTTGGAATACCAACTTTGTTACATGAAAGTAATGCGTTCCCAGGGAAAGCTGTTAAAATGCTTGCAAAGAAGACTGATACTATTTTGGTTTCATTCGAAGATGCTAGAGAAAGAATAAAACATGCCAAAAATATAGTGTATACTGGAACACCTGTCAAGATAACAAAAAAAGATTATGGAATAAATGAAAAATTAAATATAATTAAAGAGATTGGGCTTAATGAAACAAAGCCAATAATTTTGATTTTTGGTGGTAGTCAAGGAGCTCAAAAGATTAATGAATCTATATTAGGAATTTTGAAAAATAAACTAAATAGAAATTATCAAATAATATGGGCTACTGGGCCAAAACAATATGATATTATAAAACAAAGCCTACAAGATAATAATATTAGTATAAATAATATTGAAAATGCAAAAATAGTACCATATATATATAATATGGAAGAAGTAATGAATATTGCAAATTTAATTGTTGCAAGAAGTGGTGCTATGACAATAACTGAAATTTCTAATTTAGGTAAGCCTTCTATATTAGTTCCACTACCTAATGTTAGTAATGATCATCAATTATATAATGCAAAAGTTCTAGAAGGTGTTGGTGCTGCTAATATTATATTGAATAATGATTTAACGTATGATAAATTAGATTCAAAAATCGAAGAGATAGTTTTGAATAAAAATACAGAAGTACAAATGTCAAAAAATGCTTTAAAAGTTTCTACAAATGATGTTGAGGAGAAGATTTTTAAGGAAATAAGAAAATTATTGGTAAAATAAGAGGAGAAAGTAAATGTATAAGAATATAAAATTTAGAATTATACTAATTTCACTAATAACAGGTGTTTTACTTATAGGAACTTTAAGTTTTTTGTATTTGAATTCTATAAATAACATACAAAATATTATAACAGAGTGGAATAATATTAATAAAGTTCTTCAAGATATTAATGATATAAAGTCAGGAGCTAAAATAACTATTAGTGTTGTATTCTGTGTATTTTTATTGATGTGCATATTAATTATATCAGTTTTATCAAGATTTGTAATTTGTCCAAAAAACAAATTTATAAAAGGTGATGAAAGAAAAGAATTAAAAGATAAACTTAATGAAGTATCATCTAGAAAAAATCAAATAGAGACTATTTTATTACACATGACAGATGGAATAATTGCTTTTAATATGAATGGAGAAATTATATTAATAAATCCAGCAGCAAAGAAATTTTTGAGCATTAGTCCTGAAGATAGTACATTTGAGGATATTTTTGGAAAATTTAAGTTAGATATTAATATGGAAAAGGTAATATATTTAGAAACATGGACTTCAACAGAACAAAGAATTCAGGTAGATGATAAATATGTTAAAGTATTATTTGCACCATTCAAAAATGAAGATGAAAGACCAGATGGTGTAATAGCTGTAATTCAAGATATAACAGAACATGTAAAATTAGATAATATGCAAAAAGAGTTAGTAGCAGACGTATCACATGAATTGAAGACACCAATTACTTCTATAATGGGATATGCAGATACTCTTTTAGAAGGTGGATATGATGAAGAAACACAATTGAAATTTTTAAATGTTATATCGGCAGAATCAAGAAGAATGGCTAGATTAGTAACAGATTTGTTAACTCTTTCTAGATATGATAATAATAAAAAGAAGACTAAAAAAGAAGCTTTTGATTTAGGAGACTTAGTAAAGAGATGTCAAGAGAAGCTTGCTATTGAGATAAAGAAAAAACAACATAATGTTAATTGTTTTGTAACAGCTGATGTGCCTTTAGTTTATGCTGATAAAGATGATATTGAAAGAGTAGTTTTAAATATAATGACAAATAGTATTAAATATACTCATAATGGCGGAGAAATAAAAGTTTATGTAGGTTTTGTTTATAATGATGCTTATATAAAAGTTATTGATAATGGTATTGGTATTCCAGAAGAAGATTTGTCTAGAATTTTTGAGAGATTTTATAGAGTGGACAAAGCTCGTACTAGAGAAATGGGTGGTACTGGTTTAGGACTTTCTATTGCTAAGGAAATTTTAGATAAAAATGGTGGAAGTATTGATATTAAAAGTAAAGTTGGAGAGGGAACTGAAGTAGTTATTAGAGTTCCTACAAAAGAATAACAAATAATGTTATTCTTTTTTTTCTGTATTTATTGATATTTATAAGATTTTAATGTATAATATACGAGTGTAAAAATAAAAAACTTAAAGATGAGGAGATAGATACAAATGAATGAAAAGATTAAAAATATATTAGAATGGTTTTATTGTATAGTAATAGCAATAGTGTTAGCATTATTATTTAGATATTTTATAGGAACACCAACAATAGTACAACAAGTATCGATGAAACCAACATTAATACAAGATCAAAGATTATGGTTAAATAGATGGAATAAAACTATAAAGAAAATGCCACAAAGAGGAGATATAATAACATTTGAAGCACCAAGTAAAAAGTTATATACAGAAGATGAAATAGACCAAAGCAATCCAATTGCAAAATATGAAAATGAACCTAAAGGCTTATGGAATAAATTTACGTATTATGTATTGGAATTGAAAAAGGATAGTTATATTAAAAGAGTAATAGCGTTACCTGGAGAACATGTACAAATTAAGAATAATAGAGTATATATAGATGGTCAACTATTACAGGAAGATTATATTCAATCTGGCATTGTAACAGATGTTGTAGGACCAGGATTTGATGATTTTGTTGTTCCAGATAATTGTGTATTTGCAATGGGAGATAATAGATCACATAGTACAGATTGTAGAGCTTTTGGATGTATACCATTAGAGAAAATAGAAAGTAAAGTTTGGATTAGAATTTGGCCATTGAATTTGTTTGGAAAAGTGAAATAAACTTTAAATTTATAATATTTTCAGATATATATTAATATTTTTGCTCAAAACATAGCTAGGGTCTACCTATTAATCTTAAGCTTCAAATATTAATATATGCAAAGTTGAAAAAATGGAAAATTTAAAAGATGAGGAAAGTAGGATGTTTGATAATATTTTAGGGAACGATAAAATCAAAGAATTATTAGTAAATTCCATAAGAAATAGGAAGACAGCTCATAGTTATATGTTTGTTGGAATGGAAGGAATAGGTAAGTGTTTGATTGCTAAAGAATTTGCTAAGATGATTTTATGTACTGATGATAATAAATATTGCAATAAATGTAAGTCTTGTATAGAATTTGACACAAACAATAATCCTGATTTTAAAATTATAGAGCCAGATGGAAATAGTATAAAGATAGAACAAATAAGGGAATTTCAAAATAAGGTTTCAGAAAAGCCAATAATATCAAATAAAAAAGTTTATATAATAAATGATAGTGATAAAATGACTCGGAGAAGCACAAAATTGTTTATTAAAAACATTAGAAGAACCTCCTGAATATGTTACTATAATTCTTATAGGTTCAAATGAAAATGCTTTTTTAAGTACTATAAAATCAAGATGTATGATATTGCATTTTGACCAAATATCAAATGATAAAATAGAAAAGTATTTAGAAGAAAATTATGGATTAAAAATAAATAGTGAAATAATGATAGATGCATTTCAAGGAAGTATAGGAAAAGCTATTTCTCTAAAAGAAAAACAAGAGGAATATAAGAAAATTGAAAATATTATATACAGTTTAGAGAAAAAAGATATAATAGATATTATAAATATGTCAGAAATATTATATAAAGCTAAAGACGAAAGAATAGATATTCTAGATTATATGAATATAGTTTTTATTAATTTAGCTAAAAAATCAACTAAATATGCAAATTGTATAGAAATTGTAGAAGAAGCTAAAAAGAGATTGAAATCAAATGCAAATTATGATATGAGTATTGATAATATGTTGTTTAATTTAAAAAAGATAGTATAATCAAAAATGTTGATATAGTACTATTCTTCGTTCAAAACATAGCTTGGGTCCACCATTGAGTTTTGAACTTCAAAATATTAATATCAATATTTTGGAAATATATAAATTTTAAGGATTATAATAAATATTAATAAATTAGATGGAGGAAAAGGAAGAACTTGAAAAATATAATAGGAATAAGATTTAAAAAGCTAGGAAAAATATACTTTTTTAATCCAAAAGGATTTAAGGTAAAAAAAGGTGACAAAGTAGTTGTTGAGACATCACAAGGAGAAGAATTTGCAGAAGTATTAATTCCTAATAGATATGTAGAAGACGAAAAAATTGTAGCACCACTAAAAACAGTTGTAAGAATAGCAACATATAAAGATATAAAGAGACATGAAGAATGTAAAAAAATAGAAGAAGAAGCATTTAAAGTATGTCAACAAAAAATTAAAGCACAAGGGTTAGACATGATTCTTACTGAGGTTGAATGTAAATTTGATAATAGTAGGATATTATTTTATTTTACAGCTGATGGAAGAATAGACTTTAGAGATTTAGTAAGAGAATTAGCAGCTATATATAAAACAAGAATAGAATTAAGGCAATTAGGAGTAAGAGACGAAGTAAAAAGAATAGGTGGAAATGGAGTTTGTGGTAGAGAATTATGTTGTTGTTCATTTTTAAGTGACTTTGAAACAGTATCTATAAAAATGGCAAAAGAGCAGAATATATCACTAAATCCATCTAAGATATCTGGAAATTGTGGAAGACTTATGTGTTGTCTAAAATATGAAAATGAGGTATATGAAGAAAAGATTCAAAGACTTCCTAATGTGGGAGCAATTGTAAAAACAGTAGATGGAGAAGGAGAAGTAGACAATATAGAGATATTAAAAGAAAAGTTAAGAGTAAAATTTAAAAATGAAGATGGTTTTACATATAAGAAGTATAATGCTAAAGATATTAAAATTATAAAAGATGTAGCTAAAGAACAATTTGATGAAGAAGAAATTCAAAATAAAAAAGAGTTAGAGGAACTTGAAAAATTAGAGCAAGAAGATAAAAAAATAAAAAAGAATAATACTTAAACAAAATTTTATATATTAAGTAAAAAAAGCAATAAGGAGGTGAATATAATGGCATATAAAATTACAGAAAAATGTATATCATGTGGAGCATGTGCTGCAGAATGTCCAGTAGGATGTATATCACAAGGTGATGAAAGATTTGTTATAGATCAATCAGCTTGTATATCATGTGGTACTTGTGCAGGTGTTTGTCCAGTTGAGGCACCAGAAGAAGAATAAATAGAGATTCGAAACTAAATAAAGTTTAGAATAAATTTAAATTAATTATTAAAAACTTAGATTTTCTATTGAGTAAATCTCAAGAAAATCTAAGTTTTTTTACATTTGTTGATTTCCTGGAATAAAGTAATCAACAACACCATAAATTAAAGCACCAATTATAGCAGCTACCCAAGAAATAGAATAACCAGCTACAAAGAATTGAGTAACATATAAAATGACAGCGGCTAATGCAAAACCAACAAAGCCTTTACCAAAAGGGCTTGCATGTAGACCTGTAAATTTAGTAACTAAATAATCTATTACTGTTAGAACGACAGCAGCTATAATTAAAGTCCAAATATTGTTTATTGAAAATCCAGGTGTAAAAAATGCTGTTACAGCTAAAACAACAGCAGCAGCAAATAATCTTCCAACTATTTGCCATATTGTAGAAGTACCGTTTTCACTTCTTGTTTGCGAATTTGACATATATAAGACCTCCTTATATTCGAAAAATTTCAATGTGATTTTTACATCATAGATAAATTATGAAAAATGTAAAAATATTTAAAGGCTCAAAATTATTATTCACAATAAAAAAATATTTATTCAAAAATATTAGTATAAAAAAGTTAATTTTTGTAAAAAATAAAAATAAAAAATTTAAAGAGGGATATAAATGTTATTAACTTTTATTAGAGCTATATTATTATATATTTTAGTATTAATTGTTATGAGATTAATGGGAAAAAGAGAAATAGGACAATTACAGCCATTTGAGCTTGCAATTTCAATAATGATAGCTGACTTAGCATCAATACCAATGACAGATACGGGAGTTCCAATATCAAATGGGATAATTCCAATATTAGGACTATTAGTAATGCATTTAGTAATATCATTAATTAATATGAAAAGTATAAGAGCAAGAGAAATTATTTGTGGAAAACCAAGAATTTTAATATATAGAGGAAAAATAAGTGAAAAAGCATTAAAAAAAGAAAGATTTACAATAAATGAATTAGAAGAAAGATTAAGAGGAAATAATATTTTTAATTTAGGAGATGTAGAATATGCGATATTAGAAACTAGTGGACAAATTACAGTTATTCAAAAGCCAGAAAAAAGAAATACAATACCAGAAGATTTTAATATTACACCAGAGTATGAAGGAATTCCTTATGATTTAATTATTGATGGGAAAATAATGTACCAGAATTTGCAGATTATTGGAAAAGATAAGGAATGGCTAAAAAAACAAGTTAGAAATTTTAAAATGAATCCAGAAGAGGTTTTGGTTGCAACAATTGATGGAAAAGGGCAATTTTTTTGTCAGAAAAAAGAAAAATGAGTCAAAGGGGACGGAGGATTTTGACACAAAAATTGGACCCCAAAAGCCCATCACTTTTGACACAAAATATTAAAGGAGGCAATAATAGATGCTTAAAGAGGTAATAATTTGTATAATTATTGTGATTTCTATTTGTATAGGAAATTTTATTACAGAAAATTACACAAAAGAATCAGTTGAAGAGACTTCGACATATTTGGAAGAATTAAGAAGTGAAATAATAAAAAATGAAGATGAAATTAATTCTAACTGTGTTAAGAAAAAGATAGATGAAATTCATGAAAAATGGGATATTAGATATGAAAGGTTAGCTTACTATATTGAGCATGATGAGCTAGAAAAGGTAGAAACTGAATTAAGGGGATTGAAAGGATATATAGAAAAAGAAGAATATACCGAGGCTCTTTCTGAATTGGATAAAAGTGTTTTTATTTTAGAACATATTAAAGAAAAAACATCTGTGAATTTAAAAAATATTTTTTAAAAGCTAATAATTAATATGAATAAAGGCGAGGCATTTAAAAGTATTAAACGGACATAATACTTTTAATGTCCGCTTTTGTTATATTATAGGAAAGTTCTCTTAACTTCCTATAATATAAATACATTTTATTTCATATTTTCACTAACTTTAGCATATTTTTTCAATTTTTCATAAACTAAATAATTAACTGTACCAGCAGAGAAGTGACCATCTTTATCTTTTTTACCAGCAGGTACACCAGTTAGAACTTCAATACCTTCTTCAATAGTTGAAATAGCATAAATATGGAATAAACCATTTTTAACGTTTTCAACGATTTCATCAGATAATTGTAAATTATCAACATTTTGTACTGGTATCATAACACCATGAGAACCATCTAATCCACGCATCTTACATATTTGGAAATATCCATCAATTTTTTCATTAACTCCACCAATTGGTTGTATCTGGCCTTTTTGATTAACTGAACCTGTAACTGCAATAGATTGATTAATTGGTATTCCAGAAAGGCTTGAAAGTAATCCATAAAGCTCTGTACTAGATGCACTATCACCATCTACTCCATTGTATAATTGTTCAAAACATATACTTGCAGTTAATGATAAAGGTATATCCTGTGCAAACATTTCTCCTAAATATCCAGTTAAAATTAATACACCTTTTGAATGAGAAGAACCAGAAAGTTCAACTTCTCTTTCTATATTAACAATACCTGTTTTTCCTGTATATGTGTTAACTGTTATTTTAGCTGGTTTTCCAAAAGAATAATCTCCAATAGTCATAACTGTTAAACCATTTAAAGTACCAACTTCAAATCCAGATGTGTCTATTAATAATGAGTTATCTCTTATCATCTCCATATATTTAGAGTCAAATTTTTTAACTCTATCAATTCTTTCAGCTAAAGCTTTGTCAATAAATTCTTTTGTTACAACTTTAGATTTTGATATTTTTGCCCAAGTAGCAGCTTCACCAGTAATTTGTATCAAATCATCAAATCTAGTAGATAATTTTTTGTGACTTCCTGCTATTTTAGAAGCATATTCTATAAGCTTTGCCATAGCACCTTTATCTAAATGAGGAAGTTCTTCTGACTCACAGAAACCATGAATTATTGATGCTAACTTATTTGCATTTTCTTTATTAAAAGGAGCATCGTCTTCAAATTCAACTTTTATTTTAAATAATTTTCTAAAATCAGAATCAACAGCTAAAAGTGTTTGATAAATATTACTATTACCAATTAATATTACTTTTAAATCAAGTGGTATAGGCTCTGGTTTTAAAGATACCATAACCATTGATGAACGTTGTTCAGTTGTATTTTCTATACTAAGTTCTTTAATTCTTAAAGCTTTTTTCAAAGCTTCATAACATATATTATTTTGTAGTAAATCTTTAGCTTGGAAGATTATATATCCACCATTTGCTTGTTGTAGAAGACCTGGTTTTAACATAGTATGGTCTGTTTTTAATGAACCATAATAATTTTCATATTCAAGTGAACCAAATATGTTATGATAAGAATAGTTTGAATCCATTATAACAGGAGCACCTTCACGAGTTGAATTATCAATAAATAAATTAACTCTATAATTTAAAGAAGGGTCTTGTTTTCTATTTGCAGGATTTACTTGCTGTTGTTTTTCTTTTTCTTTATCTTCATCAACAAAATATGAAACATTTTTTAAAACATCTTGCTTAACATCATTTAAGAATTTTGTTATCTTTTTATTTCTTTTAAATTTAGATTTCAAATAATTAATATGAACATTTATTGTAAGTAATGCTATATTTGATTGCCATTCAGATATCTTTTTATCAGATTGTCTTTCAATAATTTTAATTTGTTCTATTACAGTCATAATTTGATTTTGAACAATAACAGATTTTTCTTCATATTCTTGTTTTATTGAATTGTCTAATTTTTCAAATTCTTCTTCATCTATGGCTTTTCCATCAACTATAGGCATCATATAAATACCATTTTGAGAAGATTTAACTTGAAAATTGTATTTTGAAGCATCTTCATTTAATTTATCTAATAAAATAGAACGTTTTTCTTCATATTCTTGTTTTATTAAAGCTTTTTCTTTTTCAAAATCATCAGTATTAAATGTTTTCTTAATATCTTTTTTAACTTCTAAAATAAATCCATCCATAGCAGCTTTAAATTCTTTACCTTGACCAGCAGGAAGTGATACAGCTATTGGTTCATTTGGATTATCGAAGTTATAGATATAACACCAATCATTAGGAACTTTTTGCTTTTTAGATATTTTATCTAAATAATTTTTAGTGTACATTGTTTTTCCAACACCACTAGGTCCTTCAAGATATAAGTTATATCCTTTTACATCTACTTGTAGCCCAAATTCTAAAGCTTTTATTCCTCTTTCTTGACCAATTCCAGTTGTTATACTTTCAACTTCTTGGGTTGTTTCAAAATTGAAAATGTCTGGATTGCATACCATTTTTAAATCTTTAAAATTTAATTCATTTTTGCTTTTCATTAGTTCTCCTCCATAAAATTTTTTCTTTTAGTATTTCCATTTTTTTGATATTTATTTATTCAATCCTATTTTATATTAGTTGTTGAAATTTGTAAAGATTTGTGGTAAAAATTTTAAAAAACTTGAAAAATTATATAAAATATGATAAAATGCGTTATGTAACTTAATAATGTAACTTTCAAAAATAATTTTTAGAAAGGAAAAGGTAAACAGTATGAAAATTACAACAGAGTACACTTTCAATTCTAATGTGACTATTAGTCTTAGTATGTTAGTAAATGAAGTAGCAGGAGGAAGGCACTGGATTGATTCAATTCGGGCGAAAAAGAATGATAAAGAGATAATAATATTAGAAAATTATTATTTTTATGCAGAGCATCCTGTGATAATGGTAGAGCCCTCAAATAAAGAAAGAGCGTTAATTATTAGAATTGTCGAAAGAGATGATAATTCTCATGATTATTTGTTTCGGATAAAAGTATATGATGATATTGTATATGTTTCAACTGGAATTACAGTAGGAGCTTATCCTTTGGAAGAAGAATAAAACTCATAAACAAATGGAGGTAGAATATGGGACTTCGGATTATGCAATTGGAATATAAAAGAGGTAGTAATGAAGTTGATGTTCAGCAAGGTATACTGCTTAAGAAACCATATTTGCAAAGATATGATAGTTTTGGAGAGATTGAATCAATCTTCAAACCATGTCTATACGATTTGAAGATTTTTAAAATTCATGAATATGAAGTCCAAGAATTGGGAGATGGATATAGAAAGATAAAGCTTAATCCACCTACTGTTGTAGATGTGGAAAAAGAAGAAGCAATCTTGGTAATTGTAGAATATTCAGAGAAAATTTTTACTACAAAAAGAGTTAAAAAAATTGCTGGAAGATATCCAAATGAAGGTATTTTCATTTTAAAGCCAAATGATAAAATATCTGTTAAAAAAGGCTCAGTAACAGAGGAGTTTGCAGCATTAAAATTTGAAAACAAAATGTATTTAGTAAAAGTTCATACAGATTAAAAAATAGAAAGCGGTTGAGATTTGTCTAAAAATCTTAACCGCTTTTTAGACTACTTGTTCAAATTATAAAAAAATATTGCAAAAAACCAGTATTAAATATATAATAAAGAAAATTTAAATTGCGAAAGTAAAGGAATGATCAAATATGAATAAAACAAAAAGAAAAATATTTGAAACATCAATGAAATTATTTGCAGAAAAAGGATATGATGCAACAAGTATAGAAGAAATAACTGCGACAGTAGGAGTTGCAAAAGGAACATTATATTATCACTTTTCAAGTAAAGAAGAAATATTTAACTTTCTAATAGAAGAAGGAATAAAATTATTACAAAATAGTATAGATATAAAAACTGCAAAATTAGATAATTACATAGATAAACTAAAAGCAGTAATACTGATTCAAATTAAAATAGTTAATAAATATGAAGATTTCATAACAATCCTATTAAGTCAATTTTATGGTAAAGAAGCTAGAAATAAAATGTGTCAAAAATATGTTTTTGAATATATAAGTAAGATAGAAAAAATTGTTGAAGAAGGAATGGAAGTTGGGCAAATAAAAAAAGGAAATACAAATGTAATTGCATCAGAAATATATGCATTAATAGCTTCAACATTAGTTTATAAAATGAAATCTCAAGATAATGTAGAAATTATAAAATTGTATAAGGAATTTGAAAATACAGTTATTGAAGGAATAAAAAATAAGGATTAATGTAATATATATTGGAACAATGAAACAAAGTATAGGGAAAGTCAATATATGCAATGTAATAAAAATGTAATATTAATGTAATGAAAAAGTAAAATAAAAAAACTACAATTCTATTGTAGTTTTTTGTTTTATATTGTATAATTATAAAAGAAACAGCAAAAACAATAAAGCGTAAGATAAAGGAGGTTGTTTACAATGTCTAGATCTGGCATAGTAAACGTGAGAATGGTAATCACGGAAGAGAAGATATTATCAAATATAGAAAAAGTTCAAAAAATGATAAATCCTAACAGCAAGAAGCAGATTGTTCAATTAGAGGAAGATGCTTACTTTAAGGATTTGATTGAATCTATAAAAACATATTTAATAGAATATCCTAAAAAGAAGAATTTCCCTAGCAGTGTATACAAAGCTGCTTATGGATTAGTTGAATATGCAACAAATCAATTTGAAGAAAACACAAAAAGAATAGAAGAACTAATTAGACAAAGAGAACAAAATATTTCTTTAGCTGGACAATTAAAAGAGTTAATAGATGTTGTTGATAATTCAGGAGAAGATTGGAAAAATAGAGTAAAAGAGGCTGAAAAAGATTTTGCAGAAGATATAATAGATACATTAAATTTAGTTGGAAAAAGTAGAAGTAAAAAGACACAAAATTATGAAGATGCTATAAAATTGCTAAATGCTAGAGTTAATAATTTAGAATCTAACTTACATATAGAAATAGATATGGAAAGAATAGAAGATAGATCTAAAGCATTAAGTTATATAGGAATAGAAGTTGCAGATGCATTAAAAACTATACCAACACCAGTAGAAGAACCAGAACAAGTAGAAAAAATTGAAGAAGTTCAACCAGAAGTTGTTGCTCAAGAAGAAGCACAACAACAATATATTGAAGAAACAACATTTGAAGCAAAACCATCATTATGGCAAAGAATTAAAAACAGCAAAATTGTTAAAGCTATTAAATATATTGCAAAAATTAGAATTGTTGTACAATATCCAGAAGCACTTCCAGAAGGAAGAGGAGAAAATGCTTAAGTAATAAATTTAAGAGGGATTAAAAATATAAAGATAAAAATCCCTCTCAAATATTTTTTGAAAAATTCTACAAAAAATTTTAAAAATCTATTGACAATATATAAAAAATGGTTTATACTTTAACTTGCGTTAAGCAAAAAAGAAAAATAATAAAATGCTCCCTTAGCTCAGTTGGTCAGAGCAACCGGCTCATAACCGGTGGGTCCAAGGTTCGAATCCTTGAGGGAGCACCAGAAAAATAAGCATTTTAGTGCTTATTTTTTTTGCTAAAAAATCTTAAAAAATCGAATAAATAGCTATAATTTGCAAAAACATGCAAATTATGGTATAATGTATATATAAGATGTAAAAAGCAAAATAAATGAAAATTTATGACGCAAAACCATAGGTCTAAGAGCTAATAAGCTTATGATAGCTAGGTTACCACCAAAGAAAAGGAGTGATGTTTATGGAAAATAAGAAATCTAAAAAAGTATGGAAAATAATATTATTGGTAGTAATAATAATAATTGTATTGTTTTTAATTCATACAATAAGAAATTTAATCATAATATCAAAGTTACATAGTAAAACAACAGAATATACAGAAAGTACAAATTTTCATGTAAAAATGGTAGCACAAGATTCAAATGGAAGTGCTACAATAAATTATTATAAAAAAGATAATAGAGTAGCACATACATTTGAAAGAAATAATAATGGAAAAATATCTAAATTATTATTATATAATAATGGAAATAGAATAGATATTTTTACAGAAACAGAAGAAGAAAAAATTGCAAGATTAGATAGCAATGTTACAGTATTAGGAGAAAATGGAGTATATAGTATATTAAAAACTAATAATATGTGGCAAGCTTTTGTATATAGTGCAATGTCAAGAATTAAAAGTGTTAAATATAATGATAAAGATTGTTATAGTATAACTAGTAAAATATCTTTAGAAAATACATATGATGCTGATAGAAAAGAAGAAATTATATGTATGATTATGAATGATACTAGTGTAGAAATTTATATTGATAAAGATACAGGTTTAAATTTAAAAAGAATAACTAGTGCAGAAACTGTTGAAAAAAAATATGAATTTAATAGTGTTGATGATTCAATCTTTATAGAACCAGATATTAGTCAATACGAATTAAAAAAATAGGAATATATGAATAAAGCAGATAGTTAAATAGCTATCTGCTAAAAATTTTTTTTCGATATATTAAAGAATGTATGATTTTAAAAATTACAGTTGAAAAAATAAATAGAATATAGTATCATGAAACTATAAATAATAAGGGGGAAAATATGAAAAAGAAGTTAATTATATTAATATGTGTTTTATTAATAATAGGAGCAAGTATATCAACAATTTTACTAATAAATTATTGTGAAAATAAAGTAAGTGAAAAAATTTGGGCTGAAAATGAAACTGTAAATAAACCTGTATTGTTAAAAGGAATGAAAGCAATTGGATTTGAAGAAGGAAATGAAGCACCTATTATTTTAGAAGAAAATGAAATGGTAGAAGGAATTTGGTATGATTATATATCACAACAAGAAAGTACAGAAAATGGTGGAACGAGTAAATGGGCAAATGCAATGACAGAAGATGGAAGTATGTGGGTATGGATTCCAAGATATGCATATAAGATAGTTGAAGATAAAGAAATGAAAGCAGCAGATAAAATTGAAATTGTATTTTTAGATGGAACAACAAACTATAATAAAGAAGGAATAGATGTTACAACACTTGGATATATAGTACATCCAGCCTTTATAGATGGAAAAACTAATAATTACATGAATGGAGAATGGGATAAAGAAATAACTGGAATTTGGGTATCAAAGTTTGAAGCAGGATATGCAGGTCAAGAAAAAACTGCATCAAAAAATGTAGAGATAATAGAAACAGATTTACAATATTTAAGAGATGCAGAAAATGTTATTGGAGAAATAAAAAATGGGGAAACATATATAAGCTATCCAGTATTTATGGGAAAAACATATTCATACAATAATATTGAAATAGGTGAGATGTATGATTTATCTAGAATATTAACACAAAATGGAAATCCATATGGATTTGATGAAACAATAGATAGTCATTTGATAAAAAATAGTGAATGGGGAGCAATTACGTATTTAGCGCATAGTGAATATGGTAGAAATGGAACAAAAGTATCTATTAATAATATGGATGTTTCAGAAGTTATGGATAAGGCGAAAACTGTTACAGGATATGCTGGAAAAACTATATCATCAGTTACTAATATAATAGAAGAAATTGATACAGAATTGCGAGATTCTTATAATGATAAATCATATGCTTGGTATACAGAAATAGGAAAGTTAGGTAGTACAACTGGAAACTTGTATGGTATTTATGATATGAATGGAGCATCAAGTGAATATATAGCAGGATATATTGATGCAATTGATGAAGAAAAAGGAATGATGTATGCTAAGTCTATGGTAGAAAATAGAATTAGTACAAAATATTATACTGTTTATAAATCAGCGGTAGGAGAAGAAAATTCAAATTCTACAAATGAAAATTACGAAGCTAATAAGAATATATATGGAGATGCGATAGTAGAAACATCACAAAAAGGAAGTGGATATACAGCATGGTTTGGAGAAACATCTGTGTATATAAAAGATGATGCAGGATTTTTTCTAAGAAGTGGAGGATATGACAGAGTAAATTATTCTGGATTATTTGATTTTACAAATCATAGTGGACATTCATATGGAAGTTATAGTTTTAGATGTGTTTTAATAGAGAAGTAAGGGGGATAATATGAATTTGAGAAAAAGATTGACAAATTTTATTGTTATAATATTTATAGTTTCAAATTTTATTTTATTATTACCAAATAAATCATATGGAATATGTAATACTGTTAGATTTTCAAAAGAAATTAGTGCTGTAAGATTAACATTAGCAAATGGACAGATACTATATGATACAAAGATAGATAAAAAAACAGTTGATTTAAATAATTTGACTAGTGATAGTTACAAAAATTTAAATATTATTTTTGTAATAGAAACAGAAAATGGTTTAGAAGAAAACAAACAATCTATAAAATCATTTATAGAAAAAGTATATTTATTATATGGAAAAAATGAAAATAAAGTACAGATTGGAATTGTACCATTTAGAGATCTTACTCAATCAGAAATAGATAATAGAATTATAAATGATGAAAAAGCTGATGATAATGATAAACAAGATGAAAATAACGAAGATGAAGAAGAGGTAAATCTACTAGAAGAAGATATATTAAAGGAAACAAAACAAGATGTATTAAATGAGATTGACAGATTAGAAAACAATAATAATCAAACATTAATAGAAGCAATAACAATAGCACAAAATAACTTTTTAGATAATAATGGATCTGGAAATGACAGATTATTACAATATATGGTACTAATTACAGATGGAATAGAAAATGGAAATACAAATGTAGAAATAAATGAAGTAGAGCAAAATGTAATAACTTCTTCAAATGTCATTTTGAAAGATCTTAGTAATGAAAATATGGTAGCTATGTATGCTATGTTAGTAGGCTTTCAAAAGAATGAAACTATTGAGAAATTAATTGACAGTGTTTATGAAATGACAACAGCTAACAGTCTTAGTTTAGAAAATGTAAAATATCAATTAGAAAATAATGTATATGATTATATTAGTCAATATATTATAAGAGAATCTACGATAGTTCCAACAAGCTCAGGAATTGGACAGCCAGTACTTATGTCAAATCAAATTTTACTACTTGTTGATGAGGAAATATTACAAGGAGCTATATTGACAATAGAATATGAAATGTCAGTATCTAGATATTCTGTATATAGTGATGGAGAAATTTATTATTCTAAATTTTTAGATGAAAAAGATGAGAAATTAGCCTTTGATGAAAATACACCATTATTAACAGAACAATCAAAAACTAATGCATCATATGAATGGAAGATGACAGATGAAGGATTAGTATCAAATAGTGAAAATAATACTGTTAAATTAGTATTAAGTACAATAATTACATCTACTAATAATAGTGAAGGACAGGTTTATGAGAATATAGCTAAATGTAATACTGCATTTAGTATAGGAGATAATGGAGAAACAGCAAGATATTTAATAACATCTAAAGCAATGAATGTAGTTATTTTACCACCATTTGGCTTAGAAGAGCAAATAAATACAAAAGAAAGTAACAAATTGATACTACTTGGAATAATTGGAATAATTTTTATAATATCAATTATAGGAAGCTTGATTATAAAAAATAGAAAGAAATAGATATTACGATAATCAATTAAAGTTCAAAAGAATGTATATAATTAAAAAAATTATATAAAATAAAATACAAAGGAGGTTTCAAATATGGAACAAAAAATCAAAGCTGTACAATATGGTGTAGGAAAAATGAGTATATATACAATGAGATATATGCTAGAAAAAGGAGTAGAAATAGTAGGAGCAATAGATGTAAATCCACAAGTAATTGGAAAAGATATAGGAGAAATATTAGGAAGAGAAAAATTAGGAGTAGTAGTCACAGATGTAAAAGATGCTAGAATAATGTTAGAAAATACAAAACCAGATGTATGTATAGTAACAACAAGAAGTTTATTTTCAGAAGTAGAAGAAGCATTTATGTTATGTGCTGAACTTGGAATAAATGCAATATCAACATGTGAAGAAGCATTTTACCCAGAAAACTCAAATCCAGTATTAACAAAGAAAATAGACGAATTAGCCAAAAAGAATAACTGTACAATAACAGGAACAGGATATCAAGATATATATTGGGGACAACTAATATCATCAATAGCAGGCTCAACACAAAAAATAACAAAAATAAAAGGGAGTTCAAGCTATAATGTTGAAGATTATGGAATAGCCTTAGCAGAAGCACATGGATCAGGATTAACTCTAGAAGAATTTGATAAACAAGTAGCATCAGTAGATAGAATATCAGATGAAGAGAGACAAAAAATGATAAACAATGGAGATTATTTACCATCATATATGTGGAATGTAAATGGATGGTTATGTTCTAAATTAGGATTAACTGTGGTTTCACAAACACAAAAATGTGTGCCACAAACATATAAAGAAGATATATATTCATCAACATTAGATATGACAGTAAAAGCAGGGGATGCAACAGGAATGAGTGCTGTTGTAACAACTGAGACAAAAGAAGGTATAACAATAGAGTCTGAATGTGTAGGTAAAGTATATGGACCAGATGAATTTGATAAAAATGTATGGACAGTTGAGGGAGAACCAACAACAACTATAACTGTTGAAAGACCAGCTACAGTTGAACTAACTTGTGCAACTGTTGTAAATAGAATTCCTGATGTAATTAATGCCGAACCTGGTTATGTAACTACTGATAGAATTGGAGACTTGGATTTTAAATCAAAAAATTTGAATGAATATGTGAAATAAAAATAAAGGATGCCTGCAAGCATTCTTTATTTTTTAATCAGCCTACTATTGTTCCATACTAAAAATAGCTCAGGAAGTGTCCACATCTTTTTGGACAATGTTGAACCATCTGCATATAAATATCCAACAAGATAATTAGAATTACCTGTTCCCTGAAGTCTTACACGATATTGCAATCCAGAATTGCCTCTACCAGTAACCTTAATAGTAGAAAAAGCACCTATGTGTATCATAGAAGAACTTTGTACATATCCTTGACCTACTTTAATGCTCAGCGTCAAACTACTTTTAGCAGTAGCGACTGTAGGAACTTCAGATGCTACTTGCTCTTCAACAACTATTGTAGATGCAAATACATTAATTGGACTGATAGTTAATAGTAACATACACATACCAAATGCCATAAACCGTTGAATCATTTTTCTCATAAAAAGCCCTCCTTATGTTGTGAATTGTTTCAACTATGAACTAACCATAAGTATGAAAATATTTATCATACTGTTTTCATAGTATAAAGCAATTATTAAAAAAAGTCAAGGTTTTTTACAAAATTTTCCAATTTTTTTATATTTTTAAAAATTTATATAATTTTTATTAGTAAAAAAAGATATAGATAATATCAATATATACTACAGACAGTAAGCTTAGAATGTTTTAAAAAGTGTTAAATAAGATATAAATGTCGAAAAAAGGCGAAAACTTTTTGTTGATTTTAGTATAAAAATGCGATAAAATTCAAATAATAGTAGATCTATTAGAGACATTTCAAAATTAATATTAAGAAAGGAGGAAGTATTATGAAGAAAATATTTGGAATTATGATGATTATATTAGGAGCGCTTATTATTTTTATAGGGAGTATGTACATAACAAACAAAATTATTTTTACATCTAATATTAACAATTATAATAATAGAAAGACAATTATAAAAGAGATAGAAAGTGAAAGTTTGAATAAAGAATTTAGTGAAGATAACTTTATTGAACTTGGTGATTTAACAATTAGCTTAGAAAATTTAAGCTATTATCCAAATGGGAATGACGATTATCAACCTAGTCTTGAAGGAGCAAGTAATGATAATTTGCTATTAACAACTATAAACTTATCAAATAAAGAAAAATTACCTGTTGATATTAAATTATTACAATATATAATATTTGATGAAAACAATAATATATTAGATGCAAGCTATCATTCTGAAAATGGTTTAAACTATATGAAAGGATTTTTATATGAAAAATATTCAGAAACATCATTTGAAAGAATTCCTGAACATATGGTTTGCAAAGGAAGAACAAAAAATAATATTACAGAAGATATATCTATAGTTAGTACAACATATGCAACAAATTTAAAAAATGTTCCAAAACAAATTACAATAAGATTATTTGATTTAAAGTATAGCATAAATGGAAAAGAGACAAAAGAATTAGGATTAGATGACATAGAATTTGTAGTAAATATTAATTAATATTAAATAGACACTTTATTTTCATATATAGTGTCTATTTTGTTATATTATAGGAAAGGTTGTAAAATATATGATTAAACATTTATGAATATATAGAACTTTCCTATAATATAAAAAACTGTCATTTTTGTCAAGTTTAGAGTAGTCTAAAAAGTGGCTTGTAGACTAAGTTAGCAAGATTATATAAGAACCGAACAGAACATATAAAAATGATAACGTACTATGCACGAACTATGCACAACTGATGAAATAATATGCAGATGAGATGATACACTCATCATTTTGGTTTATTACATTAAAGTAAGAACGGAAACTAGGTAAGTTAATTATTGGAGAATTGGGAAAATGCCCCTTTGTAGTTGTCGGGGCATTTTCCTTATACAGTAATTAAAGTTAATACATTTCATCATAAAAATAATGTTGGGTAAATTGGGGAAAAATTTTAAAAAAGTATTTTTCAAAATATATGAATTATAAGTTGGGGGTTTTGGGGAAAAATTATATAGAAAAAATTTTTGAAAAATAAAATGCTATTCCATATTCTGTATTCTTTAAATTACATATTTTTATAATATATATATATTGAAGTTAATTAGTGTCATATATATATATTAGAAGTTAAACACTATCTCAAATATATTACATATATACATTATACATTGATAACTATATT
>CAOKJC010000010.1 GCA_948468685.1 uncultured Clostridium sp. | reverse complement strand
TAAAAATGCAAAAACAAGATAAAAAGACAGGAAAATTTGTAACTTATTCTAATGCAACATTTGAATTATATAGATTAAATGAAGATACAAACAAATGGGAACAAGTACAATGTAAAGTTGGAAATAGATATTTTAAATCATGGACTACAAATAATGAGGGAATTGCAAGAACAGAAACAAAATTGGAAGCAGGAAGATATAAATTAACTGAAATAAAAATCCCAACTGGATTTATACAATTAGATGAAGAATTAACTTTTAAAGTAGATAACAGAAACTCTACACTAAATTATGATAAAGACTGGGATGCTTGGATTACAGTAACAGTAAAAAATGAGCAACCAACAGGAACACTAAAATTAAATAAAAAAGTAGCATTAAGAGAAGATATGGACAAAACAATGATAAAAGATATTGACTTTACAAAAATATCTTTTGAATTAGTAGCAGATGAAAAAATAATTGATTATGCTGACGGATCTACTATATATGAAAAAGGAAAAGTAGTAGGAAAATATAATTTAAAAGCTGATGGAACATTAACAGTTTCAAATTTACCAATGGGCAAATATCACTTAAAAGAACTAACAACAATAGATGGAGCAGTATTAGATAAAACAGAATACGAAGTAATATTTGAACAAAAAGATACAGTAGCAAAAGAATATGTTGTAGAGAAAGATATTGAAAATAGAACAACAGCAATAGAAGTTAGCAAAACAGATATAACAGGAGAAAAAGAGTTAGTTGGTGCAAAACTAACTATTACAGACGAAAATAACGAAGTTATTGATAGTTGGGTATCTACTGAAAAAACTCACAAAATAGAAGGTTTAGTTGTAGGAAAAGAATATACACTAAAAGAAGAAACAGCACCAAATGGATTTGTGGTAGCAACAGAAATCAAATTCAAAGTAGAAAATACAGCAGAGATTCAAAAAGTAACAATGATAGATAAAGTAGTAACAATGACAAAACAAGACATTGGTGGAAATGAGATTGAAGGAGCAGAACTTCAAGTTATTGATGAAGATAATAATGTAGTTGATGAGTGGACATCTACAAAAGAGCCACATAGAATTAACAATTTAGTAGAGGGAAAAACATATACACTTATTGAACAATATGCACCAGATGGATTTGTTATATCAAATGAAGTTAAATTTACTGTAACTACTGATAAAGAAACACAAGAAGTGAAAATGATAGATAAAGTAGTTGAAATATCAAAACAAGATATTAGTGGAAATGAACTAGAGGGAGCAACTTTAGTTGTTACAAGCACTAAAACAAAGAACATTGTAGATAAATGGGTTTCTGGTAAAGAGCCACACAAAGTAAATGGACTTATTGAAAACGAAGAATATATATTACACGAAGAAATCGTGGTAGATGGCTATGTAAAAGCTACTGATGTAAAATTTACAGTAACAAGTGATAAAGAAACTCAAAAAGTAATAATGATTGACAAAATATTAGAAGTTGTAAAAACAGATCTAGTAACAGGCGAAGAAATTGAAGGAGCAGAATTGAAAGTAATTGACGAAGATGGCAATGTAATAGATGAATGGACATCTACAAAAGAGCCACATAAAGTAGTTGGATTAGAAGAAAACAAAAAATACAAATTAGTTGAAATTACTGCACCTTATGGCTATGAGATTACAGAAGAAATCGAGTTTACTGTGAGTGAAGATAAAGAAACACAAAGAGTAGAAATGAAAGATATGCCTATTCTTCAAAATATTAAATTAGTAAAAATTGATAGTAATACAAAAGAAGTTATCAAAGATAAATTTACTTTTGGAATATATGAAGATGCAGAATGCACAAAACTTATAAAAGAGGTAAAATCAGATAAAGAAAATGGAACAGTTTTATTTGAAAATTTACGATATGGAATTTATTATATTAAGGAAATTGCTGCACCAAAAGGTTATGTATTATCAGACAAAGTAATTAAAATTGAAATGAATGACAAAGGAACATTTATTGATAATGAAAAAGTAGAAAGCGAAGATTCAACATATACTTTTGAATTTGAAAATGTACCAGTAGATACACCAAAAACAGGAGATAATAGTAACTTAAAACTATATGTAGGTTTATTAGGATTATCTATACTTGCATTAGCTAGTGTGGGAGTACACGAATATAAAAAGAGAAAATCAGTAAATAAAAAATAGACCAATAACAAGGTGGCTTTAATTAGCCACCTTAATTCAATTTAAGGGGGAATTATAATGCCACAATATACACTAACACAAAGTGTAAAGACATTGGAAAAATTATTTGAAAACAATATAGATTCAGAACAAAAAATAAAAGCCTTAAAATGGGAAGATTTGAAGCAGTTTAGCCCTGTTGAAAAAAGTTTTATTATGGATTTAAAAGAAGCAGTAGCAAAGAAAAATGTAATAGGATTTTTAGCAGGAAAAGAGGAAACAGAAAGACCAACTATAAAAAGTCAATAGATTTTTGAAAAAATTTTAAAAAAGTTTTTTGATTAAAAATAGACAGACTAAATAAGCGAATTTTAAAAATAAAATCCGCTGGAATAATATGGAAATAGAAATTACTACTGTTTAGGAATTATATATGGTTTGTCATTCTTTAAAACAGCATAAATAATATTACACATTTTCCTTGCAACAGCACCAATACAAGTTTTATGATGTTTGCCCTCAGCACGTTTCTTCTGATAATAATCCTTTAGAACTGGGTCAGTATTAGAGGCAACTAATGCAGCTTGAAATAGAGCTTTTCTTAAATAAGGTGAACCTCTTTTAGACATAACGTTGTGAGTGCCTTCAAATTCTCCAGATTGAGAAATGGTGGCATCAATACCAGCATAAGCAACTAATTTAGAAGGTTTATCAAAACGGGTAATATCGCCAAACTCACTGATAATTACAGCACCAAGAACAGAACCAATACCAGGAATCGTAGTAATTGGAGAATTAATTTTTTCCATAAGTTCATTAATTTTGGTTTCACATTCTTTTAATTGATTATCAATGAACTTAATTTGTTCAATTAATAATTTTAATTGAAAAGTAAAACTTTCCTTAGAGAAAGTAACGCCAAAGGAATTTTTGGCAGAATTAATAAGTTTTTCAGCAGTACTTTGACCAACCTTTTTTCTACTAAGTTTTTCAAGAGTTTCTGTTAGAGTTTCAACAGAAAGTTCTTCAAAATCAGAAGGAGAAGAAAAGTCTAAAAGTAATTGCTTAGAGGTAGTTCCAAAAGTGTTAGAAAAAATTGTTTGATATTCAGGAAATACTTGGTCAAGAACACAAATAACTTTACGTTTTAAATCACCAGCAGATTGAATAAGGTAATTACGCATACGACAAATATTTCTAAGAGAATATAAATCTTCATTAGAAAGAGTTGTTTCAACAAAATCACCATAACGAATTAAATCTGCAATTAAAACAGAGTCAATAGTATCATTCTTACGTTTACGAATTTCAGTACCTTTACGCCAACCATCAGTTTGAATAGGGTTGATAACGTGAATAGCATAGAAATTATAATCATAAAGAAAAGAATAAATTGACAACCAGTAATGACCAGTAGCTTCCATAGCTACTGTAACATCAGTAAAATCAGAATGTTTCTTGATTATTTCAAGAAGAGACTTACCGCCGTCAGTAGTATTAGAAAAAGAAAAGCCTTTAAAAATAGTTTTTCCTTTTTCATCCAGTAAAGAAGCAACATGAGTATTTTTAGCAATATCAATACCTAAATAAAACATAATAAAACACCTCAAAAATAAATTTTAGATAGTGTAAATCCTCTACTCTTAAAAGCGATACAACCTTGTAATATATACGGAGAGAAACTAAAAAGTAACCAACATCCAACTCATTCATATACAGCCAATAAGAAAGAGGCGCTAGTCTTTCTAATCACGAAGATAAACTTCAAGGAGAAATGAGCGACACTCTATCTAAGTTACTATAAGTATATAAAAATAAACTCATAGTGGCAATAGGTTTATAGGTAAATCCTTTATTAAAAACCTAAATATATTATACAAGGAGAAAAAAGTATGAGAAAGCAATTATTCACAAAATTTTTTGCAGTATTATTGATAAGCATTACATTTTCTATGCTTATTATGACTGGAAATGTTCAAGCTATGACTCAAGAACAAACAAATCAAGACTTAAATGAGATTTTAGAAACAGAAGAAAAGATTATGATGTATGATGCAAAAACTAACGAAACAACAGAAGTTGATGTTGAGGAGTTAAAGCAAGTATTATCATCACAAACTAGAGTAAGAGGAGGTAGCTATGATAGTATTGCTCCCTATGATCCATATGCAAATTCAAACATTGTAAACAATGCAATAACACCACTTTCTGCTAATTCTGCTGAAAGAGTTACTAATACTTATAATTTCCCTAATAGAGTAACTTGCAGGATAAAAGCTCAAACAACTAAGAATAATGTAACATATAATGTATACGGAACATGTGCAATAGTTGGACCAAATGCAGGATTAACAGCTGCACATTGTGTGTTTGACAAAGATAATGGAAATGCAGCATACAGAAATTGGACTATATACCCTGGATGTAATGGGTTAGATAGTAATGGAAATCCTATATATTATGGAACAGCATGTGGTTGGGATAGAGTATATTATTCAAACAAATGGATGGAAACTCATAGTGATCAATATGACTGGGCTATTTGTGTATTACAATCAGATGTTGGTAATCAATTAGGTTGGTTCGGTGTTCAATCATACGGTTCTAATTCAGAACTAAATAATGTAGGCGTTAAAGTTTATAGTTATCCAGGAGATACTAATTATGGATTTTACAGTGATGCTAGATATCAATATACAACAGGAGAAAAAATCACATCAGTTGGGGATAGATATTTTAGATATTCTGGATGGACATTTGGCGGTTTTAGTGGTGGTCCAATTGCTCGTACTTCAGATAATTACATTGTTGGTGTCCACTATGGTTTAGTTTGGAATACTCCTACAGGTGTAAGAATAACACAAGAAATGATAGACATTATTAGGAGTCTTAATTAGAAATATATAGATATAAAAGAACATTACAATTCTGTAATGTTCTTTTTATTAAAATCAATAATAATCGTTAATCTAAAATTGAATGATGTTATGGAATTTATTGACAAATCTAGGAAAATAAGGTAATATATATAATACAATATTTCAGGTAAATATTGTATTATATAGGGGATTGCTAATAGTTAAATGGAGGTATAAATATGACAACTAACATTTTTAAACGGAGTATAAGTTTTTTACTTGTGCTCATCATGGCAGTAGCAACCACATCAACAGCCTTTGCAAAAGAGAACCAAGCAACAGGCTTAACCGATGAAGATTACACGGAAGTTTCCGAGTATATTCTTAATGTAAGCGACACAGGAGAAATAACTTTAGTTGCAGAAGATTCAGAGATTATTCCATTCGACAATTCACCTGTTCGTGGAGTTGTTCCCAGCAATGGATACATTGACTTAAATCCTACATTAGAAAGTTATATAGGGTTTAATAAGAATTTTGTAGTTAATGCAACTTCGAATAGCACATCTGGAGCATTGTTCGTGTACTTGTATAAGCCAAACGGCAATCTCCAATCGAATGACTGGATAATGGGTGTTAATGAAGTTGTTAAGTGGAGTGTATTTCTTCCCTCATCTGGTACATGGAGGGTGCGGTTTGTAGCACAAGGAACAACTGCACCTGTAAATGTCTATGCTCGGTGGGAATGAACCACATTATTTAACAAAAAAAGAAGCATTAAGAACTGATTAGTTAGCCAATCCTCTATAGGTGGGAATGTATTAAATTACATTCCCATTTTTTAGTAATATAATGGAGTTATTTATTAATATGTTAATCTAGTAAAAATGTAAGTAGTAAAAATAGCTTTTAAACGGACATACTGTTTTATCTTGAATATATAAGAAAAAATCTATAAATTATAAAATTATGAAATAAAAAAGAGTTGCTAATTATGTACATTTATGATATACTAAAGAATAAAAAGTTAGCCATACTTTGTGTTGGTGCTTCTCCTTTTGAAGAACAAGCATTTAATGAAGTAAAAGCACATAATCTCAAAGAAGATTTGAATAATATTCCAATATTCTATGGCAGAGGTGCTTGGGATGAAGAAAATATGACATTTAGAGATAGAACTTTATGCAAGATGTTGCAAAAGGCAATCGCAAAAAAAGATCCTAATACTTATGAACCTTGGATGAAAGCACTAATGAGTGCAGCAGGAGAAAAATGTGATTGGACTGATAAAGAATATCTAAAACCATTGTTAAATTGTATTAACTAAAAAATTACAATTTGAAAGTGAGATGAGAATATGGGAGATACAGAAATAATCTGCTCTAATAGAGATATTACTAAAAGATTAAGGCAAGTAGTTACTGATGATACTTTATGGCAAAGAGTATATATTTTTTGTAAGCATTTAGCAAAATTCATTCATGCACCTATATCATTAAGTGATTATAAAAGAATAGAAAAATATACTAACGACAAAGAATTAGTAGAAGCAGTATATAATGCTATAAAAGATTATTTCTATGTGGATAACACAGATGGTCATTTCGATATTATAGGACACTCTTATTGTGTGGCATTGTTATCTCAATCAAAATATAATAGAGAAAGTACAATAGATTATTTAAATAGATGTGCAGACATTCTAATAAAGAATAATGAGCAAGGTTATGGATTAGCAATATACAGAAATATGAAAACATTAAGCAAAGAATATCCTGATTTAAAGGATTTAGAAAAAAAGTTACAATGTTTTAAAGATTATGATTATTGGAAAGAAAAGAATAACAAGTAATTGCTAAATTACAAGTTGATGAAATAAAAAATATAAACAAATTTAAGAGATATTAAGAAATTAGTATCTCTTTTTTTGTTGGAAAGGTAGTGAAAAATATGCCTTATATACCACCAGAAATAGTAAAAAAAGCAGAAGAAATGGACTTATTAACTTACTTGCAAAACTATGAGCCAGATGAGTTAGTGAAGATAGGAAACGGAACATATACCACAAAAACACATGATAGTATGAGAATAAGTAATGGGTTATGGAATTGGTTTTCAGAGGGTATAGGTGGAAAAAATGCTGTTTCTTATCTAATGAAAGTAAAAAAATATTCCTTTTTAGAAGCTATACAAACAATTATAGGCAATATAAATGTTAAGCAGCCTGTAATTTATAAAGAAGAAAAACAAGAAAACATTGTGTTAGTTTTACCAACAAAATCAAATAATTGTGATCGTGCAAAAAGATATTTAATGAGTAGGGGAATTGCCCCAGAGATAATAAAAGAGTGCATAGAAAACAATGTGATTTATGAAAGTGAGCCTAATCACAATGTTGTTTTTATAGGTGTAGATGATGAAAATTGTCCAAAGTATGCTTTTTGTAGAGGTACAAACGATACAAGATTTATGGGAGAATCGAAAGGAAGTGATAAAGCATATACCTTTAGATTAAAGGCAAAAACAGAAAGCAATAGAGTACATTTATTTGAAAGTGCTATTGATTTATTATCTTATGCAACATTATTAAAAATGAAAAATATAGACTGGCATAGAGAAAATATGATTTCACTTGCAGGAGTAAATAGCCCATCAAAGACAAGTGAAAATAATAAAATACCAATAGCAATAAAAGAATTTTTAGAGAAGAATCCTAACATAAATGAAATACATTTGCATTTAGATAATGATGAAGTTGGAAGAAATGCAAGCATAGCTTTGCAAGAAACACTATCAAAAAGCTATAAAGTTTTAGATAGACCTGCACCATTAGGAAAGGACTGCAATGATTATTTACGATATATGTTAGGTATAAAAAAGTTGAATAAAACAGCAAAAGAAAAGGTATGCGAAGTAGCAAGATAAAACAAAAAATGGAGGAAAACAAATTATGAATCAATATAAAATTGAAATGAAAGAGATATTTAGAAAAGAAATTTTAGTATGTGCAGAAAGTGAAAAAGAAGCAACAGACATTGTAGAAAAGGCATATTTAAGAACAAATATGTTAGACCATTCTTATAAAGATTTAGCAGCAGTTGAAACAAAAATTATTGGAAAAAGAGAAGAAAATAACTATGATGAAATGGAAGAAGAAAACATTATTGATAAGGAAAATAGAGAAAATATCAAAGGAACTATTGACCAAATGTATGAAAATCTTAAAGAAATGGAGAATGCTTTAACAGAAGATGACATTGTATATATTGATATGTTAATTGAAAATTTGGAAGATAATATTGAAGATTTAAAAGAAGTTGTAAGAGAAATTGAATAAATTTTGAATAAAAATCAGCTTAAAAAATAGAAAAAATACAATAAAAAAATATGTAGTTTTATTTTAGCTTATTTTAGAAATGTAAAAATGATGTCCTAGCAAGCACTGCATTTGTCTATACGCAAATGCAAATTATGGGGACACCCCAAACCCCATAAAAAATAATTGTAGAAAGAGGTGTGAAATTTTTATTTGAGAAAAAGAGATATTCTAAAAACTTTTTATGTAGATGATGAAGAAAACAAAAGATTAAAACAAAATGCAAAGAAAGCAGGACTTAATGAAAGTGCTTATATAAGAAATCTTATTATGGGATACAAACCAAAAGAACAACCAACAGAAAATATGTATGAGATAATAAAACAATTACAACTTGTTGGAATAAACTTAAATCAAATTGCAAGAAAAGCAAATGCTTTAGATATAATTGATGCACCATTTTATAAAAAGGTTTATACAAAATGGAATGAATTAGCAGAAAATATAAAGAAAGAATTTTTAGATATGGAAAAGTAAAATGGCTACAACAAAAATAAAAGCAATAAAAAAAAGACTTGATCATGTAATTGTTTACACTACTAATCCAAGTAAAACAAGCAAAGAAAAATATAGTGAACTTCATAATGTTATAGAGTATGCAAAGTCATCATATAAAACAGAAGAACAATTATATGTTACAGCAATAAATTGTGATAAAGATTCTATACATGAAGATATGATGAGAACCAAAAGAAGATATAGTAAAACAAATGGTGTTTTAGGTTATCATGCTTTTCAGTCTTTTGCAAAAGGAGAGGTAACTCCAGAAATTGCACACGAAATTGGTGTGAAATTAGCAAATGAATTATGGGGCGATAGATTTGAAGTTATTGTAACAACACATTTGAATACAGAACATATACACAACCACTTCTGTTTAAATTCTGTTTCATTTAAAGATGGAAAAAAATATCATGACTGTCATGAAACTTATGCTCTAATGCGAGAAACATCAGATAGACTTTGCGAAGAATATAAGTTGAGTGTAATAGAAGAAAAAAAGTGTCCAAAAAGTAAAATAGATTACAGAAATTTTTATAAATCAGAAGTAAAAAAATCTAATCATCATACTATTGCAAAAGAAGATATTGACTATGCAATAGGACAAGCATATTCATACAAAGATTTTTTATCTATATTAAATAAAATGGGTTATACAGTAGAAAATCGTTATGGAAAATTAAGTGTTAGAAAAGAGCCTTACAAAAAGAATATAAGAATTGAGAGAGCATTTGGAGATGACTACAAAATTGAAAATATTGAAAAAAGAATTTATGAAACACAAGCAATTAGAGAGCCATTTCCAGAAGTAAGAGCGAAATCTAAAAGATATAGAGTGGTAAAAAAGCAAAATCTAAAAAATAGAAAAAAGGCTAAAGGAATAAAAGCATTATATTTGCATTATTGCTTTTTATTAAAAGTGTATCCAAAAAATAAGAATATGAAAAAAAGATATTCAAAAGAAATGAGAGAAGAAATAAAAAAGATGGATAAAATTTCAAATGAAGCAAAGCTATTGTGCAGAAAAAATATTCAATCTGTTCAAGAGCTTTCAGCATATAAAAAATCACTTATACTTGATAGAAAAGAAAATAAGGCAAAAGTAGAGAGCTTATGGAAGAAAAATAGGAAAGCAGCTAATGAAAGCGATAAACAGAAAAATTATGAAGAAATAAAAATGCTTCAGAGTGAAATAAAAAAACTAAACCAAGAAATTGAGTTAATAGAAGATATTGAAACAAGAACACAAAAGATAAAAGAGATTATTGATGAAGTAGAAAATAGAAATCAAGATAAAGAAAAGGAGAAAGAAAATAGTGAGTATATCAAGTGATTCAGCAGAACAAACTATTAGGCTAACACTAGAAGGAATGGAAGTAGTTGCAAAGATAAGTGGAGTAGCTATAAAAAATATTGCTGTTGCATTATATACTATATCGCAAGATAAAAAACAGACTAGAGGAAAAGCTAGATTAAATGATATGATAAAAAGTGATAACGAATTAAAAATCTTCTCTATTAAAAAAGAAGATATGAAAACTTTTTGCCATGAAGCTAAAGGCTATGGAATATTATATTGTGCTTTGGTAAATAGAAAAAACAAAAACATTGATGGTATGGTAGATATAATGGTAAGAGCAAAAGATGCACCACAAGTAAATAGAATTGTAGAAAGGTATAATTTATGTACTTATGATAAGGCATCAATTCAAACAGAAATTGAGAATGAGAAAGTTACTACTAAAAATGAAAAAGACTTGTCAGATAATGCACCAGACATAGGAGAGGAAAGAACAGAAGTAAATGAAGCTATGGTAGATGATATTTTTTCTAAACCAAAGGAAAATGAAAATCAAAACCCCGAAGTAGCAAAAACGGAAAAAAACCCTCCGTCAGAGCCTTCCTTGAAGAGCAAAAACAATTCCGAGGGGGTTACTAAACCTGCACAAAAAGAATCTGTTAAGAAGAAATTAAAAGAAGCAGAAGCAGAGTTAAAGGTTGAAACGGAATTGAAGAATGCTCAAAAATCGAAAGAAAGTATTATGGTAGAAATGCCACAAGTACAAACACCAAAAATAGAAATAGGAAATAAGGAAAGGGGTAAATGAACATGGGAGAATTAGACCAAGTATTTGATAATTATAGCAAGAAAAATCGACAATATAATAAAGAAGAATGGATTGAATATAAAAAACAAGAAAAACAAGGAGTATATGCACTAATTGATACAACAGCAGAAAAGATCGTACAAGATGGGCAAGAATTTAAGAAATATTTAGATACTCAAAGTAAGTTTGAGCAATATTCAGTAGGAAATAGTTTACTAATAACAGCACAAATGCCAGAAGCAACAGTTTTAAGAGATTATGATAGTTGGACAAATGTAGGTGGCTTTCCAAAGAAAAATCGTAAAAATGATATAAAAATATTAGAGCCAGCAGATTCTTATATGAGAGAAGATGGAACAAAGGCAACAAATTATAATGTAAAATACTTAACTGATATATCACAAGTTAGTATAAGAAAGAAACCAAATCCTATAATGAGATATGATAATAAATTATTATTAAGAGTATTTTTAAATAGTAGCCAAGCAAAGGTAGAAGTAGTAAATGAAATACCAAATACAGATAGAAGTGCATTGTATGATTCAGAAAAAGATGTATTATATATTGCAAGAGGTGCAGAAGCACCACAAATTTTCCATGAAGTAACACAAGAGCTTGCAAAACAAGAAATAGGAGAAAATACAGAATTAGATGCTTTCAAAGCTAATTGTGTATCTTATATGGTTTGCAAAAAATATGGCATAGATGTTTCAAATTATAATGTAACAGATATTCCTTATGAACTAAAGGAATTATCAGCAAAGGAAATAAGAGAAGAATTAGAGCCAATTCATGATGCAATGGAAAATATAAGTGGAAGAACAAGTCATTGTATAGAACTACTTGCAAAACAAAGTAGAGAAAAAGAACAAGCAAGATAGGAGAAAAATGTATTGGAAGAACAAAGAGTAGTAATGTTAAATAAGTACGAATATGGAATGATAATAAATTCCCTTAACGAACTTCGTACGAAGTTAATAAGAGAAAACAAATCAACAGAGTTTGTAAATGAATTATTATTAAGACTATTAAATATCCCCATTAGAAAAAGAACTATATTTCAAAGGGAAAGAGTAAGTAACGAGAGATAATGAGAAAACAAATGAGTTTTTGTATATATTAGGTATAATTCCAGTAGTATGGGTAGCTATTCTAATTGCACCATATATAAATAATGGAATAATAGGAATAATAAATAATTTTTCAAAAATAATGGAAAACCCATTTAATTTGATATGGTGTGAGAATAGCATAAAAACTATTCTTATTTTTATATGCTTTTATGTATTAGGAATAAGTATATATGAATCTACAAAAAAGAATTATAGAAGAAGAGAAGAACACGGCTCTGCCAAGTGGGGTATAGCAAGTGTACTTAATAAAAAATATAGGCAAAAGCCATTTAATGATAATAAAATATTAACGCAAAATGTAGCAATAGGTCTAAATGGAAAACAACATAGAAGAAATCTTAATGTTTTAATTTGTGGTCGGTAGTCGGTGCAGGCAAAACAAGATTCTATCGGAAAGCCAAATGTAATGCAATGTGGCTCAAGTTCGTATGTAATCCTAGATCCTAAACGGCGAAATTTTGCGAGATACGGGGAATTTATTAGAGAAAAAAGGGTATGAGGTAAGAGTGCTTGACTTAATCAATATGGAAAAAAGTCATTGCTATAACCCTTTTAAATATTTAAAGACAGATAATGATGTTCAAAGGTTGGTAACAAACCTTTTCAAAAGCACGACACCTAAACGGAAGTCAGAGCCAAGATCCGTTTTGGGACACGGCAGCTAGTATGTTATTGCTAGCACTTATATTTTATCTCAAATATGAAGCTCCAGAAGATGAACAAAACTTTCCAATGGTAATGGAAATGTTAAGAGCAGGAGATGTAAATGAAGAACAAGAAAATCCTATAAGTGCATTAGATATTCTATTTGATAAATTGGAATATAATAACCCAGAGCATATTGCTCTAAAGTATTATAGAAATTATAGGTCAGGCTCTGCAAAAACATTAAAATCAATTCAAATTACACTTGCTGCAAGATTAGAAAAATTTAATTTAGAGAGTCTTGCAAACATAGTAAAAATTGATGAATTAGATTTGCCTAGTTTAGGCGAAAAAAAAGTGGCATTGTTTGCCCTAATTCCAGACAATGACACGAGTTTTAATTTTCTAGTAAGTATATTATACACACAATTATTTCAACAATTATTCTATATTGCTGACCATAAGTATGGTGGAAGTTTGCCAACCCATGTCCATTTTGTAATGGATGAGTTCGCAAATGTAAGTCTGCCAGATGATTTTGACAAAATTTTAAGTGTCATGAGATCAAGGTCAGTATCAGTATCTATCATTCTCCAAAATTTAGCACAACTTAAAGCACTGTTTGAGAAACAATGGGAAAGCATTGTACGGAAATTGCGATACTTTTTTGTATTTAGGTGGAAACGAGCAAAGTACCCATAAATATGTTTCAGAACTCCTACGGAAAAGAAACAATAGATTTAGACACACATGGAAAAAGCTCTGGTAGAAGCGGCAATTATTCGACAAATTATCAACTTGCAGGAAGAGAACTTATGACTCCAGATGAAGTGCGTTTACTTGACAATAAGTATGCACTTCTTTTTATTCGTGGAGAAAGACCAGTTAAAGACCTAAAATATGATATATTAAAACACCCTAATGTAGCTTTGACTACTGATGGCAAAGGAGAGCCTTATATTCATGGAAAAGTAGATAAAGCAACAGCTTCTATTATTGTGCTAGATGAAGATATTGAAGAAAATGAGATAGATACATTTGAAAAAGAACAATTACTAGAAAATTATGAACTCCTATCAGAAGAAGAATTAGAAGAATTTATTAGGGAGGTATCATAAATTGAAAAAGAAAAAAACTTTATTAAAAATATTAAAAAGGTCTTGCATAATTGTTTTGTATATTGTCGCATTATTTGTAGCACAAGCATCTCATGTGTTTGCAGCTGATGAGCCATTAACAGTAATAAATAATTTGTCAGACTTTATTTTTGGACTTATAAGAGCAGTTGGAATGATTATTTTAGGATTCGGAGTAGTACAAGTTGGTATGTCATTAAAATCACACGATCCATCACAGCGAGCTAATGGTTTCATGACATTGGCACGGAGGAGTAGTTATTACTTTCGCAAAGGAAATCCTAAATATTATAACAGGTGGTTAAAAAGTAAAAGGAGTAGGTTATTAGGAAAAAATAATCTACTCCTAAACAACTTTAAGGAGGTAATTTTATAGAAGAAAATAAAAAATATAAAATCATATATGCAGATCCACCATGGCAATACAAAGTATATTCAGATAAAGGCAAAGGTCGTTCAGCAGAAAATCATTATTCTACAATGAGTATAGAAGATATATGCAAATTACCAGTAGAGAAAATAGCTGACAAAGACTGTGTCCTTTTTATGTGGATGACTTTTCCAACATTAGTAGAAGGACTAAAAGTTTTGGAAAATTGGGGTTTTAAATATAAAACAGTTGCTTTTGTATGGATTAAGCAAAATAAGAAAACACCATCACTATTTTGGGGATTAGGTTTTTGGACTAGAGCTAATGCAGAGATATGCATATTAGCAACAAAAGGCAAGCCTAAAAGAATATCTGCGAAAGTGCATCAAGTAATTATATCTCCAGTTGAAGAACATAGCAAAAAGCCAGATGAAACAAGAAAAAGAATAGTGGAATTGTTAGGAGATATACCAAGAGTAGAACTATTTGCAAGACAAAAAGTAAATGGTTGGGATTCGTGGGGAAATGAAGTAAAATGCGATATTGATTTAATGGAATATGGAGATGATGAAAAATAGCAGAACTAAAAAAATTAGAAACAGTAGTAGAAGAAATACTACGAAGAGATAAACTTGCAAGAGAAGATGACTGTTACTTAATATTACAAGTAATAAGCAAATTATATCCTTATGAAGTAGGAAAGCAATTTGCAACAGTAATGTTTAATGCAAAGAATAAAGGAATAAGTTTTGAAAGCATTACGAGATGTCGAAGAAAATTACAAGAGAGAAATCCAGAGTTAAGAGATGAAGAAACAGCCAAAATGAGAAATAAAAAACAAAAAGAGTATATCAAGTATTCAAAACAAAGTTAGGAGGTGGTAGATATTGAATTGGGTAGTAGGAAACCTACAAAATGCAATAGAAACATGGAACTCAAAATTAAGTGAAATATGGACACTTGTATCACAATCGCCAGTTGACTTTAAAGGAGGAACTATTTGGAATGTAATAACTAATATTCATGGAGCAGTACAAGCCATTGCATTAGCATTACTTGTATTGTTTTTTGTTGTAGGAGTAATGAAAACTTGTCGGAAGTTTTGCAGAAGTCAAGAAACCAGAGCATGCCCTCAAACTATTTATACGATTTGCAGTAGCTAAAGTTTTAGTAACCTATGGGCTAGAACTTATGATGGCAATTTTTAAAATTGTGCAAGGTTTAGCAAGTACAGTAATGAGTGCAGCAGGATTAGGTGGAGCAACAAATACAGTTCTGCCAAATGAAATTATATCAGCAGTAGAAGCCTGTAATTTCTTTGAAAGCATACCATTGTGGGCAGTAACATTAATACGGAGGACTATTTATAACAGTATTGTCATTTGTAATGATTCTTACAGTTTATCGGAAGATTTTTCAAAATCTATCTATATACTGCAATATCTCCAATAGCATTTGCAAGTTTTGGTGGAGAGCCAACACAAAATATAGGAAAGAGCTTTATAAAAGGTTATAGTGCAGTATGCCTAGAGGGTGTAATTATAATGTTATCATGTATAATCTTTTCATTGTTTGCAGCAAGCCCACCAGTAGTAGATGCAAATGCAGCAGCAGTAACAATGGTATGGAAATATATACGGAGAATTGATATTCAATATGCTAGTGTTGGTAGGTACAGTTAAAATATCAGATAGATTAGTAAGAGAAATGCTAGGATTATAAAAAAGAAAGGAAAAATATGAAAATTGAAGAAAACAAAGCAAATACAGTTGATGGAGTAAGAAATAGTATAGAAAAAGATGTAAAGAAAATTTTGAAAGATAGCACTATTAAAAAGATGTTGAGTGAAAATTTCCATTTTAATAATGCTTATCCAGTATGTTATTTAATTAACACAAATCGACCACAAGAGTCTTTTGCAATATGTGCAGATGAAAGGCAAGAAGATGCACTCTTAGTAAAACCCTATATAAAGACCAAATCACTCAAATTTCAACATATAGATTATTACAATTTTAATTTTGATGACTATTTCTTTAAATTTGTGCAAAATGGACATGAAATAGGAAAAGTAAGTATGCAGGCACATTATGCGATATGGAGTCAAGTTGAAGCATGGTATCCATACGATATTAGATATAAAGAAGGAATGCAAAAATATTTAAAATATTGTAAAGCTAACAATATCACTAAAGAGAGAATAGATAAAGCCTGTGGTACGAAAATGACAGATAACATTATGAAATATTATCAGCCAGATAAAAAGAATAAAAGAAAAAATAGAGATAGGGAGAGATAAAATTGCAAGAACAAACAAAAATAGCGAGAGTATGGCACATTGAGAATAATGAATTGACTTGTAAAAATAAAAAAGTAGTATCAATCAATTTTAATGATATAGAAATCTCAATATTAAAAGAAGAAAAAGACTTTTATGCTCAAGATTTTCTAATTAAGGACAAGAACGATGAATATTGGAAATTAGGAATAGCACCTATTAAATTTCAGCTATTTGTAAACAATGAAGTTATAGAAAATGAAGAACAAACTAGAATTGAAGAATATAAAAAAGATATAACAAATGCTTATAAAAATATTGATTTAAAAGGATTCTGGCAAAAGAAAATAGAACAAAATAAATACTTTAATAAATGTGAATTAGAATATATCCATAGGCACTTTCCAGAGATTTATGAACAAGCAAAAGAAAGTAGAAGAACATTTGAAGAAAATAGAAATAGAAAACAAGAACAAGAAAGTCAAGAACAGGAACGAAAAGAACAAGAAAAGATAAAAGCTGTAAATGATAGATTCAAAAAAGCATTAAAAGAAATGAAATATAAAATCTTTATTGGAGAAATGGTTTCAGTTGAGGATTTTGAGTTTTATAAAGATGATAAATATAGTGGTAGAACGATACAAAATAATATTCTATATTTAGCAAAACTATATGGAATAAAAATACCACTAGCAACACAAGGCTTTATAAACAATAGATTAAAAAGTTATAACTTCAAAACAAGGGATTGCTTTTATAAAATAACAGATGAAAATAAGAGATGTAGCACAAAAATGGGGATTTATTTAGAGCAAATTTATCAAAAGATACAAGAAGAATATAAAGAGAGTTTAAAAAGGAAAATGAAACTTATACCAGAAAAAAGCATGGAAAGGTAGGAATTTTATGACAGGTAATAGTTGGAATTTAGAAAAAGCAAAACAGTTTATAAAAAACTTTGTAGGCGAAAGAACAGATTATTATATGATAGTTACAAACAAAGAAACAGAACAAGAAGGATGTGCTATTATAACAAAAGACAAAAAAGTAGCAGTATTTGAGGGAAAAGATGATGGAAGCGAAGATAGAGTATATAGTCAAAAGGAATTTAAAGAAAAATATAAAATTGAGAACATATATGTAGATTATGGTGCAGTTACAATAGAAGATATTGAAATGTCTATTTGTGATCGTGATTTAGACACAGAATATAGAGAAGCATTAGCAAAAAGTTTAGTAGAACTAAAATATATTAGTGATACTCCTTTGAATCTAAAATTCGGTACAGAAAAACAACAAAAAGAATTAGAAAGAGTTTGGAAAAAGCCATTAAAAGCAAAACAAATAACTGAAATAATAAATAATATTATGAACGAAATGAAAGGCGATTTTCAATATGGTCGATTTTTAAAGCTAGCATCATATTATTTAGATACTGCGAAAGAACTGCAAAAAAGAGAAGAAAAGAAAGTAAAAAGAGCAATGGAGGCTAGATAAAATATGAAATATTTAGTTACAAGTTACAAAGATAATGCAGAAAAACAGGAAATAGAAAGTAAAGGCTTATATTGCTATGATTTAAGACATAGTGATGAGGGTGGAGAAATTGCAACTATTGAGAAAAGTGTTTTAGTAAATAGAATAGGCTCTATTATTACAGATAAGGAATTAAAATTTGGCAATAAATACTACAATAATTTTATAGATTTTGAGGAATTTTCAGCTAGAAATACAGAAGTATATACAATAGAGCAATTACAAGATAATCCAAAAGAAAAAGTAAATGAAAATAGCCATAAAGTAATAAATGGCTATTCAATTCATAAAGAGGGAACTTGGTGTGAAATAACGAAAAATGGGAAGCACATTTTTGATGGAGTTGTAGATGTAAATATGACTCCAGAACAAATTTATCAAGAAGTAACGAAAGAAGTAGTTTTTTCTATAAATGGAAAAGAAGTTTTATCTTATGATTTCCTTAATGAATTTGCAGGAGAACGAGAATCAACTATTAAGCAATTAGCAGAAGAAAACAAATGTAATGTAAAAGATATAAAAGTAAGCATAAGAAAGCCAGAATTAAAAGAAAAAATATTAAAGATAAAATTTATTGGAATTGATAACTGGGACAGACCTGTTTATAAAGATGAAAAGGGAACAATATACAAAGATACTAATTTGGGAATAGGAGAAATGGACTTGCATACTTCTAGTAATAATAACTTTTATGGAGAGCCAGATATGTCTATAAAAGAAAATACTAAAATTGAAATAGTAGAAAGTTTTAATAGAAATAAAAAAGGAAGAGAGGCACGATAATTGGAAGTAAAAATCAATAGAGAAATAAGAGAATATACGGAAAGCATATTTTTTGGACTGTCATTAAGGCAGTTCATTTTTTCTATATGTGCTTGTGTAGTAGCTGTTATTCTATATTTTTTATTGAAACCTTATTGTGGAATTGAAACACTGTCATGGGTTTGCATATTAGGTGCAGCACCATTCGCAGCACTAGGTTTTATTAAATATAATGGAATGACAGCAGAAAAGTTCGTTGCAGCTTGGATTAAATCAATGATACTTACGCCTAAAAGATTAACTTTCAAGCCAATAAACTTATACTACGAAGATTTGAAAAATATAGAAAATAGAAAAGTAAAAAAAGAGAGAAAAATTAAAAACAAGGAGGATTCGCAAAGTATTGAAAACATTAAATAAATTATTCAAACAAGACAAAGAAAAGTTTGTCATACCACGAAGTGTGCAAGATGCCATTCCTATTAAGGCAATATGGGAAGATGGCATCTTTTTTATTGGAAAAAATAAGTATTCAAAATGTTATAAATTTAGTGATATAAATTATGCAGTAGCAAGTAGAGATGATAAAGAAGCAATGTTTTTAGAATATTCAGAGTTATTAAATTCATTTGATACAGGTGCTACTACTAAAATAACTATAATCAATAGAAGATTAAATAAAATTGACTTTGAAGAAACTATGCTATTACCTATGGAAAATGATGAGTTAGATAAATTTAGAAAAGAATATAATAAAATGTTGTTAGATAAGGCAACAGCCTCAAATGGTATAATACAAGAGAAGTTTATAACAATATCAGTTGATAAAAAAAGTATAGAAGAAGCAAAGAATTATTTTGCAAGAGTAGGAACGGACTTAATAAACCACTTTAAAGAATTAGGCTCTATATGTATTGAATTAGATGCAGTAGAAAGATTAAGAATATTCCATGACTTTTATAGAGTAGGAGAAGAAACATCATTCAATTTTGATATGATAACTAATATGAGAAAAGGACATAGCTTTAAGGATTTTATTTGTCCAGATTCTATGGAATTTGAAAGCGATTATTTCAAAATTGGAAATAGATATGGCAGAGTTATATTCTTGAAAGAGTATGCAAGCTATATTAAGGACAGTATGGTAGCAGAATTAACAGATATAAATAAAAATATGATGATGAGTATAGATGTTATACCAATACCTATGGATGAGGCAGTTAGAGAAGCAGAGAATAGAAGATTAGGAATAGAAACAAACATAACTAATTGGCAAAGGCGACAAAATGCCAATAATAACTTTTCAGCCATTATTCCTTATGACATGGAGCAACAAAGAGAACAAAGCAAAGAGTTTTTAGATGACTTAATAACTCGTGATCAAAGAATGTTTATATCAGTTCTTACAATGGTGCATACAGCAGAAAGCAAAGAAGAACTAGACAATGACACAGAGGCATTGCTAACAATAGCAAGAAAGCATTTATGTCAGTTCGGTGTGCTAAAATTTCAGCAACTTGATGGCTTAAATACAGCTATGCCTTTTGGAGTAAGAAAAATTGATACTTTAAGAACACTTACAACAGAATCGCTTGCAGTATTTATGCCATTTCGAGTACAAGAGATACGACACGAAAACGGAATATACTATGGGCAAAATGTTATTAGCAAAAATATGATTATTGCAGATAGAAAGCAATTATTGAACGGAAATAGCTTTATTCTAGGTGTTAGTGGTAGTGGAAAGAGTTTCATAGCAAAAGAAGAAATAGTTTCTATAATGTTAAAAGATCCTAACGCAGATGTGATAATTGTAGATCCAGAAAGGGAAGCAAGTTCACTTGTAAAATCGTTAGGTGGAGAAGTAATAAAAATATCAGCAACAAGTGGAAATCATATCAATGCTATGGACATGAACAAAGATTATGGAGATGGAGCAAATCCTATCATATTAAAATCAGAGTTCATACTTTCACTATGCGAACAACTAGTAGGCAGTAATAATTTAGGTGCAAAACAAAAATCTATAATAGACAGATGCACAGCAAGTGTATATAGATATTACCAACAAGGAAATTATCAAGGAACACCACCTACACTACAAGATTTCTATGAAGAACTATTAAAACAGCAAGAGCCAGAAGCAAAAGAAATAGCACTTGCTATTGAATTGTTTGTAAATGGTAGTTTGAACACTTTTGCAAAATCTACAAATGTTGATACACATAATCGTTTAGTGTGTTATGACATTTTAGATTTAGGAAAGCAACTACTACCTATTGGAATGTTAGTAGTGCTAGATTCGATTTTGAATAGAATAACAATGAATAGGTCAAAAGGTAGAAATACCTTTATTTTTATTGATGAAATTTACTTGTTATTCCAATATGAATATTCAGCAAACTTCTTATTCACTTTATGGAAAAGAGTTCGTAAATATGGAGCATATTGTACGGGAATAACGCAAAATGTGGAAGATATGTTACAAAGTCATACAGCAAGAACAATGCTAGCAAATAGTGAGCTTATTATCATGTTAAATCAAGCTAGTACAGATAGAGTAGAGCTTGCAAAATTATTAAATATATCAGACTTACAAATGAGCTATATTACAAATGTAAATGCAGGAGAAGGGCTAATAAAAATAGGAAGTTCACTAATACCATTTGTAAATAGATTCCCACGAAATACAGAGTTATACAAACTAATGACAACCAAACCACGGAGAGGGTGTCGCATAGTGAAAAAAATATTATATGTATTTTGTATTATGCTGCTAATAAGTTCAATTCTTATTAGCAGTTATTGTATTTATAAAGAATTGAAACAAAATAAAGAACAAGAAAACAATTTTGAAGAACTAATTGAAATAGTAGAACAAACAAATCCAGAAGATAAAAAACAAGAAGAAACAGTAATAAATATAGATAACTTATATGCTATCAATAGTGATATTGTAGGTTGGTTAAAAATAAATGATACAACAATAAACTATCCAATAATGCAGACAAAAAGTAATCCTAACTATTACTTGCATAGAGATTTTTATAAAAAGTATTCATCTTATGGAACACCTTATATGTCAGAAGAATGCAATATAAACACAAGTGATAATCTTGTAATATATGGGCATCACATGAATCATAAAAAAGTATTTGGTGCATTAGAAAATTATAAATCAAAAGAATTTTACGAAAATCATAAGATTATAGACTTTACAACATTGGAAGAAATGAAAAAATACGAAATTTTTGCAGTATTCAAAACAGTGGTATATAGCAAAAATACTTTTAAATATTATAATTTTGTGAATTTTAGTAATGAAGATGAGTTCAATACATTTGTAAATAAGTGTAAAGAATTATCATTTTATGAAACAAATATAAAACCAAAATATCATGATAAATTTATTACACTTTCTACTTGTGAATATAGCAATAAAAACGGAAGATTAGTAGTTATTGCAAGAGAAATAAACAATTAGGAGGTGTTTGTTTGGCAGATATTAAAGTTAAACAGAGTAAAAAAGGAACAATAAAAACAATTAACAAAGCAGTAGTTGGAACAGAAAAAATGAAAGACAGATTAGTACAAGCAAAAGACAAAACAAAAGAAACATACCAAGAAGAAACAAGTAATAATGGAACAGAATACGCAATAAATAAAATATCAAAAACAGCAAGTAATCTTCCTAATAATGTTTACAGACTTAATAAATATGGCAAGAAGAATTTTGACAAAACAGTACAAAATATACAAAATGTAAATCAAAAAATAAAAACGATAAAAAAGAAAAGCCAAGTAAAAAAAGTTGCAAAGAAAATGAAAACAGTAACAAAGACTACTAAAAAAGCTATAAAAACGGCAGATAGAACAATAAAAACAACAAAAAAAGCAGCTAAAACAACAGCAAAAGCAACTAAAAGAGCAATACAAATGGCAAAGGCAACAGCAAAAGCCACAGTAAAGGCGATAAAAGTAGGAATAAAAGCAACAATAGCAGCAATAAAAGCTATTATAGTTGCAACAAAAGCACTAATTGCGTTTTTAGTAGCAGGTGGATGGATCGTTGTTTTAATTATAATTGTAGTTTGCTTAATAGCAATGCTAGTTAGTTCAATTTTTGGTATTTTCTTTTCAAGCGAAGATACAGGTAGTACAATAACTGTAAATGGGCAACAACAAGTAGTAACAATGAATCAAGTAATAGCAGACTTAAATACAGAGTTTATGAATAAGATAACACAAATACAAAAAGATAATCCTTATGATGAGTATGATATAAATTCTCATAGAGCCGAATGGAAAGATGTTTTAGCAATATATACAGTTAAGTTAAGTAATGGTAATAATGAAGCAGATGTTATAACCTTAAATGATGAAAAGGTTAATCTTCTAAAAGAGATTTTTTGGGAAATGAATGAAATATCATTTACAAAAGATGAGGAAAGTCATGAAGAAATAAGAATAGGTTTAACATCTACTGATAGAGTAACAGTAACAAAAGTTAAGTTGCATATTACGATAACAGGAAAAACAGCAAATGAGATGGCAGACAAATACAATTTTAGTCAAGAACAAAGGAAACAATTACAAGAATTGACAGACAATAAATATGCTAATATGTGGGCATCAGTAATATATGGCTCATCTGTTGGAAGTAATGACATTGTGCTAGTTGCAGCTTCACAAATAGGAAATGTTGGAGGACAACCTTATTGGAGTTGGTATGGTTTTGATTCTCGTGTAGAATGGTGTGCTTGTTTTGTTTCATGGTGTGCCAATGAATGTGGCTACATTGAAGCAGGACTAATTCCAAAATTTGCAGGATGTCAGAGCGAGGGTGTTGACTGGTTTAGAACTTGTGGACTTTGGAAAGAAAAAGGATTCTCTCCAAAACCAGGCGACATTATTTTCTTTGACTGGGCAGATAAGGACACAGGAGTAAGAAGTGGACAAGCAGATCATGTAGGAATAGTAGAAAAAACAGAAAATGGAAGAGTTTATACAATAGAGGGAAATTCGAGCGATAGTTGTTGCAGAAGAGATTATGATATAAACAGTTTAGATATTTTAGGGTATGGAACGCCAATGTACTAATAAAAATAAGCAGAAGAGCTACTTATAAAAAATAAGTATTTCTTCTGCGATTTTTTTGTTTTTTAAAGACAAAATGAAAAATAAATGATATAATGCAATACAGAATGGAGTGGAAACAATGACAACGCAATTTGTAGAGAATCTTATAAATGAAAAGATGATAAAAAATGAAAATGAAATTATCTTTACTTTCTATGAATTAAGAGTTAAGCATAATTTATCAGAAGAGGAAGTTGACAAATTTTTAGCACTATGTAAAACAAGACTAGAAGGTATAGATTATAAAGTTTATTTCACAGGTGCAAAATTTACATATCAAAATGCAAATAGAACAGTACAAGACAATGAACTTATGGTAGCAATAAGGGAATAATTTAGATGAATTAAAATATGGAAAAGAGGATGTAATAATGAAATATTCAAAAAGTGAAAAACAATTATTTAATGAGGCAGGAATATATGTTGAAGATAAAGATTATACAAAAGAAGAAAGAGAAAACTTAAAAATAAAAGTAACAGATTATATTATGAATCAGAGTTCAAAAGATATAAGTAATCTTAATAA
>CAOKJC010000009.1 GCA_948468685.1 uncultured Clostridium sp. | reverse complement strand
AATAATGGAATCAATACAAAAATACATTGAAAAAATAAGTGAACATTATAAAATTGAAGCCATTATATTGTTTGGCTCTTATGCAAAAGGAACAGAAAACGAAGATAGCGATATAGATATAGCAATAATTTTAAGTGATTTCAGTGATATTATTGAAGATGGAGCAAAATTAATTGGATTGACTTGGAAAATAGATACTAGAATAGAGCCACACCCAATAACAACAGAAGATTTTGAAAAAGTCTCAAATCCTTTTGTAAAAGAAATTGTAGATACAGGAATAAAAGTAGCATAACATATAAAAAAGTTTAAATGGAGCTATCATTTGACAGCTCCATTTTGGTAAATATTAATACTTATTTCAACTGGAAATAAAAACCGTATTCTTTGTAATACTTATCCCCAATCTTTGCTTCCTTTGTCTTCACGACTTTGCCTCCAAGTCTTTCATAAAACTTAATTGCATTTTCATTATCGCTCAGACACCATACAATCATATTCTTTTTGTCAAGAGATTTTAACGCCTTACATGTCTCTAAAAACAGTGATGTTCCAATGCCTTTTCCAATTTCAGTTGGCTTTATATAGAGACTAACAAGTTCTGAGTCGAACTGCTCTACATTAGGTGTAGGATTAAAACAAGCATATCCGAGTACTTCATCATCCCTTACTGCCACAAATACCAAATCCTTGTACTCATCAAAGCTGGCCTGATACCGTCTTGTCTGCTCTTCATAATTTAAGGATTTTAAGTAATTTGCAGAAATAATGGTGTCATATGCATTTTTCCACCCATCAACCTTTATTCTTGCCATCTGTTCTTGGTCTTCGTACAAATTCTTGCGAATTGTATAATCATCCTTTGGCTCTAAGAGTAGAATTGCCTTGTCAAGATTTGCTATTGCTTTTACTAACTTTTCATCATCAAGCGAAAAAGTCACTCTCCCAACAATCTCCTCCTCATTTGGCCAAGAAATTGATTGTCCAACCAAAAACCTTGTTCTTGATGTGGCATAGAAAAATTCAAGTAAATCTTTTTCTGTCCTTATCGCCTTTCCTTTATACTTCATTCCCTTAAGCTGTGTGAAATCAAGGATTGCAAAAAATCCTGCTTCTGGCTCCAAGTTTTCAGGGAAATCTACCATTGGCATACCAGCTAATACTTTTTGGGCTTCTACATATCCCAAAATGCATTCTACTACTGCTTTGATATAAAGTTTAAATTTAGAATCTACAGTATCAATTCCAGACACCAAAGCTTTGAGTAAATTAAATTTGTACTGATACACTTCTCTTAATTCAGAAAAATATTTCTCATAAGCTTCATATCTTTCTTCAGTAGCATTGAACGCTCCTCCAAGCGCTGTGCCTATTATGGCAGGTGAAGAATCTTTTTCCTGAAAAATTCTGTTTACAAGCTCTCGTATGATAACTTCATCTGCTACAACAAAACCAGCTCTTAAAGCTGCCATTGAATAGCTTTTAGATAATCCAAACAATGATATTGTGTTCCTGAACATTCCAGGAATTGTAGCTATGGGAAGTGCAATATTTTCCTTATCATAAGTAATGTCTCTGTATACTAAGTCATCAATTATGAATACTCCTCTTTTTTTGCACACTTCAGCTATTTCGCACAAAAGCGAATATTGATTTTTTCCCATTACTTTCCCTGTCGGATTGTTCGGATTAGCATTCAAAAATGCTACAACCCTTGGTACATATCCTTTCCTACGATGGTACACTTTTTGCAAACTTTCATTTATTTCATCAATTCGATTTGCAAGCTTGTTTGGATTTATAAGAAATCCATCCTCTTTTTCAAGATTAAGTACTTCTATCTCCGCTCCAGCTCTTTCTGCCCTTATAGTAAATAATCCATAGTTTGGTGCAGTTACTAAAACAACATCTCCTGGATTGGAAATTATGTTTATTATCTGATTAAATAATTCAGATGTTGAAACCGAAAATGTAATATTGTGTACTGAAAGTCCTTTTTCATCAATATCTTTGTAGGAATATGGTTCAGTATTTACAAAACCTTCTTTTTCCACATAATCAAGAAGTTTCTGCCGAATTGCATCAGCACCTTCAGTATATGGATAGCGATACATCAAATCATTTTGCAAGGATTTAATCATTGCTTCTTTTGCTGGTGGAAACGGCCTGAACTCTACAGGATTTCCGCTTCCTAAATCAGTGTCTGGCATTTCTACAATGTTATCGTCTCTTACACCATATCCATAATAGTCAATTGCATCTGCAATTTTTTGTACTGCTGGATTGAATTTTTCTCCATCATGCCTGCAACCTATGTCAGGTAGTCCAAATCTCCTTTCTCTTAACTGCGGCCGTTCCCTTAAAAGTCTGTCTGGTGCACTCGATTTTGTAAGCATTTGCTTTACCTCCTAAAGTTAATCTACATAATATTATACCATATTTTTACAAATATGTAAATTAAGTTTACAATTTTTGTTATATTTAAATTTAAAAGTTATAATACTTAATCTCTTCTCTTATTAAAATAATCTTCAAAATCAGCCTTTGACAAAGGTTTAGAATAATAATAACCCTGAATTATATCACATTTCAATTTTCTTATAAACTCTACCTGTTCTTCTGTTTCAACACCCTCTACAATTGTCTTTACACCAAGACGTTTTGCAAGTAGCATTATAAAATTAATAATATTTCTATCACTATTTAAATCAGCTTTATCAACAAAGACTTTATCTATTTTTATTAGGTCAATCGGCATATTCTGTAACATACTAAGTGAAGAATATCCTGTACCAAAATCATCTATTGAAATTGTATATCCCTTATCTTTTATGTTATTTAATATTTTCAAAGTATCTATATTTTCATCAATAGTTGCACTTTCTGTAATTTCTAAATCTATTTGACTTCTTTTTATATTATATTTATCACTAATTTTTACATATTCTTCTATAAAATTCTCATTTACAAAATGCTCTTTTGAAACATTAATTGAAATATTAGGTTCAAAATTATATTTTTCTTTCCAACTTTGCATATCTTTACAAACTTGTTCAAAAATATATAAATCTAATTTAATTATAAATTTGTTTCTTTCAAATAATGGGATAAATTTACCTGGTTGTATTATTTTTCCATCTCTTTCCCATCTTACTAATGCCTCTGCTCCTCTTATTTTGCTAGTTTCTGTAAACACTTTTGGTTGATATACTATTTTGAATTCTTTATTTTTTAATGCTGTCTCCATATATGACTCGATTTTTTGCTCTTCATTTATTTTGTTTTCTAGTACTTCATCAAATATGTAATAGTTTTCATTATATAAGCCTTTATTTTTAGAACGTGCAGTATATGATTTGTTTAATATCTTATTTATATCTTTATCTTCTGAACTAATTTTGTATGCTCCTATTGATAAATTTACATCTATAGATATATCTCCTACTTTTAAATTCGAAGCATTTTTATATACGTTATCTAACAGTCTTTTTATATTTTTTTCATAAACAAATATAGCTGCAAAAACATCATTAGAAATTCTACATGTAATATTATCTGGTGGTAAGATTTTTATTAATTTATTTCCAAGTTCTTTTAATATATTATTACAAGTCTCATATCCATAAATATTATTTAATGCTTTAAATTTATTAATATCTAATGTAATTATATATTTGTCTTTTTCTTGTTTTTCTAAGAATATGGAACCATTTTCTCTAAAATATGCTTCATTTCCAAGTAGTGTTATTGGGTCTATATAAGCTGTTCTATATAATTTACGATTTTGTTTTTGATTTGAAATATCAATATAAATTGATATACCTACTATAATAATATTAATAAAAAAGCATACTCCAAGTGATATTGTTATAAATATATTAATTTCATTTGCAATTGTAGTATCTGGTGCTACTGTTACTACATACCAATTATTCACATTTACCTTTTCATAGTGTATAAAATATGTATTTTTATTAATTTTCACATCAAATGTTCCTACTTCTAAATTTTTTATATTTTGTGCCATATTATTGATTTTATTTATGTCTTTTTGATTTGTTATGTTATACATTTTTTTCATATATTCATATATATTAACATTGTTTTCTTTTATATTATCAAATGAATCAATTAATACATCTCCATCATTATTTATTAAATATGTTCCTCCTTTTCCATTAAATAGACGTCTTAGTAAAATTTCTCTATAATCTTCTGTATTGATTGTTGCAAATAACACTAATTCTTTTTTATTAAATCTAAATTTTTTTGAATAAATGTTTACTTGATTATCTGAAACTGTACTTGGTCTATTTTCTGATAAATATACCTCTTCTTGATTAAAGAATTCTTGCATATTAGGATAGTTTTCTACTATATGTCCATCACTTGTTGTACCATTACCATTTTTATCTAATATTACAAGTCTTGTAAAATTGTAATCCTCTAAGTCTACTTTAAATCTATCAAATATTTCATCAATTGTTTCAAAGAATCCACTATCTATTGATTCCACCATTATTTCAACAAATTTCTTTTGTTCTGTTATTGAAAGTTTTAATTGTGTTGCTGTTTGTTCACTAAGTTCTGAAATGTTTTTATATATATTTTTGTATGTTAATTCTTGTATATATTTAACATACATTAATGACATTATCATAATTAGTATAAATATTATTAATATCCATTTTATATTTAGTTTATATCCTTTTTCTTTTATATATTCTTTTTGTTTGCTTTTTTTCATAACTCACCTCTAAAATTTATATACATATATAATATAATAAAAGAAAAAATTTTTCAATAATTAATTCTTTTAAGTTTAGGTATTTTTATTTATATTTAAATTAATTATATAAAACATCTTCATATGTAGTAACAATTTTTGCCCCTTGCTTAATTAACTCATTAGTTCCAGCAGAATTAATTGAATTAATATTTCCAGGAACCACAAAAACATCTCTTCCCTGTTCTAAAGCATGATCAACAGTAATTAACGTTCCACTTTTTTCTTTAGCTTCAACTACAATTATCCCTGAACTCATTCCACTAATAATTCTATTTCTTGCTGGAAAATTCATTTTATCTGGCTTAGTTCCACAAGGATATTCAGAGATAATAGCTCCTCCAGAGTTTATAATTTGATTAGCAATCAGTGTGTTTTCTTTGGGATATATACTATCCAATCCATTTCCTATAACAGCAATTGTTTTTCCACAGTTTGTATTATATTTTCCACCTTTATTTGTAATTTCATTAATTTTATTTTTGTGTTCTCCATCTTTAATTGTGGATAAACTCCCTAAATGTGCATAACTATCCACCCCTTTTGCTAAACCACTAATAATGTTTATATTTTGCTTTGATAAGTTATATGCAAAATATTTAGCTGCTTTTTTTCCATATTCGCTACATTCTCTACATCCTACTATTCCTATATTCTTATTATTCAATATACTTTTATTTCCCTTTATATATAAACTTATTGGTGGATCATAAATTTCTTTTAATAGTTGTGGATAATCTTTTTCATATATGTGGATAATATCTATATTATTTTTTTCCATATATTTTATATGGTAATTAATTATTTTCTCGTTTTTTGAATTAATTATATTAGTTGCTATTTCTTCTCCTATTCCATTTATTTTTAGCAATTCTTCTTTTTTTAGATTATATATTTCCTTTGGACTTTTATATAGTTCTAATAGTTTTTGTTTTCTTTTGCTTCCTAATTTTGAAATTAGACTAAGCCATATCCAATATTTCTTTTTTTCTAAATATTCCATTTTTCCTCCATCTGAGACAGTTGGGACAGGCCAAATTTGTCTCATATTTTTTGTGATTTTTTGTCGAATTTATCTTTCTCAATATACTTTGACACTTTTCGACAAATATATGAGACAAATTTGGTCTGTCCCAACTGTCTCAAAAAAAAGAACACCTTAAAAAGGTGTCCCACTATTTTTTATATTTTAGTCTATCATTCCATTTTGTCTTTTTGTTGCTTTTATAACATTATTCATAAGCATAGCTATTGTCATCGGTCCTACTCCCCCTGGAACTGGTGTTATATAGCTTGCTTTTTCTTTTACATTTTCATAATCTATGTCTCCTGTAATTTTTCCATCTTCTAGTCTGTTTATTCCAACATCAATTACTACTGCATTTTCTTTTACCATATCTGCTGTTACAAAATTTGCTTTTCCTATTGCTGCTATTAGTATATCTGCATTTTTGGTAATTTCTTCTATGTTTTGTGTTTTTGAATGGCATGTTGTTACAGTTGCATTTCTATTTAAGCAACAATGTATTAATGGTTTTCCTACAATATTGCTTCTTCCTAATATTACCACATTTTTACCGCATAAGTCAATATTATATTCTTCAAACATTTTCATAATTCCATATGGTGTACATGATACAAATGTGTCTTGGTTTAATACTAATTTTCCTACGTTTACTGGATTAAATCCATCTACATCTTTTTCAGATGATATTGTTCTAAATGCTTCATTTATGTCTAAGTTTGATGATATTGGGCTTTGCAACAGTATTCCATTTATAGTTTTGTCTTCATTTAATTTTTGAATTAATTCTATTAATTCTTTTTGAGTAATTTTGTCGTCTAATAAGTATTCTTCATATTCTATTCCTACATTGCTACATGCTTTGCTTTTATTTTTAACATATACTTTTGATGCTGGATCTTCTCCTACCATTATTACGGCTAATTTTGATTTTATTCCCTTGTTTTTTAATTCTTCACATTCTATTTTTAAGTTTGTTCTTATTTTTTTTGCTAATTCTTTTCCATCTATTATTGTTGCCATGTTTTTTCTCCTTTTCTATTTCTATTTTCATTTCAAAAATTCTTCTGTTATTTCTATTCTTTCGTTATTAGAATCTACTTTCATATTAACTCCTATTGGAATTACAGAATTTACTATTTTATGTCCAAAATCATTACATTTTATAATTGGAAAATCATATTCTTTTGTGTATTCAAGTAATATATCTTCCATTTGAGGATATGTATCTTGATTTTTTTGTAAATCATAATTATATCCTATTACAATTCCTTTAATTTTATCAAAAATTCCATATTGTTTTAAATGCGCAAATCTTCTTTGACACTCATTGGGTGACGTTTTGTAACTTTCAATTAATAGTATTTTATCTTCCATGTTTGGCAAGTACTCTGTTCCCAATAAGTACATCATACATCCTAAATTAGTCCCTATAATCTTTCCTTCTGCATTTCCTTTTTTTATTATTTTTTTATCGCCAATAATAAATTTTTCTATTTTTTTATTTACAAATGTGCTTTCAAATTCCTTATACTTTTCTTCTCCATCAGCCTCACCAAAATTTACAAAGGATTCTCCATGGAATGTTACCAATCCTGTTTTATTATAGATTGTTTGTAGCAATACTGTTATATCACTATATCCTGTAATTATTTTGGGATTTTGTCTTATAATATTATAATCTAATAATTCAATAAATGTATTACAAGTTTGTCCTCCATCAAGACAAATAATGGCTTTTACTTCTTTGTCTTGAAACATATTCATCATATCTTCAACTTTTTGATATCTAGTTCCCGCTGAACCATAATAGTCTTCTAATAAATATTTTCCTCTTTTTATTTTAAACCCTTTTTCTTGAAAGAGTTTTTCTGCTCTATAAAAATCTTCATATCTATTTTGTAATTTCAAGCTATTCGACACACCTACTATTCCTATTGTATCTCCGTAATTTAATTTATTCGCTATCATTTCCTTTTCTCCTTAATTTTATGTACTTTTTAAGAGTAGTCTATTATATTTTTTTTACCCAATTAGAACAATCCCAAAAGCACCTATTAATGCTAATATAATTCCTATCATATCAATTTTTATCCTTTTATCATTTTAATTTGTATTGTATCATTTTATTCCTCTGCTGTCATTATTCTATACTCAATATCTTCCATATCTGGAAACATTTCTTTAACTCTTTTTAAAGTAAGCATTGACATTTTAGGTTGTGGATTCCCTTTGTGCTCTGATAATAATTTTTGTGTATAGCAATTAGATGCTGTTTTGAATAATAAGTATCTATTTCTTACATAGGTATAATATATTTGATACCCATTGTTTAAATCTTCCCACATCATTTCAAATGTATATTTTTCTTCCATATTATCTTGTATGATATATTTAAAACCTCAAATATATCATATTCTCCTTTCTATTCTATATTCCCTTTTCAAGATGTGTCCCCAGTTGGACAAAATGTCCCAAACAGAAACGTCCCTAATGGGACATTTTCTCAAATTCTTCTTCAGATATTATTGTTACCCCTAGACTTTGAGCCTTTGTTAACTTGCTTCCTGCTTCTTCTCCTGCTAACACATAATCTGTTTTTTTAGATACTGAACCTGATGTTTTTCCTCCAAATTTTTCTATAATATCTTCTGCTTCTTTTCTTGTATATTTTTGCAAGCTTCCTGTTAATACAAATGTTTTTCCTTCAAATCTATTATCTGTATTTTCTTCTTGTAAACTTACAGTATTAACTCCTGCTGTTTTTAATTTTTCTATTAAGTCTATTGTTTGCTCTTGCATAAAGAATTCTCGTATACTATTTGCCATTACTTCTCCGATGTCGTTTATTTCGCTTAATTCTTCAAAACTTGCTTTTGATAAATTGTCTATCGTTTTATATTTTCTTGCTAATAATTTTGATGCTTTTCCTCCTACATGTCTTATTCCTAGTGCTGTTATTAATCTATATAAGTCGTTTTGTTTACTTGCATTTATACTATCTATTAAATTTTGTGCAAATTTTGTTCCATTCTTTTTTAGTGATGCTATGTCTTCAAATTTTAGTGTATATATGTCTGCTATGTTGTGTATAAGTTCTTTTTCTAGTAACTGCCAAATTATATTTTCTCCTAGTCCATCTATATTCATTGCTTCTCTTGATACAAAGTGCACTAAGTTTCTAAATAGTTTTGCTGGACATTCTATTCCTGTACATCTTACTGCCGCTTCTCCTTCTTCTCTTATTGCTTCTGCTCCACATACAGGACATATTTTTGGCATCTCAAAGTCTTTTTCTTCTCCTGTTCTTTTTTCTTTTAATACTTTTACTATTTCAGGAATTACATCTCCTGCTTTTTGTATTACTACTGTGTCTCCTATTTTTAGTTCTTTTTCTTTTATGAAGTCTTCATTGTGTAGTGTTGTTTTTGATATTGTTGAGCCAGCTACTTTTACTGGTTCTAATATTGCCATTGGTGTTATTACTCCTGTTCTTCCTACTTGGCATACTATGTCTTTTAATTTCGTTTCTTTTTGTTCTGGTGGATATTTATATGCTATTGCCCATCTTGGTGTTTTTACTGTTGTTCCTAAGATTTCTCTAAATTTTAGATTATCTACTTTTATAACTGCTCCATCTATTCCAAATGTTAGCGTTTCTCTCATTTCTCCAATTTTTTCTATTGCTTCTTTTACTTCTTTTAAATTTGTACATGGTATACGTACTGGATTCACATTAAATCCTAAGTTAGCTAAATATTCTAATTCTTCAAAATGTGAATTAAATTCTTTTCCTTCTATTTTTTGAACATTGAATATATAAATATCTAATGGTCTTTTTTCTGTTATTTTACTGTCTAATTGTCTTAGTGAACCTGCAGCAGCATTACGTGCATTTGCAAATAGTTCTTCTTCATTTTCTTCTCTTTCTTGATTCATTTTTTCAAAGTCTTCTTTTCCTATAAAGACTTCTCCACGTACTATTATATCTATTTTGTCATTTATCTCCATTGGTATTGTTTTTACTGTTTTTAAATTTTGTGTTACATCTTCTCCAACTAGTCCATTCCCTCTTGTTGCTCCTCTTACAAATTTTCCGTTTTTATATTCTAGTGCTGCTGATAGTCCATCTATTTTTGTTTCTACTACATATTTTACTTCTTTTATTCCATTTTCTTCAGCTGATTTTCTTATTCTATTATCAAATTCATCTATTTCTTCTAAACTGAATATATCTTGAAGACTTTGTAATGGTACTTCATGTGTTACTTTTTCAAATCCTTCTTTTACATGTCCTCCTACCTTTTGTGTTAATGATTTTTTGCTTATAAATTCAGGATATTCTTTTTCTAAATTTCTAAGTTCTAGCATTAACATATCATATTCAAAATCCGATATCTCTGGTTTATCTTCATCATAATATTTTTGTGCATAATATTCTGTTTGTTTTCTTAATTCTTCAATTCTCTTTTTAGCTTGTTCTTTTTTCACTTCGTCACTCTCCTCTGTTAGTGATAATTCTTTCTTCTTAAAAAGTTTTGTAAAAATCTTTTTCATTCCTTATTATATACAATTTAGAATAAAAAATAAAGGAATTTTTCCAAATTCCTTTACTTTATTTAACTTATTAAATTATATATTTTTGTAGTCTTGTATTTTATTATATGCATATACTGCTGATATTCCTAATACTACTATTAAAACAACTCCTGAAATTGAGCTTTCTATACCTGTTTTTGGTAATGATGAATTATTTCCTAGTGTATTATTTGTTGTTAATATTGTATTATTTGCTGGTCTAGTTATTGTATTGTTTACTGTATTATTTGCTGGTCTAGTTATTGTATTGTTTACTGTATTATTTCCTCCTGTTATAGTTCCTGTTAGGTTTATAAAATTTGTATTATTATTATCATCTGCTAAAACTGTTCCTTTTACCATAAATAAAATCATAAAAACAACTATCATAACTAAAACTATGTTTACTAACTTATTTTCTTTCATATAAATTCTCTCCTTTGTTAATTTTATTATTCTACATATAAGAACAATTATACCTATTTTTTTATTTTTCTTATTATCTACAATTAATATTGTAGCCTTTATTTGATTATAAGTCAATAGTTTTTTTGTTATTTTTATTTTACATTTATATTACAATATTACAATTTACAAATTTTAACAATAAAACAATTATTAATTTGCTCTTGCTTTTACAACAAATCTTTTAGTTGCATGAGCATTTCCATTTTCGTAATAACAAGTTATTAAAGTAATTTCAATATTTCCGTTTGTTAGTTGACTTGTACATGAATTATCATCTGGATCAATAATATATGTATCATATACTGAATAATCTAATGTTTTTCCGTTATTATCAGTAATTTTTACAATATCTCCTCTTTCAATTTTTAATAGATTACCAAAAAATTTGCTATTTTTATAATTATGACCAATTACAACCATATTTCCTACTTGATTTGGGTATGCTCCCCAATATCTATTTAATGAAATTTCTAATAATGCTGTGGAACTAGTAGATAATATATCATATTTTATATTCAAATTAGGAATATCTAATTTTCCTACAATACTATATTTTTCTCCATTTTTAGCAGTATATATAATTTCATTTGTATTTATTTTTTGAGTTGTTTCTTCTTTTTCTTCTTGCTGTTCTTCTATATCTTCTATTTCAATAATATCATTATTTTCTTGTTTTGAATCTTTTTCAACAATTAGTATATCTTCTGTTTCACTTTCTTGTTCTACTAAATTTTCTACTACATTTTCATATTCATTATTGTTACTTTCATTAGTAGCATATACATTAAACGATAATACTATTAATAGAATACTCATTATTAATAGTAAAACAGTTGTAAATATTGATATTGAAATTTCCTTTTTACTATTTTTTTTACTAAAATTATTTAAAATATTATCATCTTCTATTAGTTTCATTTTAATTTTCTTTCATCCTTCAAACTTAATTTTTTATCTTTATACTTATGATTAGTTTGTTGCTTTTTACATGCTAAACCTAATGTTTTATCTCCTTAATAATTACTAAAATTATTACTATTCCCATTTTTTCTTCTAGCTATTCTATATCTCTGTACCATTTATATTTAGAAAATGTAAATATTCCTATTCCTAATATAAAAATTATTAATGTTGTTAAGCCTACTCCAACACCTGTTTTTGGTAATGTTCCTGTTGCAGTTGTTGAATCTTCTTTTCCTTTTGATGTATTACCAACGTTGTTTAAAGTACCTTGATTTGTTTCGCCATTATTATTTCCATCATTTGTGTTTTTTTCATTATTGCTTCCACTGTTATTTGTATTATTTTCATTCTTCTTTTCTACTACTGTTATTGTACATGTTGCTTTCTTTTTTCCATCTTGTGAAGTTATTGTAATAATTGTAGCTCCTATTTTTTTAGGTGTAATATTTCCTGCGTTATCTACTATTGCTACTGTTTCATCACTTGAAGTCCATGTTACTATTTTATTAGTAGTATTTATAGGATTAAATGTTGGTGTAAGTTTTAATTTACCATCTAATTTGACTTCCGCTGTTTTTGGTAATGAAATACTCTCTAATGCAATTTCTGGCTCTAAATTATCAACTAATATATATCCATATAAATTTTTAATATTATTACCAGCTAAATAAATCCACATATAATATAATCCTGTATCTGAAAGATTTATATTACTTTCTGTGTATCCATATCCAGTTGCCGTCGTTGTAAGACCATGCCCATTCCAATATTTCCATTCTTTCCAACCAGAAGTTGGTGCAGAGTTTTTTAATAATGATTGTAATGTATTATAATTTCCATTTTTCTTTTTTATTTCTTTATATTTTTCTATAACATCTTCGTCTGTTATTTTTTCATATTGATAATAAGGTTTACTATTATCAGCGTTCCAACAAGCTATTTGTATAGCACTTCCTGGGGCAGTGCCAAATGTTTTACCATTATTTATTACTTGATAATTAGTTATACTTAAATATGGAATTGTTAAATCAACACCATATGGCTTTAAAATAATAGTATCAGTTGTTTTATCTTTTATTGTAATATAACCTGTATTAACTGCAGTAATTATATCTGTAAACTCTCTATTCGCTCCTGAAATGTTAATAGTTGCTGTTGTTTCTGTAATTTCTGATATTAAATGCCATTTTGAAACTTCTGTCGCTATCGCTCTAGTAAAACCAAATTCATATTCATGTGTTTTATCTAATGTTAAACCTTTAAAATTATATCTTATACTTCCATCATTTGTAGATCTTTCTTTAGTAACCTCTACTGCTGCGTTTGATATATTCGGTATTACAAACATTAATATAATTGCGAATAGTATTATTGTTAAATTTCTTAATTTTTTCATTTTTTCTTTTCACTTCCGTATATTTATTTAGGTTTTTACTTAGGTTGTACCTATAAACCTCTATTTAATTCATTTACATCAATATTAGAATATTCTTAATCTTTCAAATATCCTTAATATACTGCAAACTCTCTGATAAATCCCATAGAACTCCCTCCTTCTCTAAAAGATTTTTTTGTCACATTTTCAGTTTTACTATATCATTTGTGCCAAAAAATGTAATTAATATTATTGAAAATAGTTGTTAATTTATTTACACAAATTCCAATATTATCTGCCAATACATAAATTTGATATCTAAAAAAAACTGATATATACTTTTTATACATATCAGTTTTTAATTCTATTTTATTTATTATTTTTTATAAAAATTCCTTAAAAGAATTTTACACATTAAATTTAAATAATACAATATCTCCATCTTTCATTATATATTCTTTTCCTTCTGAACGAACTAAACCTTTTTCCTTTGCTGCTACCATTGAACCTTCTTTTATCAAATCATCATAAGATACAACTTCTGCTTTTATAAATCCTCTTTCTATATCTGAATGAATTTTTCCAGCGGCTTGTGGAGCTTTAGTTCCTTTTTTTATTGTCCATGCTCTTACTTCTGGTTCTCCTGCTGTTAAAAATGACATTAATCCTAATAAGTCATAACTTCTTTTTATTACTTTGTCTAATCCTGATTCTTCTAGACCTAAAGCTTCTAACATTTCCTTTTTGTCTTCATCTTCTAATCCAGAAAGTTCTTCTTCTATTTTTACACATAATGGTATTACTTCGGCTTTTTCATTTGAAGCATATTCTTTCACTTGTTTTACACTTGCATCATTTTCTGCATCTTCTAATTGTTCTTCTGATACATTTGCAATATATAAAATTGGCTTTGTTGTTAATAAAAACATGTCTTTTACTAAAACTTGTTCTTCTTCATTAAATTCTAGTGTTCTTGCTGATTTTCCTTCTTCTAGTGTTTTTATTATTCTTTCTAATAAGTCAATTTCTATTTGATATTTTTTATCTGCTTTTAAATTTTTTCTTGCTTTGTCTAATCTTTTATTAGCAGTTTCTATATCTGCAAATATTAATTCTAAATTAATTGTTTCAATATCTCTTATTGGATTTATATTTCCATCAACATGCACTACATTAGAATCTTCAAAACATCTTACAACTTCTACTATTGCATCTGTTTCTCTTATATGTGATAAGAATTTGTTTCCTAGCCCTTCTCCTCTACTTGCTCCTTTTACCAGTCCTGCAATATCTACAAATTCAATTACGGCATGTGTAGTTTTTTCTGGTTTGTACATTTCTGTTAATCTATCTAATCTTTCATCTGGTACTGCTACAATACCAACATTAGGTTCTATTGTACAAAATGGATAGTTTGCACATTCTGCTCCTGCTTTTGTTATACTATTAAATAGAGTACTTTTTCCTACATTTGGTAGTCCTACTATTCCTAATTTCATCTATTCCTCCTTGCTTTTATATAATTAAGTAAATCCTAATTATATAAAAAAATCTTTTTTATTTTAACATTTTTTACTTTTTTGCAATAATAACTTTTTATCACATTATTCAAATACTTCAAATTCCTTTATTGGATTTCCTCTCAAGAAATCTCCTATATTCATTTTTTTTGCATTTTCTCCTTGTATTTCAAGAACCTTTAAAATTCCTTGTTTTGTTTTAATGAATAATCCATCTCTTTGGTCTGAGATTAAAACAGTTCCATTTCTAAAAATTTGAATATTTTCTTCATCATATCCAATATCTGTTGCAATATCTACTTTCCAAAACTTAATCTTTTTATCATTTAAGAAAGTACATGCTCCCATAATAGGATTTAGTCCTCTAACTAAATTCTTAATTTCTTGTGCTGTTTTATTATCCCAATCAATTTTAGCCATTTCTTTATCTAGCATTGGAGCCATAGTAAAATTATCTCCTTGTTTTTCTCTTGGAGCTGTTCCATTTTCTATATTTTCTAAAGTTTTAACTAACAATTTTCCACCAATTCTAGAAAGTCTATCCCATAATTCTCCTGTTGTTTCATCATCTCCGATTTCAACTTCTTCTTTAAAAATCATGTCACCAGTATCCATTCCAGCATCCATATACATTGTTGTTACACCTGTTTTTTTATCTCCATTTAATACTGCCCATTGGATAGGTGCTGCTCCTCTATATTCTGGAAGTAATGAACCATGTACATTTATACATCCTAATCTTGGAATATCTAATATTTCTTTTGGAAGGATTTTTCCATATGCTACAACACATATAACATCTGGATTTAGATTTCTAATTTTTTCTATAAATTCTTGATTTCTTCTTACTTTTTCTGGTTGATAAACATCTATATTTTTTTCAATTGCAAATTCTTTTACTGGAGATGCTACCATTTTCATTCCTCTTCCCTTTGGTTTATCAGGATTTGTAGCTACTCCTAATATTTTGTGTCCACTATTATATACTGCTTCTAAGCTTTCTTTTGCAAAATCAGGTGTTCCCATAAATAATATTTTTAACATTTGACATTCCTCCATTTCTATTTAAGATGTGTCCCCAATGTGACAAAATGTCCCAATCAGAAACGTCCCCAGTTAAGATAGCTGGAACATTATTTTTCAGGCTCTACATATTCTAAAGTTCCAGGTAAAATCTTATCCATAAAAACTTCACCATCTAAGTGGTCACATTCATGGCAAATAGCTTGCGCTAATAAATCTTTAGCTTTAGCCTTTACTCTTTTACCTTCTCTATCAGTATATTCAACGACTACTTCTTCTGGTCTTTTTACTTTTGCAAATTTATTAGGAAAACTTAAGCAACCTTCATCAACTTCGTGCTCTCCTTTTGTTTTCAAAATAACAGGATTAATTAAAACAATTGGTCCTTTATCATCATATAAATCAATAACGACTACTCTTTTTAAAATTCCAACTTGAACTGCTGCTAATCCAACCCCATTATATTTATGCATTGTATCTATCATGTCATCTATTAGTATTTGTAACTTATCATCAATTACTTCCACATCTCTAGATTTTTTATTTAATATTTCGTCTCCTTCTAATCTTAGATTTCTTATTGCCATTTCTATTTCCCTCCCACTATACTTCTTTTATTCTAATTTTAAGATGTGTCCCCAGTGGGACAAAATGTCCCAAACAGAAACGTCCCCAATGGGACATTACACCATACTATTAGGATTTACATCTATTGTAATTTTAGTATTTTTATAATTTTTATCATATAAATTCTTTAATAATTCATTAAAAACTTCATTTGCACTCTCATCCATATTCCCCTTAATAATAATTCTCCATCTATATTTATTTTGTATCTTATCTATTGGAGATGGCATTGGTTTAAATATTTTAAATTCTTCTTTATTTAAATTTTCATTTACATATTCATAAGCTATATTTGAAACTTTTTTTATTTCTTCTTCATTTGAACTATTAAATCCAATTATTATTATATCGCAAAATGGCGGATATTTCAACTGTTTTCTTAAAGCTATTTCTGTTTGATAAAATTGCTCGTAATTTTGTTTTTGTGCTTCTTGAATACTGAAGTTTTCTGGATTGTAGCTTTGTATTATTACTCTTCCTGGTAAGTTTTCTCTTCCTGCTCTTCCTGCTACTTGTGTTAATATTTGAAATGTTCTTTCGGTTGCTCTATAATCATCTATATTTAATGAGCTATCTGCTGCTATAACTCCTACTAATGTTACTTTTGGAAAATGATGTCCTTTTACTACCATTTGTGTTCCAATTAATATATCTATATCTTCATTTTTGAATTTATTTAAAATCTCTTCATGTGAGTTCTTTTTTGTTACTGTATCTACATCCATTCTAATAGTTTTTGCTTGAGGAAATTCTTTATGAATTTCTTGTTCTAATTTTTGTGTTCCTGTTCCAAAATATCTTATTTTGTCACTTCCACATTCTGGGCAGTTTTTTACTAATTTTTCTTCATATCCACAATAATGGCATTTTAAGGTATTTTCATAACTATGGTATGTCATACTAATATTACAATTCTTACATTTAACAGTATACCCACAGTTTCTACACATTATAAATGTTGAATATCCTCTTCTATTTAAAAATAATATTGTTTGTAATTTATCTTTCAAATTTTGTTCTATTGCTTGATATAAGTCAAAACTTAACATTGACCTATTTCCTTTTGCAAGTTCTTGTTTTAAGTCTACTATTTCTACTTTTGGTAAATTTGATTGATTTGCTCTTTTTGTCAATTTCAATAATGTAGTTTTTCCATTATTTGAATTATAAAATGTTGTTAAATCTGGTGTTGCACTTCCAAGTACTAATGGTACTTTTTCTTCTTTTGCAATTTTTTTAGCAATTTCTTTTGCATTATATTTTGGTGTTGCTTCTGATTTATAAGAACTATCGTGTTCTTCATCAATTATTATTATTCCTAAATCTTTAACTGGTGCAAATATTGCTGACCTTGCTCCTATTACAATTTTTGCTTTACCTTCTTTTATCCTTTCCCATTCATCATGTCTTTCTCCTATTGATAATTTACTATGTAAAACCGCTATTTCTTCTTTTCCAAATCTTGATATAAATCTATCTAGCATTTGTGGTGTTAGTGAAATTTCTGGAACTAATACAATAGCTGTTTTATCTTGTTTTATTACTTTGTCTATTAATTGCAAGTATACTTCTGTTTTCCCTGAACCTGTAACACCATATAATAAGAATTGTTCATATTCTTTTTTATCAATTTTTTCTTCAATTTTATTAAATGCAATTTCTTGTTCATCTGTTAACTTTAAATTTTTAGTATTTTCTATTTCTTTACTATTTAAAGGATTTCTATCTATCTTTGTTTCTAATATTTCTAGATATTCGTTTTTAATAAGTGTATTTATTATTGCTCTAGAGCAATCTGTAATTGCTTCTATTTCTGGTATTGTATATCCTTCATTATCTTTTACAAAATTTAATAATCTTATTTGTTTGTCTGATTTTATCTTTCCACTTTCTATATCAAAATCAATTTCTTCTTTATCTTTTTTTAAATATATAACTTTTATTTTTTTATCTTGAATTCTATTATTTACATTTTTAGTTCTTGTTCCAGGAGTTTGCATTAGTTTTATACATTCTGAAACATTGCAAAAATATCTTTTTGCTATCCAGTTTGCAAGTTTTATTTGTTTATCTGTTAATCCTGTTTCTACTTTCACTATATCTTTTATTTTAAATTCTGAACTTTCTTTTATTCTTACAACATGGGCTTCTTCTAAAGTTTTGAATGTTCCAAATGGTACCAAAACTTTACTACCTACAATTATTAAATCTTTTAGTTCTTTTGGTATGTTGTAGTCAAATGTTCTATTTAATTTTTTTGCTGTACTATTTATTATTACTTCTGCTACCATTTATTTCTCCTTTTGTCCGACATGTCCCATTGGGGACGTTTCTTTTTGGGACATTTTGTCCCATTGGGGACGTTTCTATTTTAAGTCAGCTGTTAAAGCTTTGCTTGTTACAGATGACTTATGCAGAGCTGAGACATATCTTCTTTTTATAATATATCTTCAATTTCAAACTCGTTTCGTTCGAACGGCTAATTCCTTCTTTTGGTTTGCAACTTCACTTTATTCAGTCTCCTTTGCATAAGATATCATATTTATTTTACTAAATCAAGAAAAAATTGTTTTAGTTATTAACTTTTGTATTTTTTTATGCTATAATATTTTTTAAACTTTAAAATATAAATAAGATAGGTGTAATATTATGAATGAAGAAAGATTTAATTTAACAAAAAAAGCTGGAATATATGGAATTGCTGGAAATATTTTTTTATTAGTTATTAAGGCTATTACTGGTTTTGTTTTTAAAAGCCAGTCTATGATTGCTGATAGCTTTAATAGCGCTGGTGACATTTTTGCATCTTTAATGACTTTTGTTGGAAATAAAATTTCAAGTGTTCCTAATGATGAAGACCACAATTTTGGTCATGGAAAAGCTGAATATATTTTTTCTATGTTTATTGGCATTTCTATGGTTTTTGTGTCTTGCAAATTACTTTATGATTCAATTTCTACTTTAATTTTAGGTAGCGATTTGAATTTTTCATGGCTTTTAGTTGTTGTTTGTTTTATAACAATTATTATTAAATTTGCTTTATTTTTATATACTAAGAAGGCTTCTAAAAAATATAATAATATTTTATTAGAATCTAATATGAAAGACCATAAAAATGATTGCATTGTAACTACTTTTACATTAATTTCTATTATTCTTTCTCTTTTTGGAATTTATTGGTTTGATAGTATTGTTGGTATTGGAATTTCAATTTGGATTGGTTATACTGGTATTTCAATATTCTTAGAAAGTTATAATGTTTTAATGGATATTTCTATTGATGAGAAAACTAAAGACTTAATTTTAGATATTATTCATGTTTATAAGGATGTTAGACAAATTGATAGTATCTCTTCTTCTCCAGTTGGCTCTCAATATATTATTTTTATAACAATTTGTTTAGATGGAAATATGTCTACTTTTGAAAGTCATAAACTGGCTAATGATATAGAGGAAACTGTTAATAAATTAGATAATGTATATAAAACTATTGTACATGTAGAGCCTATATAGAAAATTTTATTTAAAAGCACAAAAAATGTTGATAGTTTAATATCAACATTTTTTTACTATACTTCTTTTATTCTATCTTTTACATTTCATTTTCATTTATTTCAGTTTCTTCTACTTCACTTATTGCAATAACAGATTTTGGTCCTAATACTATATCATCATATACTAACTGAACATAGTAACCTCCTTCTTCTGTAACATAAAAACTTAATCCATTAGCTGTTTTCCAATTTGTATCATCTGATATTCTATATTGAACTTTCCAATTATTTATATATCCTAAATAATTAATATTTGAAATCTCAATTTTCCATCTATTGCTTTCTTTTATGGCATTTACTTCAAAATCACCAGTTTTAGGATTTCTGTCATTATACTGTACATTATATATCCCATCTTCCATTTGATATATCATATAGTAAGCATTTCCATTATTTTCAACTGCTTCTGTACTAATTACATATCTATATTCTACATTAATTAAATAATCTCTATTAACACTTTCTAGCTCAAATTTTTCTTTTATGTATGTACTGTCGCAATATCTAAATCCTTCTATAAAATTATCATCTGCATTTAAAATATTCTTAGTTATTATATTTTTATGTTCTTGTGTTAGATTTTTATTTCCTATTTCAGTTTCATTGTTTTGATTTAACTCATCAACTTTTGCTTGTAATACTTTTAATTCGTTTTTAAATTGTGAAAATTTTGCTGATTTTATTGCTGTCATTCCTGTATATGTTCCTATTGACGCTAATATCATTAATAGTACAATTGCAGTTACTAATGCTACTAATGTGACTCCTTTTTCTTTTGCTTTTTTCATTTTGCCTCCTACTTATCATTTTTATTTCATGATATTTAAAATTGGGGCTATTTGTTATTTCCTGACTAAACATAATCATATTATGTTTAGTATATCTTCTAAATATCAACTTTTATTGTTTGGCTGATGTAAGTTTGGCTGGGGTACTGTGATTCGAACACAGGAATGTCGGAATCAGAATCCGATGCCTTACCGCTTGGCGATACCCCAATATAAAATGTTCTATCGTTTTCGCATACTGATGTTGTAACTCGCTTTGCTCGAACAACCTCAGCAGCTTGGCGATACCCCAATATAATATCTATGATTATACTAACATAAATTCTATTTTTTGTCTATAATTTTTTTCATAAAACTATTAAATTATCATATAGTTGTTACAGTTCACAACCAATTTATATTTAATATTGTATAATAATATTTTTAGTTGTGAATTGTAACTATTTTCTTTTATAAATTATATGTTCCTATATCTTTATTCCAAGTATCTATAACATACTGTTTTTCACTTTTAGGTATTAAAGCTACTCTAAATGCTGACATTGGTTTATCTTTTCTATACATACATTCTTCTCCATCCGCACAAGATTTTACCCATCCAACTTTATCTACTAAAATTTGATATACTATCGAATAATAAGTATAATCTTTCAACATAATTTTTATCCCACTAATTCCATAAGGATATTTATATGCTACATCATATGGAATAGGATTTTTTCCATTTATATCAGTATTATTATAGACATTCATTCCATTTCCACCAAATTGAAAACATTTCTTTCCATCTATTTCTACCAAATCTGCTGAATTCATAGATTTATAACTATTTTTGCTAGGATTATATCCATATTTATATGTTATACCATCATAAGATTTTGCTGTACTTCCTTCTCCCCAATAGCTATGAACATATGCATTTGCTTTTATAAAATCTTTATCAACGTTTCCACTAAAGTTAAAAGCAAGAGCTTCTGTCTTATATATAGGATTTTTCATTATTGCGTCTTTTCCTGCTATATCATAATTACCATATCCAAATGTCCATCCAACCTCTGAATTATGTGATGCATAATTCAATTTTATATATGTTGCTTGTAATATATTTACCTTTATAATTGTTTTATTTCCTGCATAATCCACAATTGGTAAATCATATGAGATATTGTTGGTAAATTCTTTTTGTATTTCTAATTTATTTTTTTCATTTTCCCAACCATCTAACTTTCGTATTTCTTCACTAAGTTTTATAAGAGCGTTTACTTTTCCATCTGATATCTTATTTTCTGTAAGTGTTCCTCTTGGTGCTATATTATCAATTGTAATATTTGTATCAATTTCTGTATTATCGTTTTCTAACTTTCCAGTGTCAATTGCTGTGCCTTCTATAAATTCTATTTTTAATTTACCATTTTCTGTAATATTTTTTAATTTTATTTTGTATAATTGTTCTTCTTTAGAATCTTGTAATTTTGTAAATTCTATTCCTTCAATTTGAATATTTTTGTCATTTATTTTTATGTTTGTATGTTCTTTGTCTATAAATACTTTATCTAAATTTTTATCTTTAATTTTTATAGTTATGCTTATTTCATGTGTTTTATTTGCATAGTTTTCATATCCTATATTATTATTTTCTATTTTTATTAATTCTATTACTGGTTTTGTTCTATCTATATCAAGATTTGCTACATCAAATTTGTTTTCTATTACATATTTTGCATTTACAACTGTGTTTATTAAAATCGTAATTATAATTATAAATATAATAGTTGGTAATTTATTTTTCATACTATCACCTCTTTTCTTATAATTTTTTTAAACTTTATATTATCTCTTCTCCTATTGTACTTATATTAAATTGATATTTCCTTATATTGTTTGAATCTTTAGTATCTTGCATATCTGTTTCTTGATTATTTTCAAAATTCCAATACCAATTTATTATAATATTTATTGTTTCACCTTTTCTTATATAACCATCTATTTTCTCTGATAGTTCCTCTAAAGTATTTACGTTTGCTATCTCTTTTCCATTTCTTGTTGCCTTAAAATTTAAATTTTTTGGTTTTTCGTTTATACTATCAAATATAATTTTATATTTTAAATTTTCATTTGAATTTAACAATATATTAAAATTTCCACTTGTTCCTGGTGCAATTTTTTCATAAACATTCTTTTCTTTATCTATTGTTTCTGATAAATTTATAGATTTAAAATTTATATTTTTATAACTTACTTTTAAATTGTATTGTTTTGTTTCATCATTATTTTTGAAATCTGAATTTTCTTGATAATCAAGTTTATTTGAAAGTCCATTTCCTATCAATTTTAAAAATAGGAAATCATCTATTGTTTTATTTTTAGGTATATTTTTTAGAAAAAATATTAATAAGAAAAAAATAATTAGAATTAAAATTATTAAATATTTAAAAATTTTTTTATTTTTCATGTTATCACCTTAAGCCTTTACTTGTTCAGTATGAACTTTAACTTGAATTTTTTCTAATATATCAGTTATATTTTTTGATTTGTCTTTATCATATTTTATTACTAATTTGTATTCTCTTTCTTGTTTTCCTTCTTTTGAAATTAGTATATAATCTGTTTTGTTATTATTTAGTTCTATTTTATTTTTTTCTTGATAAAGTTCTATATTCACCGAATCATCTATATTAGACAAAATTTCAATATAATATTTTAAATCTGTCTCTGTTATTTTATTTGTATCATTATAGTTTTTTATTTTAAATGTATATGTACCATAGTTATTAACTGCTGTTATATCTACACTTGGATTATTTTCAATGACTAAAATTGGCTCTGCGATTTCTGCTTGTCCTCTTATAATAATTTCATCTATTACCTTAGCCATACTATATCCACAAAATAGCATAAAAATAACTATTATGAAAATTAGAATTCCTGTTACTAATCTAGATGTCTTATTTTCATCACTTTCTTCTTTATATATTTTTGATTTACTAATTATTGGCAAATTAGCATATTTTATATTTTCTTTTTTGTTCATATCTCCTCCATTTTATTTATTATATTTTTACATACTATTAATAAATTGTCTTTTTTATATTATAATTTATAACATTTTCATATTTTTTATATATAATATTAATTTTTTTCAATACTTTTTTATTAAATATGTAATAATCTAAGCTTGTGGATTTACTTGAGTTCCTGATACAATTACATCAAAAGTATAATTTCTTATTCTTTTTGCATCTTGAGTATCTATCATATCACTTGTTGCAATTTCATTTGCTGAGTTACCTGTTTGATATTCCCAGTTCCAGTCAATCTGTATAGTTCTTACTTTATTTTCGTCATTTGCATTTATTGTTCCATTTAAAGCTATCCCTAAATCTGTTAAGTTGTTATATATTACACCATTATATGTGAATTTTAAATTTGTAGGTTTTTGAGTTTCATTTTCAAATCTTATTAAATAATTAACTCCAACCTCTGCTTCTGTTGTATCTAATTTTATTTCAAACTTTCCATTTGTTCCTGGTGCAATTTTGTTTTTTAATATTTTTGTGTTATCTATTGTTGACTTTAAAGAAATTGTCTGTAATTTCTCTTCACTCTCATTTACTTTAAAACTCCAACTTGCAATGTCTGCTGTTCCTTGCCCTGTAACTCTTGACATATATTTTGCATAGGCTCGTCCTCCTATAAAGGCTAATCCTACTACAATAAGCGCAATAATTATTAATACTATTTTTTTACTTTTTTTCAATAGCATTCCTCCTCTTATTTAATTTTAATTTTAATTTTGATTTTTGGATTTTTTTCGATTTAATTTAAGCAAAGTTCTTAATTAGAACCGCTTTTTTGAATTTAAATTTATAAAAAATATGAAAATGTATTTCGATTATACTTCCTAAATCGCATTTTGTCAACAAAAACATTTCGACAAAATGCGAC
>CAOKJC010000008.1 GCA_948468685.1 uncultured Clostridium sp. | reverse complement strand
ACGCCTACAACCCTTTATTTTAGGCGGTAGGCACGAGTTTTGTTATTACTAATGCTACAAGTGTTATACCATTGTTTTGTAAACTATATCCTTTTCTCAATTCTTTTTCCTTCTTTCTTTTGTTTTACTTCTTTTTTATTATATATTTCGCTAATTTTAAACACAACAAAAAGCGTATTTTTTATTGTGCACTTTTTAACATAACACATTTGTAAAAAATACGTAATATTTTCGTAATATAATCTTACAACATTATATAAAACCTACGTTTTATGATTGTTTTCCTTAGAAAATCAACATGTTTTTATTTGCAAAATCTATGTTTACCAATAGTAACAGTCATAGGTCTAGACCATATCCACTTATTAGTTGCAGTAGCTGGATTAAAATAATAAATTGCACCATAACTTGGATCCCAACCATTCAAAGCATCTTGTGCAGCTTTTGTAGCAGTCGAATTAGGACTTAAATTTATTTGTCCATCTCTTACAGCATCAAATGCTCCTGATTGATATATAACACCTGATATTGTGTTTGGAAAAGAACTACTCTTTACCCTATTCATAACAACAGCACCAACTGCAACTTGTCCAGTATATGATTCTCCCCTTGCTTCTCCATAAATTAGCCTTGCTAACAAATTTAAATTACTATTATAACTTGATGATGAACTTCCTGATGAAGAAGATGATGGCATTATTCCCATTGCCTTCAAAGTTGCTGGTCCTGCTATTCCATCAACAGTCAATCCATTTTTTCTTTGAAAATATTTTACAGCGTTAACAGTTTGAGTTCCATATATTCCATCTATATTTCCTGTATAATATCCCCATCTTTTCAATTTAGTTTGTATTTGTGTAACCTCATTTCCTCTTGAGCCATATTTTGACAATGTTTCTACTGAATTATATTTTATATATATGGAGTATCCTCCAGTTATTAAAATTATTACTACCAAAAAAATAAAACTAATTATAAATTTTCTACTTTTGAACATATTTACCACCTATTTTAAAATTTATAATTAGTTTTATCTTATTTTTTATATTTTATTCATCTTTACATTAATTTTAAAATCAATATTAAAAAAATACTGAGATATTAATATATTAATAATTTTTAAGAACAATATCTACACAAAATAGTCTCTAACCCAACTTGCAAATCTATTTTTCCATTCTTAAAATTATAATCTAAATTGCACAACTCTTGTAAAATCAATCTTAAATCATTTTCATTAAAATACTTCGACTGCAATTTATATTTAGTAGTTAAAAAAGACTGATTTGGCTTTAAATTCAAACTAGAAGTCAAATCTTTATTGTTATTTAAAGCTATTTTAGTTATATACAATTTCTTGAAATGGTTATACAAAGTTATTAAAATTTTAGCCAAAGGCTCTTTTGCATAAATTAAATTTTTTAAAACTTGTAATGCATTTGTTATATCTTTTTTACCTAAGTCATCAGTCAAATCAAATATTACACTTTCCAACTTTTTAATTGATAATTTATCAATATCTCCTTTCTTTATTGTTCCATTTTCACCAGCATATTCAATTAACTTTCTAATCTCATTAATTAAATCTTGCATATTAGTACCACAACATTCAATAAAAAATCTTATAGTTTGTGAATCAATTTGAACTTTATAACTATTACAAATGGCTTTTATTCTTTGTTCTATTTGTAAAGGTTTTTGGAAATCAAATTTACATACCACTCCATTTTTGTCAATAACTTTATATAATTCTGATTTTTCATCTGCCTCTTCTTCTACAAACACTAATACAATAGATTCATTCAAAATTTTCATATTTTCATTAATATATTGTGTCAGTTTATCTTTTATTTTTGAATTATCTCCCACTTTTTTCTTTACTTCTTTTTTTAACAACCCTGTATTTCTTGCAATAATCAATTTTTTCTCATAGCCAAAACTTGGCGTCTCTATATCAGAAATAATCTCTTGAATATTCTGTTCATCTATTAATACATAATTTATTCCTTTTATGCACTCTCCAAAAATTGCTTTTATTTTTTTTAAATTACTTTCTAACAAAAACAATTCCTCTCCATATAAAAGATATAAGCTATTCAATTTATTTTCTTTTAATTCTTTTTCTAAATTTTCTATTGTCATATTTTCCCCATTCTTAATTAAGATGTGTCCCTAATGGGACAAAATGTCCCAAAAAGAAACGTCCCTAGTGGGACATTATTCTCAAAATCTCTGCTACACTCCATGCTTGAGCGATTGTTCCCTTTGGTTCATGTGGTTTCTTTGAATCATATATTTCTGCTATACTTCCAATACACCCTCTTTGATTGATTTCTTTTTCAAATGTTTTGAAAGTATTATCTATAAATGCATTTAACTTTTCTTCCAATTTTGCTTTATATGTTTTTCTTTTCTCTGCCTTTATCATATTATTTAATGCATCATAATACACCCCTAACAACCAAACCCAAGTTATTCCTTGATGATAACTCATATCTCTTTTAAAGCTATCTCCTTCATATATTTCTATATAGTTTGGTTCACCTTTTGCTAATGTTTTTAATCCATAATCATTTAATAATTTCTTTTCTATTACATTTAAAATATTATATGCTTCTTCTGAATTTGGTTCAATTACAGGATATGTTAAACTTAAAGCATATAGCTGATTTGGTCTTATTTTACTATCTCCGAATCACATCATATAAACACTTTCTTTTTTTATTATAAAATTTTTCATTAAATGATTTTTTACACTTTTTAGCTAAATCCTTATATTTTTTAGCATTTGCTTTGTCTCCAATTTTTTCTGTTAGGTCTGCCATTATCATCAAACTATTATACCATAAACTATTTATTTCAACAGCTTTTCCATTTCTAGGTGTTGCTGCTAAATCTCCATATTTTGCATCCATCCATGTATTTTGTGTATATTCTGTTCCTGATGATATTAAATAGTCCTCATCTAAATAGATATTATTATCATCTATATCTATTCCTTTTGTATAATTTTCTATTATTTTTTCTAATTTTTCATAAACGTTTTCTTTTATGAATTTATAATCTCCTGTATAATTTATATATTTTTGTATTTGTTCAAATAAAAGTAATGATGCATCTACACTATTATATAATGGTCTATTATCAAATCCTGAGTATCCATTTGGTACTAAACCGTATTTTATGTCTTTTATCATTGTTAATATTACTTCTTTTGCTATATCATATCTTTTAGTTTTTAGTAATAGTCCTTCATATGCAATTAATGTATCTCTTCCCCAATCTAAAAACCATGGATATCCAGCTATAACAGTATGTAATTTAAATGATGGTCTATATACTATAAATTGGTCTGCTGCTTTTATTAATTCTTTTACTAAATTTTCTCTTTTCTCTTTTTCATTTGATAATAATCCTGTTTTATCAATTATTTCATTTATTCTTTCTGTCTCTTTTTTCATCATATCTTTGATGTTTATTTCTTCTATATTTTCTTCTAATCCACATACAAATGAAATTTCTTTTTCTTCGTTTGGTTCTATCTCTACTTCATATACTCCTGTGACACTATGGTTTTCTTTTGGATAGAACCCTCTTTTTTCTTCTTCTATATAAAACATATCTTGAAATGTATCGTTTTCATGTTCTATATATTTTCCTTCTGACAAATTCAAATATACTGGAAAATCTGATTTTCCATCTATTACTAATTTTACTTTTGTTCCATTTATTATTTGTCTAACATTAAAATTATGATTAGTATTCATTGTGTGGAAATCTCTAAAATTTACTATTGGTGCTATTGTTAATTTTGATGATTTATTTGAATTTTTTATTTTATAGTATACCCCTACAACTTCTTTTCCTTGTTCCATACATATTGTTTTTGTTATTTGAGCATCTTCTATTTTATATGTATATGTTGGAAAATAGTCTTTTTCAAATGTTACTTGATATTTATATCCTTGTGAAATATAATTTTCCCCAACATTCGTATATAAATCATATTTATTTTCTCCAATTTGTATACTTTCATCTACTTTAGATAAAATTAAATATCTTCTAGCTGGTGGTGTTAATGGAGCTATCAATAAACCATGATATTTTCTAGTATTTGCTCCAATAATAGTAGAACTTGCAAATCCTCCTATTCCATTTGTTATTAACCATTCTTTTTTTAGTCCTTCTTCTAAATTCAAATCTTCTTTAGTAAATTTCATTTTTAATGCATCCTTCCATATTTCATTTTTATAATTTTATATTTTTGTCTAAATATTGTTCTATTAATTTTTATTGTTCAAAACCTAATGGTAGACCTCAGATATATTTTTTCCTTTCTTAATTTCCATTTTCTTCTACTGATGTTTTTATTTCTTTTGTTGGTTGTTTCATACTTTTTTCATATTCTTTTCTAAATTCTAATACATCTACATCTTCTTTTCTTGCTTTTGTTCTATTACCTTTTCTAGCTTCTTTTTTCATTTTTTGTTCTTTTAATTTTATCATTTCATCCGCTTGTCTTATAGACTCAATTCTATCACTATATTTACTACTAAATTTGCTGTTTCTTTTATGTGTATCTTTTTTATCATCTTTTCTGCCTTTTACTTTATCTTTTTCCATTTGTCTTTTTATTTTATTAATTCTTTTATCTTCTTTTAATTTGTTATTTAGCATTAAATATTGTGGGTCGTTTTGTTTATCTTGATATTTTAAATCATCACATATAAGACCTATAATTGACTCTGCAACTAATTCTGGATCATGTCTAATACATTCATTAGAAATCATTGATAAATTTCTTTGTAAAAATGTTATTCCTTTTGCTTTATCAATATCTGGTATTACTAGATCTTGCCCTTCAAGATTATATCTTTTTATAAACTCTGGTACTATTTCACCTGTATCATAAATACAATAGTCTACAACGCCTTTTCCACAATGTTCTATAATTGCATTCAAATGGTCTGCTACACTATATTCATCTGTTTGTCCGGGTTCAGTCATTATATTACTTATATAAACTTTTAAGCCTGTATTTTCTTTTATAGCTTTTGCTACTCCATTTACTAAAAGATTTGGTATAACATTTGTATATAAACTACCTGGTCCTATTATTATACAATCAGCTTCTTTTATTGCTTCTATTACTCCTGGTGCTGGTCTGCAATTTGTAGGATTTAAATATATTCTATTAATTTTTGTTACTTTCTCATATACCATTTCTGGAATTTTAGCTTTTTCTGTTACTACATATCCATTATCAAGTTCAGCTGTTATATTCATATCATCTAATGTAACAGGAATTACTTTTCCCACTATATTTAAAACTTCATTACTTTTAATTATTGATTTTGCAAAATCATTATTAATATTTTTCATAGCTCTAAAATATATATCAGAAAAAGTTAAATTTGTTAGTCTTCCTTCTGTGAATTTGTAATTAAATAGTTTATCTAATTGTTCATCTTTATTTGAAAGCGCTATTATACTATCTTTTACATCATTTAACGGCTTTGTTTGTAATTCTTTTCTTGATTCACTTATTGCTTCTCCATAATCAGATATTGTGACAATTGCTGTTAAATTATCTGTATATTTTTTCAAGCCTGAAAGAACAGTGTTCAAACCTGTTCCTCCACCAATTACTACAATGTTTGGTCCTTGGTCATATACTTTTTTATTGAAAATTAAAGATTTTATATTTACATTTTTCTTGTCATTCATTCTGTCATCTGTAGATTCTATTAATATCTCTAACGTTCTTTTATTTATAAATACTAATCCTAATACAATTGCCACTACTCCTACTACAAATGTTATTATTATCTTTGCTAGTTCATTAAATGATAATTCTTTTAGTACTATTATTTCTGCTGTTCCATAGCACATTAACGCTACTCCTATTAATATTAATAACATCCATCTTTTTAATTTACTACTTCCTGCAAACCATTGCATAAATCCATTCATTTTTACTTACCTCCATGTCCCATTGGGGACGTTTCTTTTTGGGACATTATTGTCCCACTCGGGACACATCTATCTTCTAGATGTGTCTCCGTTAAGATATAAATGTCTCAAAAAGAACTGTCCCTAATGGGACAAAATTTTAATTTCCAATTCTATCTTTTTTCCAAATTTTTCAAAAACCTTATCTTGCGCATATTTTACTAAATCAAAAACATCCTTTGCTGTTGCATTTCCTTTATTTATTATGAATCCTGCATGCTTTTCTGATATCTGTGCATCTCCTATTGAATATCCTTTTAATCCTGCCTCATCTATTAATTTTGCAGTTATAAAGTCTGTACCTCTTTTAAATGTACTTCCTGCACTTGGATATTCTATTGGTTGTTTTTCTTTCCTATATTTAGCATATTCCGCCATTTTTTCTTTAATTTGTCCTTTATTTCCTTTTTCTAATAACAATTTTACTTGTAAGATTATATATTTTCCTTCTGAAAACTTGCTATGTCTATATGTAAATTTAGCTTCTTCATTTGTAAATTTATATATTTTTCCTTCATAATCCATTGCTGTAACTTCAGTTACCACATCTTTAATTTCTTTTCCATGTGCACCAGCATTCATAACTACTGCTCCACCTATTGTCCCTGGTATTCCAGATAGTTCTTCAAATCCTGCAATTTCTTCTTTAAATAATTTTTGTGCTAAAAATCCTAATTGAACTCCTGAATCTACTTTAATTTCAATATTTTCTTTTAATTGATTTATTTCTATTTCCTTTAATTCTAATTTTGCTATAATTCCTTTTATTCCTTCATCTACTACTAACAAATTACTTCCGTTTCCAACTATTGTAAATGAAATCTGATATGTATTTGAAAATTCTATTATTTTTCTCAATTCTTCTATCGTATTTATTCTTACAAAAAACTCTGCTTCTCCACCAATTTTAAATGATGTGTGATTTTTCATTGGTTCATTTTGTTTTATTCTCTCTTCTGAAATAATTTCTTTTAGGCTTGATAATATTTCTTTATTTTCCAATTTTTCACACTCTCTTTCTTTTTATTTAAAAATTTAACTTTTATAGTTATATATCAACTGTATCTTATTTTTTTCATTATCTTATTCTTCAGTTTTGGAATATACATATAATGCTTTTTTTGATTTTGTTACTTTTACTGTTTCATTAATTACTTCTCCTGTTTTATAATTAACTATATATGTATCTTCTGCTCCTGTTATTCCTAAGCTTTCTAAATCATCTTTATTCAGTCTTCTATATTCTGTTCCTTTTAATATTATATTTCCTGATGAATTTGAATTTATTTCACTTATTATTGTTTCAACTTCTGTTTTACTTACTGTTGTTCCTGGTAACTCTTCCTTTGTTAATTGTGCTTTTGTATATCTTTCTAAAATTGCATGTTGTATCATATTAATTTCTGAAATTTGTGCATTTTCTTTAGATTCACCTATTCCATATAATGTTCCTGTTATTGATATTCCTGATATTATTAATAATAGTATTATTGTTATTGTTAATGATATTAGTGTTATTCCTTTATTTTCTCTTATGTTCATATTTTTCTCCTCTTTCCTTAATTTAAAATCATTCTAATTTTATAATAAAATATATTATTTTTCAAGTGTTCTTAGCATTTTTTCTACAGTAAAAAACGGTTATAGTTCAGTTCAAATTCTAAATATAGCTTGGCGGTTTGTTTTTAATCACCTAAACAACAGTGGCATAATTATAATTTCTTGAACTATTAAATTACTTATCATGCCACGACCGTTGTTCGCCTGCGAAAAATTGCAGAGCAATTTTTCTGTAGAATGATTTTGTTGTATAGGAAAAATTCGATTTTTCCTATACAAGAACAAATTTTGTAACAATTACATTTTTACAAAAATTGTTCTAAATGCTTTATTTTTCCATTAAAATATAGTATAATTAATATAGATGTTTTTATAATTCAAAATAGAATGGAGATGAATTTTATGTGGCAAATTTGGTTAATCATAGCTGGGTTATTTTTTGTAGCTGAAATGATAACAGTTGGATTTTTAGTATTTTGGCTTGGAGTTGGAGCTCTATTTGCAATGATTGTAAGTTTCTTCACTTCAAACTTAATTGCTCAAACTTCTGTATTTGTTATATCATCTGCACTTTTAATACTTATAACTAAACCTTTTGTAAAAAAATTTGTTGATGTAAAACCAACTAAAACAAATGCATTTTCTATAATTGGAAAAAAAGCTTTAGTTATTAAAGAGATTAATAATATCAACTCAACTGGTCAAATAAAAGTCAATGGTGAAGTTTGGACAGCTGAAACTGAAGATGATAAAGTTATTCCAGAAGGTTCAGAAGTTGAAATTTTAGAAATTAAAGGTGTTAAAGTAGTTGTTAAAGAATTAGCAGTAGCTATACCAAAATAGAATTATTCTAAATGTATATATAGGATGTTTTGAACTCTCCTATATTACAAATATAATTTTGTTATTAGTATTACTTATAAATAAGTATTTATATTTTATTAATTTAAGGAGGTATTTATATGTGGTTTTTATTAGTTTTATTAGTTATAATATTAGTTATAGCATTTAAATCAATTAAAATCGTAAAACAAGCTGAGGTTTATGTAATTGAAAGATTAGGAAAATTTTATAAGGTTGCAGATGCAGGTCTTACAATCATAATTCCATTTTTCGACCATGTACGTTCAGTTGTTAGTTTAAAACAACAAACAATGGATGTTCCACCTCAAGGAGTTATTACAAAAGATAATGTTACAATCAAAATTGATACTGTTGTTTTCTATCAAATAACAGATCCTGCAAAAGCAGTTTATGAAATTCAAAGTTTAAAGAAAGGTATTGAATACCTAGCAATTACAACAATTCGTGATATCATTGGTAAAATGTCTTTAGATGAAACATTTAGCTCTAGAGATAGTATAAATGATAGATTAAGAATAGTTTTAGATGAAGCTACTGATAGATGGGGATGTAAAATTGATAGAGTTGAAATTAAAGATATTACACCACCTGCTGATATCAGAGATGCAATGGAAAAAGAAATGAATGCTGAGAGAAATAAAAGAGCTTTAATTCTTGAATCTGAAGCTCAAAAACAATCTGCAGTAATGATTGCCGAAGGTAAAAAACAAGCTGCTATATTAGAAGCTGAGGCTGATAAAGAAGCTGCTATATTAAAAGCAGAAGCTGATAAAGAAGCAAAAATTACTAGAGCTACTGGTGAGGCTCAAGCTATCAAAGCTGTTGCTGATGCTAAAGCTAGAGAAATTGAAATGGTTTATAGTGCTATTAAGAATTCAAATCCTGATGATAGATTAGTTCAATTAAAATCTTTAGAGGCTCTTGAAAAAGTTGCTAATGGCGAAGCTAATAAAGTATTTATTCCTTTTGATGCTACTAGTGCTTTATCAAGTTTAGGTGCTATCAAAGAAGTTATGAAAGATAAATAAACTTATGGGGATTAGGGGCCAGGTCTTCAAATCCCCTTTTTCTATTTTTCATATTCAAAAGAGTTATATATTAATATTTGAAAGCAAAGACCAAATGGTAGACCCCAGATATGTTTTTGCTAAAAATATTAATTATAACTCTTTTTTGTTAATACAAAATTAGAGGGGATTTGAAGACCTGGCCCCTAATCCCCTTTACATTTTCTCTGGCATTTCTATTCCTAATAAATTTGCCCCTTGTTTTAAGACTTTTTGTACAGCGAATGTTAAATACACTCTTGCATCTTGAATATTTTTATCTTCAACAATAATTTTATTTTCATTATAAAAACTACTATAAGCTTTTGCTAAATCAATTAAATATTTTGCAAGTATAGATGGTTCATTCTTTTCTGTTACTTGTACTAAAACGTCTTCAAAATTATATATTAATTTTAATATTTCCAAAGAATATTCATCTAATAAATTCTGTATTTTTACATCTTCAAATTCTGGTACAAAACCTGCTTTTTCTAATACACTCTTTGTTCTAACATAAGTGTATTGAATATATGGTCCTGTTTCTCCTTGAAAGTTTAGCGCTGTATTCCAGTCAAATATTTGGTCTTTTATATTGACTGTTGATAATGTATTAAATATAATTGCTCCTATTCCTACTTTTTTAGCAACATCTTCTTTATTCTCTAATTCTGAATTTTTTTCGTTAATTATTTCTTGTGCTTTTTCAATTGTTCCATCTATTAATTCTTCTATTTTAACTACATTTCCAAGTCTTGTTGACATTTTTCCAGAAGGCAAACTTACCATACCAAATGATATATGTTCTAATCCCTTTGCATATTTTTCATCTACTAAATATTTTGCTACTTCAAATATTTGCTTAAAATGTAAATTTTGTTCATATGCTACTACATATAAGCATTTATCAAAGTCATATGTTTTTGCTCTATATATGATTGCTGCTAAATCTCTTGTTGCATATATTGATGAACCATTTGATTTTTGTATTATACATGGTGTGTTTATTCCTGCATATTCTAAATCTACTATTTTTGCCCCTTCTGATTCTGTTAATTTTCCTTTTTCTTCAAGTACCTTTATTACTTCTTCTGTTTTATCTGAATAAAATGCTTCTCCATTATATGAATCGAATTTTACATTTAATATATCATAAATTTTATTAAATTCTACCATACTTAAATCTTTAAACTTATTCCATAAGTCTGTACAATACTTATCTTCTTCCTCTAATAGTCTAAAGTTTTCTCTACATCTTTCAAGCACTTCTTCATCTTCTTTGCATAAAGCATTTATTCTTACATATATATCCATCATTTTGTTAATTGGGTCATCATTTAAGTCATATTCACTTCCCCACATTTTGTATCCTTCAATCATTTTTCCAAATTGTGTTCCATAGTCTCCTAAATGATTTATTCCTGTTGTATTATATCCTAGATATTTATATGTTCTATATAGCGCATTTCCTATTAATGTTGTTCTTAAATGCCCTATATGGAATGGTTTTGCAATATTGGGTGCTGAATATTCTACTATTATGTTTTTTCCTTTTCCTATTTCTGATTTTCCATATTCTTGTGTATTTGATATTTCTGTTAATACTTCTTTTGCTAACACTTCTTTACTTATAAAAAAGTTTAAGTATCCTCCTATTACATCTATCTTAGTTATATTATCTTCTTGTTCCAGTTCTTTCTCTAGACTTTCTTTTATTTCGTTTGCTATGACTGGTGGTGCTTTTTTTAGTTCTTTTGCTAATCTGAAACATGGAAATGAATAGTCTCCATTTGTTTTGTCTTTTGGTGTTTCTATATATGTTTCTAATTCTTCTTCATTTATTTGTGTTACTTTTGATATTTTGTTTGCTATTATTTTTTTGAAATTTATCATATTCTTCCTCCATTCAATAATATTTTCTATTATCTTAAATATCATTTTTTACATTTTTCGTACGACTTTTGTGATTTACATTTTATTTTACAAATTTATCTATTTAAATTAATCATTTGTCTTACAAATTCTTTTATATCTATCAAATGATTTTCAATTACATCTTTTAATATTTCTTCATCTATATTTTTATATTCATTAACAGCAATATTTCTAAATCCAATCATTCCCTTCATTTTCAAACACATATCTTCTGAAATCAAATTATTCTCATATAGTTTCTCAAAAGCTTCTTTTTTTGTTTGAGGTATTCCTAATTTTCTATTTGTTACAATATACATTGCAACATCTGTTGCGATTTCACAAGCTCTTTGTAAATTTAATACTATTGCATCCATTTTTCTATAATTCTCTAAGTTTTCTGGATTTCCTTCATATTCTTCGTTTATTCTATTTATACATCTTTCTATACTCTCATATTTGTTAATTAGAACTGCTTCATTTTCCATATATATCTTCTCCTTTTTTGATATTATTTATAATTGTCTGCCTACTTTCATTTAGCTCCAAAAATTCTCTATACATATCTAATTTGTAAAATTCAAATTTTAGTTCATCTTTACAATATAAAGTTTTTCCATTAACTAATATTTCGTATCTAAATGTATCTCCAACTTCATCTAAATTAATTAAATCAATGTCTTTATTTAACTCATCTTCAAGCTTTCTAGCTACTTCATACAATCTTTTTTTATCTACTTGACTATTTGACTTTATTGCTATATCTATATCACTTTCAGAATTCTGTGTCCCTCTTGCATAACTTCCAAATAATACTATTGCTTCACATTCTATTTCTTTTAACAATATTTCTTTTATCTTCTCTTCCATAGGATTATTCCTCCAATTATATATAATATTATAGTTTATAAAGCCTAAAAAGTCAAACTATTTAGTTTGACTTTGTTCTGTTATAGTTAAGTTTTTCAAACTTACTATAACATCACTCTTTCTACACAAAATTGCTTTGCAATTTTGGCAGACGAACAAAAACGAGGCATAAAACACAGATAAAATGTTAAAAAATTTAGTCATGCCTCTTTTGTTCTATATAATTCCAACTATCTCTACACATATCATCTATATTTTTTTCTGCTATCCAGCCTAATTCTTCTTTAGCTTTAGTTGGGTCAGCATAACACATAGCAATATCTCCTGGTCTTCTTGGAACTATTTTATATGCAACTTTTTTACCAGTTGCTTTTTCAAATCCTTTTACCATATCTAATACACTTGCACCATGTCCTGTTCCTAAATTATAAATATATAATCCTTCATTCTCTTTCTCTAATTTTTCTAGTGCTTTTATATGACCTTTTGCTAAATCAACAACATGGATATAATCTCTTACACCTGTTCCATCTGGTGTATTATAATCATTTCCAAATACTGATAATTCTTTTAAAGTTCCTGCTGCAACTCTTGCTACATAAGGCATTAAATTATTTGGTATTCCTTGTGGTTCTTCTCCTATTAATCCACTTTCGTGTGCCCCTACTGGATTAAAATATCTTAATATACATATATCCCATGTATTATCAGATTTATATACATCTTTTAAGATTTGTTCTATAAATAGCTTTGTTGTACCATATGGATTTGTTGTTCCACCTGTTGGTGTCTCTTCAGTTATTGGCATTTTTTCTGGTTCTCCATATACTGTTGCTGATGAACTGAATATAAATTTTTTACATCCATATTTTTTCATTGTATCTAATACAACTAAAGCTCCTGAAATATTATTTGTATAATATTCTATTGGTTTTTGTACTGATTCTCCTACTGCTTTATATCCTGCAAAGTTCATTACTGCTTCGATTTCATTTTCTTCAAATACTTTTTCTAATTTTTCTCTATCTAAATAATCCATTTCATAAAATTTGAAATCTTTTCCTGTTATCTCTTTTATTGCTTCTAGTGCTTTTGGTGTACTGTTTGAAAAATTATCTATTATAACTATTTCTCTTCCTTCTTTTAATAATTCTACTGCTGTATGACTTCCTATAAATCCAGCTCCTCCTGGTAATAATATTGCCATAATCTTTCCTCCTTTTCTATTTTTATGGTTCTTTTCACTTATAATAGAATTATATCAAACTAATTATATTTGTTCAATACTTTTAAAATTTTTTAACATCTATTGAAATTACTTAAAAATATGATATAATATAGAACATAACTTATAAACATAATTTCAGAAAGGGATAGGTAACTTTATGCAGAAAACACGGAATTTATTTGTTTTAAAAGGTATGGATTCACATGTCGATGTAGTTCTTGGTAGTTTACAATTTAAAGGCTTAACAGAATTTTCAGCTTATTCTATTGTAACTTCACAAATGCTTTTAAAAGAATTTAGCAATAATAAAAGTGTTGCTTGTTCTAACGTTCCAAATGAATTTAAAAAATATGCTATTGAAATTGATGTAATTAGTACTACTACTGAAGATACCACTTCTAGAGATAAAAATGTCATTAATCTCATGGTTGGTAACCTGCCTAAAAAATTTCAGACTATTGCAGACAAATATAACTGTGATATTGGAGACCACAAATCAAATAGTTTTGGATTAAATGGTACTCCAACCAGCGCTGATTGTCCTTATTGCATTTATCTTAATGACAATCATTTTGATAAAGCTTGGAACATCCACCGTACTGTATACAAAAGCTCTAATTTTTTTGTAATGCCTACTATTGGAGAATTCATCAAAGGATATCTTTTGATTATTCCTAATGAACATGTTATGTCTATGGCAGAGCTTTCTCCAGATTTACATCAGGAATTCTTAGATGCTCTTAGTGATGTAATTACAATATTGAAACTGACATATCCTGTTAAAGATTTTCTTATATGGGAAAATGGTACAGGCAATGGAGGAATTGGAAAAGCAAAAAGTTCAATTGTTCATTCTCACATTCATGTAGCTCCAAGTAAACTGAACATTCAAAATATTTGGCAAATATCTGAATTTCCTTTAAGAAAAATTTTCTATGAAGATTTAAGTTCATATGGAAATCATTCTTATTTGCTTATTAAAGATATGCACTCTAATGAATGGTGGATTAATGATGATCCTGATTTGTATATTCCTCGTCAGTATGTGCGTCAGCTTATTGCAGAAGAGTATGAACTTCCTGGTGATTCTTGGAATTGGCGAACAAATCCATTTATAAATTTAATTCAAAGTACTTGTAATGACATTCAGAATGCATTAATTAAAAATTGGGCTTATTTGCCTACTAGAATAAAAGAAAACACACAAAATTACCTGTTTTATTAAAGTATATTAACCTAAAAAGAAATGCTATCATCTAACTAGATGATAGCATTTCTTTTATTTACAATCAACTACTATTAAAGGTACTTCCATCTCATTTGGAGTAAAACCACAATGAGTAGATTTCTTATTTGCCTTTTCTTTACATATATTAGTTTCTAATTTTATAATAGCATCACTTATTGCTATAGCAATATAATCTCCTATGAAGTCATCAATTTTAGGATGCTTATTTCCATATCCTAATAAATTTCTATTTAAGAACTCTTCTTTACTAAATAACATAAATTTATCCTTCATATTATCTTCAAAATATTTTTCAAATTTTTCTTTTTTATCATTTTTAACCCAAAACGTCACTGCTCTTGACTCAAGACTTGCAGGCATTATAATACAATCTTGAATTTCTTTCAATTCTAAAATATTATAAACTTTTCCTATATCCTTATGTCCATGGTCTGCTGATATAATAACTAATGTATCACTGTCTTTTAATTCATTACACATCTTTTCTATTCTTTTCTCTGTTTGTATAATAAATTGTTTAACTTCCTCTGATTTACATCCATATTTATGTAATAGTCCATCTGGATCAACGTTATAACCTAAAATAAAATTTTTTTCATTATTATTACATATTGATTTTATCGAATCACATAATAATTCAATATTATCAGCATTTATATTTCTTTTACTCCTTGCTTCACAATGAACTGGATTTATTTCATATGCTTTAACATCTAGATTAGCATTTTCTATTTGTTCATATATTGGAACATATTTTACCAAATCATATACATCCATTCTTGATGTATTTATTTTTTCTCCTGTATATGAATCTATATTTCTTAGCATTTCTATTGCTCTTCCATATTCTTTAAAATATTGAGACATTGCTACCCATCCAGTTTCAATTGGCGGTTTTCCTGAATAATATGTAGTTAATGCTGCTGTTGTTGTTGATGGACATACTGATGTAACTACATCTATTTTATTATTTTCAAAGAATTGGTTAGGAGAAATTGCTTTTAATACATGTTCTCCCATACCATCTAATATAATCAATACTACATTTTTATATCCTTTTGCTAATCTTTTTTCTAATTCTGGTAATCCTTTATATTTTGTATCTACGTTATAATATTTTAATATTGTATTTATTATATTTAAAATACTATGTTCATAATTTGGAAATATTATTTCATTTTCTTTCATATTCTTTTCCTCTTACTATCCTATTACATATTTAATTGCAATTTATAGCTTTATACTATAACTACATTTTTGAAATCTCCATACCTTGTTTAGTATCTTTAACACTATAACCTTTTTCTGAAATCAAATCTCTTAATTCGTCAGATTTTGCCCAATCTTTATTTTCTCTCGCAAGCTTTCTTTGTTCAACTAACTCTAAAATCTCTTGTGGTATTTCTTCATTTTCAGAACTTGAAGTTAATTTATCTACTTTAATTCCTAAAACTGTATCAAATTTTTCAAGTAATTTAGCAATCTCTGGATTTTTCTTTTCAAATCTTGCAGCTTCCCAAACATAACTCATAGCAAGTGGCATATTTAAATCATCATTAATAGCCTTATGGAAATTATCTTCAATTTGATTTAACTTTTCTATATCCTCTGTAAGAAGTTCATCATTTCCACTTAAATTTAATTGGTATGCTTTGCGCAATCTATCTAATGATTTAGATGCCGCATCTATTCCTTCCCATGTAAAGTTTAGTTTATTTCTATAATGACATGAATAACTAAATAATTTATATACTAATGGGTCATATCCTCTTTCTTTTATATCTCTTACTAAAAATACATTTTTCAAAGATTTTGACATTTTACCACCATTTATTAATAGATATTCTCCATGTATCCAATAATTTGCTGGTATTTTACCACATCTACCTTTACTTTGAGCTATTTCATTTTCATGGTGTGTTGGGATTAAATCTATTCCTCCTGTATGTATATCAAATTGTTCTCCTAAATATTTTTGTCCCATAGCAGAACATTCTATATGCCATCCTGGATAACTTGGTCCCCATTGGCTATCCCATTTCATCAAGTGATTTTCTGGTGCTTTTATCCAAAGTGCAAAATCTGCTGGATTTCTTTTTTCTGTATCGACATCAACTCTTGCTCCTGCTTTTTGATTTTCCAAATCTAAATTTGATAAAATAGGATATTTATCAAGTTTAGATATATCAAAGTAAATCGCTGTTGATGTTTCATATGCATATCCATTTTCTACTAATTTTTCAACATATTCTAACATTTCTTTTATATGTTCTGTCGCTTTACATACTATTTCGGGTATTTCAATATTCAAATCTTTTAAATCATTGAAAAATAATTGTGTATAATGTTCTGCAATTTCTAATGGTGATTTATGTTCTTCTCTTGCTGATTTTAACATTTTATCTTCACCATCATCACCATCAGATACCAAGTGTCCAACATCTGTTATATTCATAGCATGTTTTATTTTATATCCATTGTATTTTAATATTCTTCTTAAAATATCATTCAATATATTGGTTCTCATGTTTCCAATACTTGCATCTTTATATACTGTTGGTCCACATGAATATATTCGTACCTCATTTAAATCTATTGGTTTAAATTTGTCTTTTTGTCTTGTTAAAGTATTATAAAAATATATATCCAATTTTTCCTCCTTTCACTCTGCTTCGCTTCGTTCATCGCCATTCAAGATTTTTTCAAAAATCTTTCCTGTCAAATCTTATATGCTTCGCTCTTTATAAAGAAACGGTTCTATTTGGGTATAAGATGTGTCCCCAATTGGACAAAAGTGTCCAGCTCTGCATAAGATATCTGTAACTCGCTTTGCTCAAACAGCTATCTTAAATTAGAACCGTCCCTTTTGGACATTATTCTACAACATTGTCATTTCCAGCTGATGTATTTGTTGATGTATTATTTCCTCCTGATGAATTTGATGTATTATTATTCGTTGCATTATTATTTGCTATATTATTGTTATTCGTTGTATTATTATTGGTTGTATTTGTACTATTTGTATTTGTTGTATTATTATTTACAGTATTATTTTCAACTGGTGGTTTTTCTTCTGGCTTTTTGTGAACATCACATACATCTTTTATTTGTTCATTTCCAACTTTAGAACCTGTTCCAACAGTTTTCCATAACCCTAATTGTTCTTTTGGTAAATTTCCACCATAACTTTGAACTTCAACATCTGGGCAATAATTATTTGCTAGTTTTTTTGTTTCTTTACATATTTTTTGTGATCCATGTCCTTCACAAGTTGCTGGTATATTATCTGATGTAAATATTTCAGAATAAGTATTTGTACATGATGCTGTTGATATACATCCTGTGTCTTTACATACTGTAAGAGTAACTATTCCTGATGTTGGCTTATTAAATGTCTTATTTGCTAAATCTTTATGTATGTTCTTCATTATAGTAGACCATAGTTGTCCTGCTGGATTATTTCCATCTACACTATATACTTTTCCATTTGCATATGCCACTGGTTCTTGGTCATTATCAAATCCAAACCAGCATGCTGCTGTATAATATGGTGTCATTCCGCATAACCATCTATCAACATAATCGTCTGTTGAACCTGTTTTTGCACAAGTTTCCATTCCAGGTATTGCACAATATCCTGCTGTTCCTCCAGCTTTTAATGGCTCTTGAATTATAGACCTTGTTAAATACGCATTTTGCTCTGTAAATACTTTTGTTTTCTCTTGTTTTGGCGTTAATATTGTTTCACCATTTGAATCTACTACTTTTGTAAAGAATATTGGTGTTACATATACACCATCATTTGCAATTGTTCCATATGCTCCTGCCATCTCTAATGGACTAATACCTTGGTCTAGTCCTCCTATTGCTAATGGCAATGAACGATCGTTATCATTTAATGTTGTTATTCCCATCTTCTTTAAATATTCAATAGCTTTATCTGGTGTTAATTCTCTCATTACTTTTACCATTGGTACATTTTGAGATGTACGTATACATTCTCTTATATTTATTGGTCCTAAGAATCTATTCCATTCTCCTGGTTCATATTTCCCACCGAAATTTGTTTTAACATCATCATATCTTGTTGCTGCTGTTATTACTTTTTCTTGTAATCCTGGTGCTATATCTGCTATTGGCTTCATAGATGAACCTGTTTGTCTTATTAATTGTGTTCCTCTATTCCATCCGATTACAGTATTCTTTTCCCCAAGTTCTCCTCCAACTGCAACTACTTGACCTGTTGTATGGTCTAATATTACCATACCTGCCTGTGTATGATCATTTTTCTTAGTTTTATCTGCTTTTTCTTCTCTTCCAGGTATTTGATATTTTGTCTTAGTAAATTCTTCTTCAACTGCTGCTTGTATTGATGAATTCTGTGTTGAATAAATTGTCAAACCACTTCCACGAACATAGGTATCAGCCATTTCATATGACCAATTTTTTTCTTCCATAAGTTGCTTTTTCACTGTTCTTATTACTTCATCTGTATGATATGAATATGATGAATTTGTATTTGTATTTCCGTTTTCAAATTTTAATCCTGCATTTGCTTCTTCAACAGCTTGATTATATACATTTTCATCTTCTATTAATCCTTGGTCTTTCATTTCAGCTAAAACTGTTAATACTTTTGATGTTCTCTTTTTACTTAACTCATCTTGGTCTTTATCTTTGTCAAATGGGTCATACGCATTTGGAGCACTATTAATTCCTGCTAAAAATGCACATTCGGCTAAACTTAAATCCTTAGCACTTTTGTTAAAATAATATATTGAACCTAGCTCAACTCCATGTAAATTGCTTCCACCTACATATATTATATTTAAATATAGTTCTAATATTTGGTGTTTAGATATCATTCTTTCTACTTGTATTGCTTTAGCCCATTCTTTTACTTTTCTTGTTATCCCTGCAATACCACTTCTTTCCTTATCATTTGTTACATTTTTAACTAATTGTTGTGTAATTGAACTTCCTCCATAAGAAGAATTTCTAGTAATAACACCCAATATTGCACCTGCTGTCCTTTTTATATCTACACCATTATGCTCATAAAATCTTTTATCTTCTATTGCAACATACGCTTTTGGCAAATATTCTGACATCTCACTTAATGATATTATTTTTCTTTTCTCATCATCACTTAGATTTGCAATCTCATTTCCATCTTTATCAAGTATTATTGTATTTGAAGTCCCAATTATTAATTCTTCTTTAGAAATATCAAATTCTTCTCCAAATAGTCCAAAGAACATCGCTGCAATTATTCCAGCTCCAGCTACACATGCCAATAAAAATAATACCAATAGTATTTTAAGTATTAATTTCAATTTTGCATGTGTTTTTTTCTTTTTATTTCCTTTTTTACTCTCTTTATTTTTTATATCCCTTTTTTCAATTTTTTCTGCATTATTTGTCTTTCTTGGTATTGCTTTTTTTGAACGTTTATTATTACTACTATTTGGCATTTTTTATACCTCCTTGCCAATTCTTTTTTTAACATATCCATTATATTATATTTTTTATAAAAATAAAAGCTTTTGTCAAAATTTTTTTCATAATAACTTTCATTAGAAAATTTAGAAAGGAGATATCGAAATAAAATAAGTGTAAATTACTATAATTCTCCATTATTTAAAAATAACTTTTTTATGATAACCTTATCTGACTTTATTTTTTCCCTTATATCACAAAATCTTTGTTTTTTGTATAACTCTGCCTCATACAAATCTTTCAAATAATATTTATTTTCTAATGCTTTGTCATTTTTTCTATCTTCTCTAAAATCTATTTCATAATCATTTATATTTAATCCATTAAATCTTTTGTTATTTATTTTAGTTTTACATTTAACATTTACAATTATTGCGTCTTCCTTAATACAATATTTGTTAATTAACTCATCTGGAAAATCTATATTTATTATTATTTGTGTTTTATATAAACTCCTTTTTTTATTATTTGTTATTGTTATTATTATTCCTTCATTTTCTTCTAAATACTTTTCTAATTTTTTAAATTTTTCTATATGATTTGTTACTATGTTTATTGTTTTATATTCCTTTGATAATATTTTTATATTTTCAAATTCTATATCTGTCAAGTCATTTATTAGTATTGATACTCTAACTTTATCTTTTTCTAGTTGTTTTTTATCTATTATATATTTCATTATATCTGATAATAGAATTTCTATTAACCATTTTCCATCTGCTATTTCTATCCCATATGTATTTAAATAATTTACATATATTTCTTCTTTTTGTATCTCTTTACTTAATGCTACCTTTTTACTGTTTGAATTTTTCTCAATTATTTCTTTTGATTTTCTTGCTATTTTTTCTAATTGTTTTTCATTTGTTTTTTCTAGGCTTGACAATTTAATAGTGTTATTTTTTAATTTTATTAATTTTAATTTTCTTTCCATAAAATTAGGCTTGTCATTTTTTTCTATATAAAACATAAATACACCTCATATACTTTTTTATTTAAGTATATGAGGTACATTCTTATTTTTATTCTTTTATTTAACATTTTCAAGAAATAATTAATTTTGGTGTCCTAACTAGACAGTTTGCGAAATCAGTAGGGCAAAAAATATCTATTTTCAACTCTTAAATGTAGTCATCCCAGTAGTTTACAAGTATTATATTTGTAAAGTTGTGTTTTGACTATATTTAAGGTTATTGATAAATTTAAAGAAACTACTAAAAAATTCATAAAATAGATATGTAAAAAAAATGATTTTTCAATTCATCTGCAACATAGTAATAATTATCTTCATATTCTTTTAAAAAATTTAAATCTTTAATTTCTTTGCTTTATGCCTAATTACATAAAAAGACCGTTTCAAAAGAAACGGTTTAAATTTTGTGTTCATCAAACTTTTTGATATTCTTGAAACTTACTTGTATCAAGCTATAAAACTAATTAAATTTACTGGTATGGAAACAAATATTGCAAACTTATGTATATCAAAAGTTTGTATTAAATTAAATATAGAAAATCAAAACTTCTTAAAAATGTTGAAATTACTTGACCAGCAAATGGAAATAATCTATCTATCATTTTAGAAAAAAATCATAAAATATTAAGTAGTATTATTGCTGAAACTGAAAAAAGGTATCATATACCATACAATAAAAATATTAACAAAGCATCTTATATTGTACCATTTTATATTTACTTTCGTTTTAATGGATTTCTACTGGCGAAAGATTAAGACACTATATTGAGAAATTTAAGAAAAATGGAATACTATTTGATGGCAAAACTATTCCTGAATTTATAGATACAAAAGAAAGTTTAAGAGCTAGAAAAAAAGCTGAAGAAAAGTTGACACAAAATCATACAAAAAAAAGAGTTTATAAGAGCATAACTCAAAAATCATATTTATTTTATATTTATTCATAAAATTGAGGAACTAGGTTCAATTCTGGGAGACTTAAAATCAAAAATAGATAAATTATATATCTAAAATATTAAGTTTTCCCTAAATCAAACCTAGTTCCAATTTCTTACTTTCATTAAAACATCCTATATTATATATGTAATATATATAATATAGGACTTTCTCTTATACTATTTGATTATAACAAACGATAATCAATAGCAAATCCTCCAATGAAATATAATATGTTCATTTTAGGATAATATGGCTCCTTTGCGTAGGACGTATTCGAAAAAACTTACGCAAAAAAGTTACTTATTTCCGTTTCAAATGTAGTTATAGCAATAGTTTGCAAGAAATGTACCCACAAATCAGTATTTTTTGCTATTAACTATGTTTTTAATTTAACATAAAATTTTAAGTTTGGCAATACTTTTTAAATTTTTCTTTCTCTGTCAATTTTTTCTTTTAAATATTGTGCAAAATAATCATAATACTTGTCTTGCAATTCTTTTATTTTCCAATCAAATCCAGTAATAACTTTTCTGCAGTTTGTTGAGCCACAAGTACATTCAAATTTATAATCTTCATTATCAATAAATGCATAGTCAGTAGTTAATTCTTCATCTTTATTTATATCTTTCATTGCAACAAAAGTAATCTCTCCTCTTAATCCACAATTAGGATTGCAAGAATGATTTTGATATAATTTTATTTCATTTTCCTCTTGTTTATTTGTAGCTCCTAGAAAATATTCATCACTAATTGGAAAATAGCTATTTATTATACCTGATGAAAATATTTCTTTTCTAGTTAGTATATGTCCACCTTTTATAAATACAATTTCACCTTTTTTTATAAATTCTTTTGCAAATATTCCCTTTCCATTTAAACCATTATTCCTTACTTCTACTTTATCTGATAAAATTGATTTTACAGTAGGTTTTATATGTGTTTCCATTCTAATAACCTCCATCAACTTTTATTATTTCATCATTTATAAAATCTGCATCATCACTAGCTAAAAATGTAACTACTTTTGCAATTTCACTTGGCTCTGCGAATCGTTTTTTATAAATTCTATTTATCTCCTCTTCAACTAGTTCTTTAGGTAAATCTTTATTCATATCAGTATTTACCCAACCTGGTGCTACACAATTTACATTTATGTAAGGTGCAAATTGAATTGCCAAATTATGAGTTAGATTTATTAATCCTGCCTTTGAAGCATCATAATCTACACTTGTTGGAAAAAATGAATTAATTCCATTTGTACTTGATATATTGATTATTTTTCCACTTTTATTTTTTTGCATTTCATTTCCTACACACTTGCTCACAATAAATGGTCCTATTAAATTTACATTTAATGTTTGTTTCCAATCATCAATAGTTCTATCTTCAAATTCTTTATCTATGGCAATACCTGCATTATTGACAAGAACATCAATTTTTCCAAATTCATTAATAATAATTTTTATCATATCTTTGACTTCATTATCATTTGAAATATCTGCCTTAATACATAATGCTTTTATAGCATACTCTTTTTCTAATTCTTTTTTCAATTTTTCGGCTTCTTTATATCCTTTTATGTAATTTATAACAACATTATATCCTTTTTTAGCAAAATCTTCTACTATTGCTTTACCTATTCCTCTTGAGCTACCAGTAACTAATGCAACCTTGTTCATTCTTTTCCTCCAATCTAATTATTTATTTTACTTTTCATATTATCTATAATACTATTTAATCGGCTTTCTTTATACATCTTTTCTATACTATCAATTTCTAATATATCTCCACTTGTGAAATTATAAAGATATTCAAAGTCAAAATATAAAAACTCTGATATACTCTTAAACCAATTATCAATTGAATTACATATTTCTTGCTGTTCTTCTTCACTCATTTGACCAACAGTAATTAAATATATTTTCTTTCCTTTCAAGTTTTCACTAGCACAGTAAGGATTAAATCGATCAAATACATTTTTTAAAATACCTGTTATTTGATTCATATAAATTGGAGACATTATTATGATGTTATCACATTTACCAATTGCATCATAGACTTTCTTCATATCATCTTTTAATACACATTGATTTCCTTCATTTTTTTGACAAGTATTACAACCTATACAATATTTAATATCTAAATCAGCTAATGAAAGAAAAATATCATTTTCTTTTCTTAATTTATTTAATAAGTTATAACTATTGTGTTTTCTATTACTTGCACTTATGTATAAATTCATATCTTACCTCCAAAATTTTATTACTTATTCTAATACATTTCTGGTATAATTTCTTCTTCCCAACTTTTAATTATTTCCAAATAACTATCATTATTAAAATATAATTGCAAATGAGTTTTATCCAATAAATACAATAATAATAGTATACTTTTTGCAGTTTTTACTTTTTCTTCTCTAGAAATATAATCATAGAAATTTATAGTTCTTGTATTATCATATGTATGACTTTCATTATTTAATATAAGTCTATACATAAAATTATTATAATATTGTCTTTGATTTTCCTTTTCTAATTTATCCAATATTTTATCATTTCTTGTTAATTCTTCTATGCCTTTATTATAGTTAAATGTTGAATACGATTCCAAAAGTTTTCTCATAGTGTTACCAATTGTGTCATCTAATTCATTTTCAATATTATAATTATCAATCAGCGCATAATTATATATCTCATTTAGCATCTTTTGATAATCATTTCTAGATTTATATTTAAAATCATAAAATTGATTATTTTGTAGTTCAAATAATATATAATCTGATTTAATATCTGAACATGCTTTTCCAAAATTCAGCATAGTTTCTAAACTATGCGTAAAATTAATTATTTTACTCTCACTATTATTTTTCATAACTTTGTCAAACATCATTCTAAAAAATGTATATAATCCTACTTTATTTTCCATATCAAAGCTTGAAATAGGATCATCTAATATAATTAAGCAGGAATCCCTAAACTCGTCTTTTTCATTTGTATTTTCGAGTATTTTTGTGAAGAAATAGCATAAAGCAATAATATTTCTTTCTCCTGTTGATAAATCTTTTGGCTTTATATCTTTATTATGAGACTTAACTATATATGTATCTTGACTATTATCATATTCTATTTTTAATTTATCTTTAGTTAAAAAAATATATTCTAAAAATAGATTTATTTTATCATTTGCAATTTTTACATTTTGTTTATCACTT
>CAOKJC010000007.1 GCA_948468685.1 uncultured Clostridium sp. | reverse complement strand
CCAGTATTTACCAGTAAAATAATAAAGAAAGAAAATTTACTCTTTTTTTCTGCTTTTTTATTTTTTCTATTGATAAAAATTATATGTTGTGTTATAAAAAATAATAGGAAAGTTTATACTATAGAAAAAAGGTGATGAAATGAAAATAATGAGAAAAGCTAAAGAAGAAAAAGGAGCAATAACATTATTTGTATTAATAAGTATGTTGTTTTTTGTAATTGTTTTAGTTGGTATATATATAGGGACAAGTCATAGAACGCAAAAGCAACAAAATGAAATAGAAAAAATACAAAAAGAATATGAAACAACAGATATTGATGAATTGTACAATATGGTATATGAATCGATAAGTGAAGTAGAAGATGAAGATGGAATATTTGTATGTTTTAAAGGAGATACTTTAAGTTTCTATTCAAAAGAAAATGATGAAATAAAAGTAGAAGAATATTATTATGGAAATATAAAAAAAGGACTTTTGAAAGGATTGGAGATGAAGAAGTAGGAGAGTTACATATTCCATGGAAAGATAAATTGAATGATATAAAAAGAGTGAATATTGTAGAAGAAATAGAACCAATAGATATGTCATTCTATTTTGCAGAACTGAGAAACTGTGGAGAAATAAATGGTCTAGATAAAATAATAACAGATAATGTAAAAAGTATGAAGGGATTATTTCATTGGTGTGGTATAAATAATAGTAATTTGACAACTATAGATATATCAAACTTTAATACAAGTAATGTGACAAATATGGCGTATATGTTTGATAGATGTAGAAAAGTGAAAAATATTATATTACCAGAAAATTTTGATACAACTAAAGTGATAAATATGCGAAGCATGTTTAATAACCTTCAACTAGTATCTAATTTAGATTTATCTAAATTAGATACTAGAAATGTAACAGATATGTTTGGAATGTTTTATGAAAATAGATTACTAACAGAGATTAATTTTCCAGATACATTTAATACAAGTAAAGTAACTAATATGTCATATATGTTTGCTAATTGTATAAATTTGAATAAGTTAGATATATCTAAATTTGATACAGAAAATGTAACTGACATGTCATATATGTTTAGTAGATGTACAACACTAAGCGATATAGAACTATCAAATTTGACTACTAATAAAGTTATGAATATGGAATATATGTTTAATGAATGTTCAAACATAAGTAATTTGAATTTATCTAATTTTAACACAGAAAATGTAACAGATATGAAATATATGTTTAATGTTTGTTCTAATTTAAGCAATTTAGATATATCTAAATTTAATACAGAAAATGTAACAGATATGAAATTTATGTTTAATACATGTACTAATCTAGTATCATTAAACTTATCAAATTTTAATACTAGTAAAGTTACGAATATGCAAGAAATGTTTAGTAGTTGTCAAAAATTAGAAAATCTAGTAATAGATTTTGATATAAGTAATGTAGATGATTTTACACATATGTTTTTATATGTGCCCAATACAGTTGGAATTGTAACAAATGAGAATATGAAAAAATGGTTAAGTGAAAATTATCCGAATTTTACTAATGTATTAGTATAAAAGAAAAGGCAGGAAATCAAATCCTGCCTTTATTTTATATGTAAATAGCAATTAAAAACTACTATTTGCATATTAATACCGAAATTAGTAAAAACTAAACAGTATTAATAAAAACAAAATTTAACTTTCTACCCTCAATCATAAAGAAATAAAATCTGTCAGTCTATCAAAAAATGATTACTAATAGTAAAACTATTTCATGTTATTTTCAACTTGTTGAATCATTTTTTTAACCATGTTACCACCTATTCTACCAGCATCTCTAGCAGATATATCACCGTTGTATCCGTCTTTTAAATTAACACCAACTTCACTAGCTACTTCATATTTGAATTTATCTAAAGCAGTCATAGCTTCTGGAACTAATTTTTTATTTGAACTGTTTGCCATTTGTTTTCACCTCCTGCAAATTACATTTCTAGAAAAAAACATATTTGCTTTTTCTAATACTATCATTTGCAAAATTAAAAAAAATAAACAGGAAATTTTTAGAAATTTTATAATTTAAGTTTCGGTTTTTTTAATATATTATTAATTTAGAAGAAAGATATATATATAAGTTCCGTTCTCCAAGACGTTTAAGATAAAATGACTTTTAAATATAGAGACACACTATAAACAGATAAAAAAATAATTAATCAGGTCGAACTCGCTTTGAAATATATATCTTTCTTCTATAATCAATTCTAAAAATTATATAAAAAAACCGAAACTTCAAATTTTATAAAATTTGAAAAAAAATTATCTTTATGATATAAGTAAAATGAAATTAAAAAAATGAAAAACGAGATGTGTCCCCAATTAAGATAGCTGTTCGAGCAAAGCGAGTTACAGATATCTTATGCAAAGCTGGGACAAAATGTCCCAAAAAGAAACGTCCCCAATGGGACAAGGAGGAAAATAAAAATGTATAAATTAGTAATGGTAGATTTAGATGGAACAATGTTAACAAGAAGAGGAATTGTAACAGAAGGAACAAAAAATGCAATAGGAAAAACGATAGAAAAAGGTACTGATGTAATTATTGCATCAGGAAGACCAATAGATTCAATAAAAACAATTGCAAAAGAAATTGGTTCGAAAAATTATTTTATAGCAGGAAATGGTGCATTAATTTATGATATAAAAAAAGAAAAAATTATATATGAAAAAATACTAGATAAGAAGAAAGTGTTAGAGATAGCTAAAATATGTGAAAAAAATAATATTGTATATAATATATATACTGAAGAAACTATCATAACTGAGAAATTAAAGTATAATGTTTTATATTATTATAAAGAAAATTTAAATAAAAAAGAAGAATTGAAAACAAGTATAACAGTAGTAAAAAACATAAAAGAATATGTAGAAAATTCGGAAAATGAAAAATTCTTAAAAATAACAATATGTGATGAAAGCAAAACAATATTTAATTCAATAATAAAGAAAATAAATGAAATACCAAATGTAAAGGCAATGGATGTATATCATGCTACAAGAAAAACAATAAGACAAGGAACAGAGGATGTAAATATAGAATATTATTATACAGAAATTTCATTAAAAGATGTTGACAAATGGGATGCTATAAAATTTTTAATAAATAAATTAGGAATAGAAAAAGAAGATGTAATAGCAATAGGGGATAATATTAATGACAAAGAAATGATAGAAAATGCAGGACTTGGAATAGCAATGGGACAAAGTATGCCAGAGATTAAAGAAATAGCAGATTATGTGACAGATGATAATGAGAATGAAGGTGTAAAAAAAGCATTAGAAAGATATTTGTTACAATAGTGTTACAATAATATTAACTTTTTGTTACAATAGAAGTAATTTGTTGATTTAAGTAATAAATTGATGTAAAATATATTATAGAGTATTTAAGTAAAAAAAGGAGGAATTGGTGATGGCAACAAATCCAATGCAAAAAAAAGCAAGAAATTCATTTTTATTAGGAGTATTAGTTACATTATTGATAGCAACATTAGTAATAGCGTTATTACTAATTCAACTAAAAAATTATAAAGAAAAAGAAGCTGATGAATTAGCAAAGAGTGTTAGAGTATGGGTGTTAGGTCAAGATGTAATATCAGGACAAATAATAACAACAGATATGTTAACGGAACAAGTTATGAATAGAGATTTAGTACCAAGTAATGCAATAGGAGATATGTCAATATTATCAAATTATGCATTAACTGATAAAGAAGGAAATGATGTAGTAACAGAATTTAGAAACAATGTAGCAACGTTATTTTTGGTTAGAAATGGTAGTAAAGAAGAACTAAAACAAGAAGTTGAAACAGGAAGTTATTATGTTGAAAAAAATGGAAATAAAGAATATATAGAACTAGCAGAAGTACCAATAATTTCTAAAGTTGATATGTATAAGAATAACATTATAACTTTAGATATGATTTCAAAATCAGATGAAAAAACAACAGATGATTTAAGAAAAATGGAATATAATATTATAGTTTTACCAACTCAATTAGAGACAGGAGAATATGTTGATATAAGACTAACATTACCATCAGGACAAGACTATATAGTTATTTCAAAAAAACAAGTAGAAATACCACAAATTAATGGAGTTGATTCAGCTGATACAGTTTGGCTAAAATTAACAGAAGCTGAAATAATAACAATGAATAATGCTATAGTAGAAGCAGCTAGAATAGCAGGTTCAAAATTACAAATAGTAGAATATGTAGAAGCAGGAATACAAAACGCAGCTACACCAACATATGTACCAACATATGAAGTAATGCAATCAATTCTAAATAATCCAAATATAGTTGAAAATTCTAAGAGAACATTAGCAGAAAGATATCAAGAAGGTAGAGAAATAATAAGAGATGGAACACTTAATCCGCTAATAAATAGTAATGGAACTGAAGGAGAAGAAGCAATGAAAGAAAAAATTCAACAAAGTATAACTACAACTAAAGAAAACAGACAACAATATTTAAGTGGTTTATCAGGTGAAGATTATTAAAATAAAAAGGAGAGTTATGTATGAAAACAGTAGGATTTATAGGTGCATACGATAAAACAGATATGTTATTGAATATAGCTAAAATATTAACGACAATGCAAAATAAAGTATTAATAATAGACTCAACAGTAAATCAGAAAGCAAGATATGTTGTGCCAGCAATAAATCCAACGGTTTCATATATAACTTCTTTTGAAGATATAGATGTTGCCGTAGGTTTTAACAATATGAATGAGATAAAAAGATATATAGGAATAACAACAGAATTGCCTTATGATATTTTATTAGTAGATGCAGATACAGAAAATAAAATAGAGGAATTTAATTTATATACATCTTTTAAGAATTATTTTGTGACATCTTTTGATATATTTTCATTAAGAAAAGGAATAGAAATATTAAATAATATAAAAGTTCCTATTAATTTAACAAAGATATTATATGCTAGAGAAGTATTAAAAGAAGAAGATGACTATTTGAATTATATTTCTTTAGGTTACAAAGTAAATTGGAATGAAGAAAAAATATACTTCCCTATAGAAAATGGAGATTTAAGTGTTATATCTGAAAATCAAAGAGTTCAAAAAATAAAATTTAGAAAACTAAGTGTGCAATATAGGGATAGTTTAGGATATATAGCACAACAAATATTAGAACATAAGAATGATTCTTATATAAGAAAAGCTATAAAATTAATAGAAAAAGGAGCATAATATGTCAGTAATTACATTTGTTAATAGCATAGAAGAAAAGACAGGAAAAACAATGTCACTAGTTGCAATAGCAACTAATATGGCAATAGAAAATAATAAAAGAATACTGATAATATCAACAACTAATAAAGAAGATAGAATAAAATCATGTTATTTTGAAGAACAACAAACAAAAAAAATTAGGTTAGGAATTTTTGGTGAAAATAGAGCTACAATAGATACAGAAAGCGGAATAGAAGAAATTACTAAAATGGCGAGAAGTAATAAACTGACACCAGAATTGATAACAAATTATACAAAAGTTGTATTTAAAGACAGACTTGAAATAATTCCAGGAATAGAAAGTAAAGAAAGATTAACTGATGAAGTACAAAGTGCTTATGCCAATTTAATAAATGTAGCAAGTATGTATTATGATGAAATATTTGTAGATTTAGATAATGTATTAAAACAAGAGATAAAAGATGAAATAATAGAAAAATCAGACTTGGTAATAGTAAATGCAAATCAAAATTTTAATTGTTTAAAAAAGTTAAAAAAATATAAAGAAAATAGTGAATTATTAAAATCACCAAAAAGTCTTATATTAATTGGAAGATATGATAAGTATTCAAAATATAATTCAAAAAATATTTCAAGATATTTAGAAGAAAAGAATCAAGTTTTAACAGTACCATATAATACACTTCTTTTTGAAGCAGCTGATGAAGCTGGGATACCAGATTTATTATTAAATTTTAAGAAATTATCGGACACAGAAGATAGAAATGCAATTTTTATACAAGAAATAAAAAGAGCGACAGAAAATATTATATATAGACTTCAAGAATTACAAATGAAAAGATAAATAGTTTTATTATGAATAGTAAATGAAAGGGAGGAAAATATCAAATGACTATAACCAATATATTATTAACCTTAATTGTTTTAGTAGTCGCATGTGTAGCAATATACTATTATGTAAAGAAAAAACGTGAAGCACCAACAGAAGAAACTATAAGTATAGACGATAAAACATATACATTGGAAAAGATGCAAGAATTCATAAAAAGAAGATTAGATGAAATAACTAAAGTCAACTTGTATGATATAGGTCTTTCTGAAGAAGAATTGAAAAGAAGAAAAAATAAGAAATATGAGTTAAAGAAAGCCTTAAAAGGTTGTACATATGGAGATGTTAATGATAAAAAGTATGTAAAAGAATTGATATTTGATTTGCTTTCAAAAGAATATGGAGTAAATGAAGGGAATATATCAAATGCAATATCATTTGATGTACCATCATTATTAACACCACAAGATAAATTTGATATACTTTTATATATGTATAAGAAAAATTTTGGATATGAAGCATTGACTGAAATAATTAAAAAATATAATTTAGCAGTATTAAAATATGTAGAGGGAGATACAAAACCATCATATGTAATAACATCAAAAGAGATTGAGGACATATTTGAAAAAGAAAACCTACAATTAGATTTTAGTGATAAATTATCAGTAATTGTACAAAGAATATATCAACACTATAAAGGATATAGTAGTATTGATGAAGTAAGAGATATGAATATAGATGGTATTTCTGGTGGTGTATCTGGACTTCCAGAAAGCTTCTTAAGTCAAGTTGCACAAACATCAGACGTAGATTATTTAGCACAAGTTTCAGAACATAAAGTTCCTAGAGCATGTGATAGTATATGGATATTCTTCCAAGGTAAATCAATACGTTTAGCATTTTTAAGCTTTGGAACAGAATCTGAGCTAAAAAGAGTATGTCAAAACATATATAAATACAATAACCCAGGACAATTATCTGATACAAATGGTTATAAAATTAATGAAATGAAAGATGGTTCTCGTGTCGTTGTTGTTAGACCAAGTTTCTCTGAAACATGGGCATTTTTCGTAAGAAAGTTTGACGTAAAACGTTCAACATTGGAACAATGGTTTAAAAATGAACCAGGAAGTGAAGAAACAATAGAATTATTAAAATATTTAGTAAAAGGTGCAAGAATTATATCAATTACAGGTGAGCAAGGTTGTGGTAAAACAACAATGCTTATGGGGATGATAGAAAATATATATGAAACAATGAATATAAGGGTTCAAGAAACAGCATTCGAGTTGCACTTAAGAAAAATATACCCAACAAGAAACATATTAACATTCCGAGAAACAGACACAATATCTGGACAAGAAGGTCTAGACGTTCAAAAGAAAACTGACGGTTCTGTTAATATAATTGGTGAGGTTGCAACAGACCCTGTAGCATCTTGGATGATACAAGCAGCACAAGTTGCATCTAAATTTACATTATTTACTCACCATGCTAAAACATTTCCAAACTTAGTAACAGCACTAAGAAACTCAATGCTTAGAGCAGGTGTGTTCAAAAATGAAAAAACAGCAGAAGAACAAGTTGTACAAGTATTAAACTTTGATATACATTTAGCAAAAGACTTTAGAGGAAAAAGATTTGTAGAAAGAATAACAGAATGTATACCAATCGAAGAGAAAAATGAATATACATTTGACCATAGAAACGAAAAAACATTAGAAGGAAAATTTGACAAATTTTTTGATAATGCAACACATTATTTTGAAAAAATTACAGATAGACAGTTATATATACATAGAAATGTATTAGAATATGTAGATGGAGAATACATAATTTCAAATCCAATATCAGACGAAAACTTAAGAGGAATGAGAGAAAATATGGATGATAACGACTTAGAAAAATTCGATAAATTTGTAGAAAGACATTGGAAGAAATCTATGGTAAGAGAAACAGTTTCTGTATCAGCAGAAATAGAAAATACAATACCAAAAAAAAGAGGAAGAAAACCTAAAACAGAGATATAGAAGTTGGAAGTTCTACCAACATCTATTTCTCTAACATCTAATAATTAGGAGGTGAATACAAGTGTCAAACCAAATAATATATATAATAATGGGAGTTTCTGTAGGCTTAATGGCAATCATATGTGTAGCATATTTTATATTAAATAAAAAGATGCAAAAATCTGAATATAGAAAAATACAAAAACTTCAACAAGGAACTAAATCTTCAGGATTTTCTATGGAAGTAATGTATCAAAAACTATATCTAACATATAGAGGAATACCATTTCTAAAAAGATATATATTAAAATTAAGAAGACATTTAGAAATATTAAATATAGATGATGAATATGCAACTAGAAAGGATTCAGCAAAAATAATTACAAGAGCACTTGTTATATTGCTTCCATTAATAATACTTACAATAATGATAACTAAAAACAATTTTCTATTAATGTTTATATTATTGATGTTTGAATTATTTATGGTAGACATATTAATAGAGGGTTCAGTTGATAAAAAGGATGACAACTTATTAGTACAACAAGTTGACTTTTTCTCAGAAATAAGACATGCATACCATGAATTTAATATGGTAGAAGAGGCTATATACCAAGTATCACAAGATGATGAAAAAGAAGTTTCAAGGCAGGGAGAAAAAATATATGAAATATTAATTTCAGATGACCCTGAAACTGAACTAGAAAAATATTATGATGTTGCACCAAATAACTTCCTAAAGGAATTTGCAGGATTGTCATATTTAACAAAAGAATTTGGTGATAGAAAAGTTGATGGAGCATCATTATATTTAAAAAATATTGATAATATAACACAAGAAATGCAAATTGAAATTTTAAAAAGAGACAAGCTAAATTATGTATTTAGAAGTTTATCATTTATATCAATAGCACCAGTATTATTGTTGGAACCATTGAAAAGCTGGGCAGTTTCAAATTTCGCATTTGTTAAAAACTGGTATTATGGAAAATCAGGAATGATAGTACAGATATTAATATTAATAATAACATTTATATCTTACATATTAGTTAGAAAATTAAAAGATAATGGATCAGTAAATATGAATACAAAAAATATTGAAAATCCATGGCAAGATAAAGTATACAAAAATAAATTAGGTAAAAAAATTATAGACCTATTTTTACCAAAAGATGGAACAAAAGAATATAAAAAAATGAAAAATTTATTAATTGATTCTGCATCACCATCAAAAATGGAATGGGTTTATATTAATAGAATATGTATAGCAGCAGTCACATTTATATGTTCAATATTCATATTTAACTATTTACACAAAATAGCAATAGATTATGTATATACTCAACCAACTACTGATTATGATCTTATAACAGATCAATCAGCAAAAGATTTAGCAAAATCTATGGAAATAACAAAACAAGATAATGAATTTTTAGACATGTTTAAAGGAAAAGTAGGAACAACACAAAAAGAAATAGAAAGAACTGTAAGAAGGTCAAAATATTATAGAGAAGCAAAAGATGAAGAAATAACAAAGGCTGTTGAAAGAATTTTTGAAAAACTTCAACTTATAAATAGTGAATGTTTACAATGGTTTGAATTCTTATTAGCATTTGTATTTATGATAATAGGATATATGGCACCAGTTTGGATCTTAATGTTCCAAGCAAAGATGAGACAATTAGAAATGGAAGACGAAGTAATGCAATTCCAAACAATTATACTTATGCTAATGAGGATAGAAAGAGTTAATGTTGAAATAATTTTGGAATGGCTTGAAAGATACTCAAACATATTTAAAAGTCAGATAACAAGGTGTGTTAATAACTATGAAGCAGGACCTTGGGAAGCTCTTGAAGAGCTAAAAAATGAAATTTCATATCAACAATTAATTAGAATAGTAGAGAGTATGCAAGCAGCTGTTGAAAAGATTCCAATAAAAGATGCATTTGATGAATTAGATTCAGAAAGAGATTATTATAGAGATAAAAGAAGAGAATCAAATGAAAGGTTAATTGCAAGAAAGGCGATGATAGGTAAAGTTTTAGGGTTTGCTCCAATGGTTTGCTTATTTGTTGGATATTTGATAGTACCATTAGTATTTATAGGATTAACAAGTATGTCAAGTTCAATGAATTCAATGTCTTCTACAACTTTCTAAAATGAAATCGAAGGCTTTCAAGAAAATTTGAACAGTTCCCAAATTTGCTATATAAAATCAAAAGTATTTCTAAACGTATGGCTACTCTACTTGTTAGAATTTGACCTGAACTATAACCTAAAAATTTAAGGGAGGATATCTATATGGAAAATGCATCAAGAGCTTTAATGATGGCAGGAGGAGTATTAATTGCATTAATGATTATAGGGGCATTACTTTTAATGTTTAATCAAATATCGGCATATCAAAAAAATAATTCAGATTCTCAAAGAGATGTACAAATATCAAATTTTAATATGGATTTTGCTAGATATTCGGATAGTAAAAATATAAAAGGTGTAGATATAATAACTTTAATAAATAAAATTATAGATTACAATACAAGAGCTAATAAAGCAGAAAATAACTATGTTGATTATAATATAAAAATGTCAATTGAAGTAGATAAATTAAAAGTTTTTAAAACAAAGTATGCTGTTGATGGTGCATCACTATTTCCAGATAAATTAATTGTTGGAGTAGGGAATAATAATTTTGCAAATGCAATAGCAACATATTCTAAGTATGAAAGTATATATACTTTACCAGGAATGAGTAGGTTAGCATCTAGTTACAATAGAATAAAAAATTCTGGATATAGGGAAGGGTCCAAAGATTATAAAAATTTAATTAAGGAAATAACAGGAAAAAATAGTGAAAATAATATTCCATCATTACAAGAAATAAAAGAATATAGTCAATATTCAGAATTTAAAAGTTCAACATTTAGAACTTCTAAAGATCCTGATTATGAAAATGGGCAAATTAAAACTTTATATTTTGAATTTGTAAATTAAGAGGTGAATTATGGAAAATGCATCAAATGCCTTAATAATGGCAGCAGGAGTATTAATTGGAATATTGATTTTATCTTTAGCAGTATATTTATTTGCAGATTTTGGAAGAACGGCAGCTGATATAAATTCACAAAATGAACAGCAAGAATTAATTAAGTTTAATACAAGATTTTCAGCTTATGAAGGAAGAGAAGGACTTACTATATATGATGTAATAACAGTTGCAAGTTATGCTAATGAAAATAATTTATATTACAATGATAGCTTAGATGAACATAAGGTTATTATTTGTTTAGATTCAATTTCAAATGAAATTCAAGATGATATAGAAACTAAAAAGATTAATTTGATTGAAACTGATAAGAATTTTATAAATTCTAATAATTTGAGTCTTCCAACTTATTCTTGTAAAATAGTAAAATATAGAGATAATGGAAGAGTTAGTACAATATTATTTAAAAAAATATAAAAATTTTGTGATTTTTTATTGAAAAATGTTAATTAAAAATGTTATAATAAAAAGGAAAGAGTTTATGAAAAAAATAGCTATATTTTTATTAATTGTAGTTATTATAATATGTATAATTTTCGGATTATATATAAATTATAAGACCAATTATAATATATATCGAAAAGAAAATTTAGAATTTGAAACATATTTAAATAAAGAAATCTATGGTGCAGAATTAGTTACAGTAATAAATAAAGCTATAAATAAAAATGAACAAAATGCAGTAGATAAAGATAATAAAGGAATATATCTAAATAATGATGAAAATTCAATTAAAATTGAAATAATGATTACTGATAATGATACAATATACCCAATGGAAATTATATATAATGGGGGAACACAAAATTTTATTAGCAATTATAGAAATATACAATTTAAATGTGTAGATATTAAGTATCATGATACTACACATAAAGTAAAATACATGTTATTTGAACAAATAACAGAATAAATTAGTTTTTAGTATTACTAACAAGAAGTTAGTATAATATATATTTTTTTATAAAAAAACAAAGGAGGAAGAAAAAATGGAAAATGCATCAAAAGCATTAATTATAGCAGGAGCTATATTATTATCAATATTATTAATATCTTTAGGAATAATGATATTCTCACAAGCACAAAGTGTTGTAGATGGAAGTGGAATGACAGAAGCAGAGGTGAATTCATTTAATGCTAAATTTACAAAATATCAAGGAAATATCAAGGGAAGTATGGTACGTTCACTTGTTCAAGAAGTATTAGCAAATAATAATAATGATGCAGCATCTGACGAAAGATATGTTTCAATAAATGTTAATAATGGAACATTAAATACAAAAGGAACTGCAGCAATTGTAAGTTTAGAACCAGGAGAAAATAAACAACCAGTTTATGGAACTTTAGTAAATACAAAAACTTATAATGTAGATTTTCAATATAAAGGTTCTAGAATAGCTGTAATTGATATAAAATAATAGTTTAAATTTATTAACTAATATGTTAATAATGAAAGGAGAATAATAATGGAGAATGCATCAGAAGCACTAAAAATGGCAGGAGCTGTATTGTTGTTTGTATTAGCACTTTCCATTATTATTTTTTATTTTGGGCAAGTAAGGCAAACTTCAGATACGATATTAAATTACAGAGACAGGGAAACAACATATATAGATGGGGAATACTACTATGAAACATCAGGAACAGAAAGAAAGGTTAGTATAGAAACAATAATTCCATCAATATTTAGGGCATATCTAGAAAACTATAAAATAGTATTTGAATATGAAAATGATATAGGAAAAGAATTATATTCAATGAAGGATGAAAACGGAAAATATAGTATAAAAAAATATTGTTTAGATTTAGAGACAAAGCAAGGTACAAAATATAAAAATGTAGTATTAGCGAATGATAACCAAAAAGCAGAGTTTTTAAGTATTATTCTATTTAGAGATTATAGTAGATTTAACACAAATCAATCAAACTTTGAAAAGAAATACAATGTAAGATTAAGTTCTACATCATTATATGATCAATTAACGAGTGCAAAAAAAATTACAGAATATTTAGGTGTTTATTATCAAAATGATGCTCCTAATGTACCAGATATAATGAAAACAGAGAAAAGAATTGTAACATATAAAGTAGAATATTAAAAGTTATAGAGATGTTTAATATATAGTACTAGTCAGCCTTAGATAATAAAAAAATGTTGATATATTAATATTTTAGTTATTATATAAATTTTAAGGCTGACCAGTAACAATATATAATATTTCTAAAATTAATGGTTAATTGTAACTATTGAAAAATATAGAGAAAAATGTTATAATTATAGTAATAATGGATTTTAGGAGGGATAGATATGAATGATATAATAATAACAATAACAGTAATAATGGTTGCTGCCATTTTAGTATTTGTAATACCAGTAGTGGCTATGTCTGATAGAATTGATGATATATCACAATCACAAATTGAAGCATTAGTTGCTGACTATGTTGATGAGATAAGAACAACAAGAAAAATAACACAAGAAAAACATGATAAGTTTTTAGCAAATCTAACAGCAACAGGTTATTCATTTGATGTAGAAATGGAAGTAAAAGTTTTAGATGAAAATCCAGGAAAGAAAACATCTCAGACAGTAAAAGATAAAGTAGGAGAAAATGTATATTATTCAAAATTTACATCACAAATTGAAGAAGAATTAAAAAATAACAATGGAGTTATAAAATTAAATGCAGGAGATATTGTTGTAGTTACAACAAGAAATTCAAGTGCATCATTTTCACAAAAAGTAAAAGAAGTAATTTATAAAATAGTTGGAAATGAAACAGCAAATGTTGTAGCATCTAAAGCAGGAATGGTACAATAAGGAGGAAAAATAATGGATGATATACTTACATCAATTATTGGAATAGGATTATCAGTAATATTAATGTTTATATTTCCATTAATGTCTATGACAGAGAGAACAGATGATATTTCACAACTAACAGTAGAAATAGCAACTAGTGAATTTGTAGAAGACATAAGAAGAACAGGGAAAATTGAACAAAAAAGATATGAGCAATTTTTGGCAAATTTAGGTTCAACAGGAAATACATATAATATAGAGATAGAAGCAAGAATATTAGATGAAAATCCAACAAGAAAAATAACACAAACTTCTGGAACACAAGGAAATAATGTATATTATTCAGTTTATACTTCGCAAATTCTTAATGATAACTTTTTTAATAATGATATAGCATATTACTTAAAAGAAGGAGACATAATTACAGTTAGTGTAAATAATACAAATCAAACTATGTCACAACAATTAAAGAACTTTTTTTATACAGTAGTAGGAAAAGAAACATATGTAATAGCTGCTTCACATGGAGGGCTTGTATCAGCAAATGGACAATAAAAAAATAATTGAAGCTTGTAATATACATTACAAGCTATTTTGCAAACATTAATAAAAAACAGATGAGCGAAGGGAAAGAAGATTATGAAAATACAAAGTTTAGCAATAATGTTTATAATACTAATATTACCAATATCATTAGTATTATCATCATATATTGGAACAAGGATAGAAACAATAAGAATACAATCAGATTACGATACACGATTAAACAATGCAACATATGATGCATTAAAAGCATATCAAATAAACAGTTTAAACAGTGATACATCAGACTATACAAACTCTAAAATGAGAGATATAAAAGCATCAGTAAATACATTCTTTAATGTATTATCAAGTACATTTAATACATTAGGATATACTAAAGAAACATTACAAAACTTTGTACCTGCATTAGTGTATACAATGTATGATGGATATTATATATACTCACCATATGAAAATACATGGGACGCAGAAACAAAAGATACACATAAAGATGATACATCATTTGAAGATGGAGAAATGTTGTATGGTTTGAAACCATATGTATATTATAGTTGTAGATATAAAAGAGATGGCATATTTGATATAGTAATAACATATTCTTTAGATAATTATATTCAAATACAAGGAACCATTAGAGGTGAATCTATAAGTAGATATGGATATTTATTAGATTTTAAAAATACAGATACCATAAATGGAACAGCCATAACTTATAAAGGAATAAACATAGAACTAGAAGAACCACTAACAGAAAATATATGTTACTATGATACAGATGGAACATTTAAGCAACAAACATTAAAGTATATAAAAAATAATGGAACTAAATATTATATAGATGATACAACTAATTCAAAAGAACAAAGAACGTTTACAGTGTTAAATGGAAAAGCAATACAACAGAATATACAATCATTAACAGAATATGTACAATATTATGACACAAATGGAGACATGCAATGGAAAAATTTAAAATATGTAAAAAATAATGGGATAAAATATTATATAGATGATACAACAGTGTTTACTGTAGAAAATCAACAAGCTATAATACAAAATGTTGATATAAATAATATGCATAATGATATAAACAACAATAATAATGCTGTAGAATATTATAAACAAGCATATGCTTTAAGAAGTTTTATAAAAAGTTATATAGGAGATTTAAGTACTGATGATATTATAGATATTGAAACAGGAAAAAGATATGGAGATTTAAATAAAAATGATATAAAAGATCCTTATTATACAATTAAAGGTAAAATTTTTGATTTTGATAGTAATATAGAAGCAGATACATCTAATTTTAATACACATAGAATAGATGTAATAAAACATTCAATAGTAAGAAATTTATCTATAGCAATTTCAAATTTTAATAATTATTCAGGAGTAACTACAGATTTTCAAATGCCAAAATTAAAAGATGAGGACTGGGATAAGATAATGAGTAATATATCTATAATTAGTTTTTTACAAGGAATCAATATAGGAGGAAAAGTATATAATGGATATTCAATAATAACAAATACCAAAAATGAAGATATAGTAATGCCAGATTCAATATATATTTTAACTAAAAATGATAATACTGTACATAGAGTAACTGAAAATGGATTAAAAGGACAAGATATAAATAATATTGTAGGGATATATAATACTAATTTAGAAAGAAGAAGTATAGAAAATAATGGAAATACAGTGTTTTATTATCCAGCATTACCAATTAATGGAACATTATCATATGGTTCAATTGTTACTCAAAGTAATATTGCAAAACCAGTAGATATGTCACTAAATAATTATATTATGGATAATAATTATTGTGATGCTAATTTAAGAAAGGTTTATTATACAGCTCTTGCAAGAGAGAGACATGGATTATATCGACAAAGATTAGAAATATAATTACAAGCGAATAAAAAATAATAAAAAAGTTAATACTAAAAATATATATTTTTATTGAGGAGAAAACAATTGAAAAAAAATATTTTTAAAATAGTATTAATTTTTTTATTATTAGTATTATATATTTATGTTATTTTAATTCAAACAATTCCAGATAATATAGTAATTTTTTAAGGAGAAACAATTGGAATAAAAAATATATTAGGGCTGAGAGCATATTTAACGTCAGAAAACAATGAAAAAGTAGTAGAAACTTTATCAAATATTCAAACAAATAGTATCAATACCATAGGAAAAAAGACATTGAAATTAAATTTATTTGAAAATATATTCTTAAAAGACATAAATATTGACGTATTACCAAAAACAACAGTAATACCAGTAGGAAATATAGCTGGAATAAAATTATATACTAGTGGAGTATTAGTAGTTGGAATGTCTGAGATTGAAGGAATAGATAATAAAAAATACAAACCATATGAAAATACAGGAATAGAAGAAGGAGATACAATAATCTCAATTAATAATAAAAAAATAGAAACAACAGAAGAATTAGTACAAGAAGTAAATTCGTGCAATGGAAACAAGATTGAAATACAATATATGCATGAGAATAAATCTCTAGAATGTTCAATAACACCAATAAAGACAGATAAACAAGAATATAAATTAGGATTATGGGTAAGAGATAGTGCAGCAGGAGTAGGAACAGTAACTTTTTATGAACCATCAACAGGATATTTTGGAGCACTTGGTCATGGAATAACAGATATAGATACAGAACAACTAATTGATATTTCAACAGGAGAATTTGTAACAACAAAAATATTAAATGTAATAAAGGGAGAAAGTGGCAAACCTGGTAAAATTCAAGGAACTGTTGATAATCAAAAAAATATAGGTATTATAATAAAAAATACCAAATTTGGAATATATGGAAAAGTAGAAAATTTGAATAATATAAATATTGATACTTCTAAAGAAATAGAATTAGCTTTAAGAAATGAAATCCAAATAGGAAAAGCTAATATAATGTGTAGTTTAGAAAATGGAAAAACAGAGGAATACGAAATAGAAATAGAAAAGATTTACAAAGAAAATAATTATGATAATAAAAGTATGTTAATAAAAGTAACAGATGAAAGACTACTAGAGAAAACAGGAGGGATAATTCAAGGTATGAGTGGCTCTCCGATAATTCAGAATGGAAAATTTGTTGGAGCTGTAACACATGTACTTGTAAATAACCCACAAGAAGGATATGCTGTTTTTGGAGATATTATGCTAAAGCAAATGAGAACAGTTGAATAGGTCGAAACCAAAACAATTAACTAATAAGTAATGTTTTATGATGAAATTTGATTTTTTTATCATAAAGTATTGCTTTTTTAATTTTTCTTATATATAATGTATTGGCAAATGCAAAATGCTAGTATATAAAAAACAAAGCGAATCAAATGATAAAATAGATAGAAATCATAATGAATTTAAAAAATACAAAGGTAATATAAAACAATTTATTAATTCATTTGAAACAGTGGTAGGATAGAATAATAAAAAGGTACATAAAAAAGTCAATGTTAAAAGCATAACATTGACTTTTTTGTTGTATAGGAAAAATCGAATTTTTCCTATACAACAAAAGCGTTCTACAGAAAAATTGTAGAGCAATTTTGTCGTGGCAGAATAAGTAATTTAAAAGGTCAAGAGATTATAATCATGCCACTGTTGTTCTCTCATTTATTTATTAACATAGGACCAATTTGTGTAACAGTTCCAGCACCTAAAGTTAAAATAATATCATTTTCCTTAACATTATTTTTTAAGAAAGAAACACATTCATCAAAATCAGGGATATATTCTGCAGTTTTTCCTAAAGAAATAATTTTATTAACTAAATCTTCAGAAGATATATTATAAGTATTAGTTTCTCTAGCTGCATAAATATCTAAAACAATTATATTATCAAAATGCAATAAAGCATTTGCAAAATCATCTAAAAGATTTTTTGTTCTACTGTAAGTATGAGGCTGAAAAATTACCCAAGATGCATTGTGTTTTTTTTCATTAACTGAATTTGCAGTTGCAATAATTTCAGTAGGATGATGTCCATAATCGTCATAAATACTAGCACCATTCAATTTTCCTTTAAATTCAAATCTTCTATGTGCGCCTGCAAATTTTTTTAATGCATTTTGAATATCTTTTTTATTAATTCCATAATAATCACATAATGCTATACAAGAAAGTGAATTTAAAACATTATGTTTTCCAGGTACAGACAACTTTATTTTTGCAAAAAATTCGTTATTTTTATAAACTTCAAATTCAGGGAAACCATCATCGTCAAATGAAATATTTTTTGCATAAAAGTTAGTATTTTTATTATTTACACCATAAGTTAGAATATGAGCTTTTGTAAATGCTGATAAATCTAAACAATTTTTATCATCACCATTTATAATTAATAAACCATCATCAGGTAATAATTTAGTATATTTAACAAAAGCATTTTTTATATTATCAAAGGTTTTAAAATAATCAAGATGATCATTATCAATATTTAATATAATTTCCGCTTTTGGACTAAACTTTAAGAAACTTTCAACATATTCACAAGCCTCAATTATAAAATGTTCACTATTACCAACTTTATAATTTCCATCTAATACATTAAGAAAAGCTCCAACTTGTATACTAGGGTCTTGTAAAGCTTCTAAAAAACATAAAGAAACCATAGAAGTAGTTGTTGTTTTTCCATGAGTTCCAGAAATACAAATAGTATCCTTAAAACATCTAGTAAGTTCTCCTAAAAAATCGGCTCTTTCAATTGTTGGAATATTTAATCTCTTAGCTTCTAACATTTCAGGGTCATCTTGTTTTATGGCAGCAGAATAAACAACAACATCAGATTTAGAAATATCTTCTATGTTGTGTCCAATAGTGACTTTGATTCCTAACGAATCTAATTTTTCTGTTGACTCTGATTTTGCCCAATCAGAACCAGTAACTGTAAATCCCCAATTTGTAAGTATTGCTGCAATTCCGCTCATGCTTACTCCACCAATACCTATCATATGTATATTTTTATATTTTTTTATATTTTCTATATTTGGCATTAAAATTCACCTCTAAACTATATTATAACAGACTGATTATATAATTATATTACTTAAAATTCAATAGTTTTTTCAAATTTATTATTAGTTTTATTACTATTTTGTTACAATTCACAGCTACCAAAAATTATTATAAAATGTTTAAATATTATATATTAAATAGATACTAACTATGAATTGTAACCATATACTATTTAATACTTAATAATATGATTGTTTCTTTATAAGTGTGAATAAATATGTTTATATATAAGCAGTTCAAGTAATTTTACTAAATATTAAAAATAAAATAATAAAAATGTAAAAAAAAGAAGGAAAAAAACTTTTTATGGAGAATAATAAAGTAAGTACATAAGAATAAACTAATATGTACAAAATAATAAAAACTTAAGGAAGGCGGTGCACGCAAAATGCAAATCACAGATGTACGTTTAAGAAAAGTAAATTCAGAGAACAGAATGAAAGCTGTTGCTTCTGTAACATTCGATAACGAATTCGCAGTACACGACATCAAAGTTATCGAAAGCCAAAACGGATTATTCATAGCTATGCCTAGCAGAAAAACTCCAAACGGAGAATTCAGAGATATAGCTCATCCAATCAATGCTGAAACAAGAGAGAAAATTCAAAAAGCTATATTAGAAGCTTATGAAGCTCCAGAAACAGAGGAATCAGCAGAATAATTAATAAAGAACAAAAGCAAACATTAATAACATTGTCTCTATTTAAGACATTTTAAAGTTTGCGTCTTTGTTCGTCCACAAAAAATTGCTTGGCAATTTTTCTGTGGAACATATTTATATTATAAGAAAGTTCTAGGAACTTCTTATAATATAAAAAATCGCCTTCATGGCGATTTTTTTAAATCCATTCATTATATTTTTTAATATAAATTTTCTTTGCAAATAAAGCAACAAAACAATATAAAATAGGAATACCAATAATAATAGTCAAGTAAGAGATTGGGTTAGAAACTAAACCTATAAAATGTCCTAAACCAGTATATGGAACGATTATTGCAATAATACTTAAGATAATAGAAGAAGCATAAACTACTTTATTAGCGTTACTTTCAATAAAAGGTGTTTTGGCAGTTCTAATTATGTGCATTCCAATTAAATTAGAAACTACACCATAAGAAAACCAAATTGTTTGAAATGTTGCAGCATCTCTAATTCCAAATAAAAACCAAATTGAAGCGAAAACTAGCATATCAAAGGATGAACTTAATGGGCCCATGAATAGCATGAAGTGTTTTAAACTAGTAATATCCCATTTTTTAGGTTCTTTTAAATATTCCAAATCAACATTATCAAATGGAAGTGTTAATTGACCGAAATCATATAATAAGCTTTGGACAAGTAGTTGTATTGGTGTTATTGGTAAAAATGGAAGTAGAACACTTGCAATTATAACTGAAGTAACTTCTCCAAAATTAAAACTTACAGCTAATTTTATATATTTAATAATATTTGCAAATGTACGTCTACCGTTCAGTGACACCATCTAATAATACGTTTAAGTCTTTTTCTAATAGAATAATATCAGCTGATTCTTTGGCTATGTCAACAGCAGTATCTACTGAGATTCCAACATCTGAATTTATAAGTGAAGGACTATCATTTATGCCATCACCCATAAAACCTACAATATTTCCATCTTCTTTTAGTAGTCTAATAATTCTAGCTTTTTGAATAGGAGATAATTTTGCAAAAATATTAACTTTCTTTAAAATTCTTATAACAGCTTGATCAGAAAGTTTATCTAAAGAACTGCCTAAAACAATCTTTTCTGATTTTAAATTAACTTTGTTACATATACATCTAGTAACTTCAGCATTATCCCCAGTTAAAACAATAACTCTAATTCCAGAGTTATTTAATCTTTCAATAGCAATTTTAGCACTTTCTTTAGGAGGGTCAAGAAATCCAATAAATCCCATTAATACCATACTTTTTTCAGAATTAATATCAAATGTAGTAATATCATCTAAATTATTTTTTTGACATACAGCCACAACTCTTAGACCATCTTTATTTAAATTACTACTAATTTTTTTTATATTATCTTTAATTTCCTTTGTCAAAGTAGAAACTTGACCTTTATAATCCACAAATGTACAGATACTTAAAATTTCTTCAACAGCACCTTTAGTAATCATTTGCTTTTTTCCACTGTCATCAGAAACTATTACTGATAAACGCCTACGAGAAAAGTCAAAGGGAATTTCATCAATTTTTTTATATTTAGAAGTTATTACATCAATTTGATTTTCAATGCCACGAGCAATTACTGCTTCATCAATATTTCCTTTAAGACCTGTTTGAAAATATGAATTTATAAATGCATGTTTTAAAACTCTTATATCCTCATCACCATTTGTATCAAGATACTTTTCAAGAACAATTTTATCTTCAGTTAATGTTCCTGTTTTATCAGTACATAGAATATTCATAGCTCCAAAACTTTGGATTGAATCTAAAGATTTTACTATTGTTTTCTTTTTAGACATTCTTACAGCGCCTTTTGATAAACTTGAAGATAATATTACAGGTAAAAGAAGAGGTGTTATTCCAATAGCAATAGCAACAGCGAATGTAAATGCGGTTAATGTTTCATGCTTCCAAGCTGTCAAAACAAATACAAGAGGTATCATAATCAACATAAATTTAATAAGTAATTTACTAATTCCTTGTACACCTTTTTGAAATGAAGTTTGAGGTTTACCAGTTGTAAGTGTATGAGCGATTTTTCCTAAGTAAGTACTATCTGCAACTTTGATAACAATTCCTTTGGCTGTACCACTAATAACATTACTTCCCATAAAACATATAGTATCTAAATCTGTTACTGAATTTATATCTTCTAGTTTTAACTCAGAACTACTTAATTTTTTTACAGCTTCAGATTCTCCTGTTAATGAAGATTGACCTACATAGAGGTCTTTAGCTTCAATTATTCTTAAATCTGCTGGAATCATACTTCCACTAGATAAAGCCACTACATCACCAACTGTAATGTCTTTTATTGGAATTTTAATTTCTTTATTATCCCTGATTACATTTGATGTGGTAGCAACTAATTCTTTTAATTTTTCAGCAGCTCTGTTTGAACGAAATTCTTCAAAAAATTCTAAAAGAGTACTAGCTAAAACTAAAACTAAAATAACAATGATATTTGCATAGCTAGGAGTTTCAGGAATTATAACATCTGTATATAAAAGTACCAGAGTTATTCCTAATAAGATACTATTGAAGGGACTGAAAAGACTTTCAAAGAAATAGTTATACCAACGTTTAGGTTTTGATTGACTAATTTCATTCTTACCATATTTGTTTAGTTGTTCATCAGCATCTTTAGATGAAAGACCATTTATGTTAAAGTTATATTCTTCTATAAAATTATCTTTTGATAAAATACATGATTCTCCATATATTTTTTTTACATTAATTTCATCTTTTAAACTGGGCATTTTTAAAATCCTTTACATATAAATACTTTGTACTTAGTATAACCTTAAAAAATTTTTTATATACAAAAGAGTAGAATATTTATAAAATAATGATTAGAATTACAAAAATAGATGTATATAATTTCACTAAAGTTCAATTATAAACATATTGTAAGTTGTTGGTCCCCACACAAGCTCATTCAAAAAAATTATACTGACCTTTCAGTCTAAAGACAATTAAAAAAAATTAATATAAAATACCTTTTAAAGGAAGAAGGTTAGTAAAAATGAAAATAGGATTTTTATTTCCAGGTCAAGGTTCACAAAGTATAAGAATGGGAAAAGATTTATATGAAAAATATGAGAATGTGAAAAAAATATATGACAAAGTAGCAGAAACAACAGGAATTGATATAGCTAAAATATCATTTGAAGGACCAGAGGAAAAATTAAATGAAACAAAATATACACAACTTGCAATATTAACAGAAAGCTTAGCAATTTTAGAGATATTAAAAGAAAACAATGTAAAATCAGAGATATCAGCAGGTTTAAGTTTGGGAGAATATACAGCATTAATTAATAGTGGTGTACTTTCATTTGAAGAAGGAGTAAAACTTGTTCAAAAAAGAGGAGAATACATGCAAGAGCTTTTGCCTAGTGGAGATTGGCAAATGGCAGCAATTATGGGACTAACAGAAGAACAAGTAGAAGAAGTTTGTGAAAAAGTAAAATCAGGTTTTGTGGTTCCTGCAAACTATAATTGTATAGGACAAATTGCAATTTCAGGAGAAAAGCAAGCTATAGAAGAAGCAGAAACGATTGCAAGAGAAATGGGTGCAAAAAAGATAAGAGTACTAAAAACAGCAGGTCCATTTCACACAGAAAAATTGGTTGATAGTTCAAATGCATTAAGAAAAGAACTTGAAAATATTACAATCAACAAATTTGAAACAAAGGTAATTAAAAATTTAGATGGAGAGTTTTATAAAGATACAGATGATATTAAAGATATTCTAGCAAAACATATAATAAATCCAGTTAGATTTTCAAAAACACTAGAAAATATGATAAATAATGGAATAGATACTTTTATAGAAATAGGTCCAGGAAAAACATTATCAGGTTTTGTAAAAAGAACTCCAACTGAGAAGGAAATTAAAATATTAAATATAAATGATGTTAATAGTTTAGAAGATACAATAAAACTTTTGAGAGAAGAAGGTTGAAAAATAATTCTTTTTCAACCAAGAAAGGAAGGATAGTAAGAATGAATAAAGTAGCTTTTATTACAGGAGCAACAAGAGGGATAGGAAAACAAATAGCAATAACATTTGCAAAAGAAGGGTATGATATTGCAATTAATTATAGAACAGAAAACGAAGAACTAGAAAATACAAAAAAAGAAATAGAAGAAAACAATGTTAAATGTTTAGCAGTTAAAGGCGATGTATCTAGTTTTGAAGATTGTGAGAGATGTGTAAAAGAAATAATAGAAGAATATGGAAAAATAGATGTATTAGTAAATAATGCAGGAATAACAAGAGATACGTTATTGATGAGAATGAAAAAAGAAGATTTTGAAAGTGTAATTGATATAAATTTAGTAGGAACTTTTAATGTTACAAAAAATGTAATTAGTTATATGATGAAAGCTCGTTCAGGAAGAATTATAAATATATCTTCAGTTGTAGGAGTTTCTGGAAATGCTGGTCAAACTAATTATTCAGCTTCAAAGGCAGGAATAATTGGATTTACAAAAAGTCTAGCAAAAGAAGTAGGTTCAAGAGGTATTTTAGTAAATGCAGTAGCACCAGGTTTTATAGAAACCCAAATGACAGATGTTTTAAAAGATGATATTAAAGAAGAGATAGCAAAAACTATTCCATTAAAGAGAATGGGAGTTGCACAAGATGTTGCTAATGTTGTTAATTTTTTAGCTTCTGAAGATAGTTCTTATATTACTGGGCAAGTTATTAATGTTGATGGTGGTATGTTGATGTAAAAATGAATAAAATCAATAGAAAGGAATAAAAAATGGAAAAAAGAGTTGTTATTACAGGACTTGGAGCAATAACTCCAATAGGAAAAAATGTGAAAGAGACATGGGAAGGAATAGAAAATAAAAAATGTGGAGTAGATAATATTTCACTATTCGATACAACTAACTTTAAGACAAAACTAGCAGCAGAAGTAAAAGAATATAACCCATTAGATTATTTTGAACAAAAACAAGCTAAAAGACTTGATAGATGTTCACAATTTGCAATAATTGCAGCAAGAGAAGCGGTAAATGATAGTGGGATATCAAAAGAAAATACTAATTATGATAAAGTAGGAATATTTGTAAGTTCAGGAATAGGAGGCTTAACAACTATTCAAGAACAATGTGAAATAAATTACATAAAAGGAAATAATAGAGTATCGCCAATGTTCATTCCAATGTCAATAGCAAATATGCCAGCAGGAAATATAGCGATAGAATTTGGATTTAAAGGAGAATCAATGTCAATAGTAACAGCATGTGCATCATCTACACATGCAATAGGAGAAGCATATAAAACTATAAAACAAGGATATGAAGATGTAATTATCGCAGGAGGAACAGAAGCATCAATTTGTTCATCAGGAATGGCTGGATTTGAAAATATGAAAGCACTATCAAACAGTACAGATAAAAATAGAGCAAGTATGCCATTTGACAAAGAAAGAAATGGCTTTGTTATGGGAGAAGGAGCGGGAATACTTGTGATAGAAGAGTTAGAACACGCAAAACAAAGAGGAGCAAAAATTTATGCAGAGATTATAGGATTTGGAGCAACAACAGATGCTTATCATATAACATCACCATGTCCTGATGGAGAATGTGGAGCAAAAGCAATGATTAGAGCAATGCAAGATGCAAAAATAGAACCAAAAGATGTTGATTATATAAACGCTCATGGAACATCAACACATTTGAATGATTTGACAGAAACAATGGCTATAAAAACAGCATTAGGTGATGAAAGTAAAAATGTAATGGTAAGCTCTAGTAAGGGAAATACAGGTCATTTATTAGGTGCAGCAGGTGGTGTTGAGGCAGTAATTTGTGTAAAATCAATCGAAAATCAGTTAGTTCCACCAACAATAAATTACAAAGAAAAGGATGAAGATTGTGATTTAGATATTGTTCCAAATGAGCCAAGAAAAGCAAATTTAAATGTTGTAATGTCAAATTCTTTGGGATTTGGTGGGCACAATGGGTGTGTGGTTTTTAGAAAATTTTGTTAAACTATAATAATGAAGCCGCCAAGCTTTATTTGGGAGTACTTTTTATTTTATTATGCTATCCCCATTCTAAATTTTCTAATATATGAAATACAAATAATTGTAACCAATTATTTGTATACTGAGACTGTAACAAGTAAAACTTTAACAGTCTCAGCAATTTGAATGGTCCTCACAATTTGCTTCATAAAATAAAAAGTATTCCCAAACGCATGACTACTCTATATGTTAAAGATACAAATTTATAAAAATAGGAGGAATAATTGTAATGGAATATGAGAAAATTAAACAACTTATGGAAGATATGGGAAACTCTAAATTAACAGAGATTAATGTGGATTTTCCTGATGGTACTAAAATTAGTATGAAAAAAGAATTAAAAAAAGAAACAATATTTGTAAATCAAACAGAAGCTAAATCAATAGAAAATAGTAATTCAAAAATAGAAGAAGTTAAAGAAGAGGTTAACAAATTAGAAATAAAAGAAAATGAAGGTAATATTGTAAAATCTCCAATGGTGGGTACTTTTTATATAAAACCATCTCCAACATCTAAAGCCTATGTCGAAATTGGAAAAGAAGTAAAACAAGGTGATACATTATGCATAATTGAAGCAATGAAATTAATGAATGAAATTGAATCGGAATTTTCTGGAAAAGTTGCAGAAATTTTAGTTAAAGATGGAGATGCAGTTGAATACGGAACAGCTCTATTTAGGATAATATAAAAAAGCCCCCAATGGAGGCGGGCTTATTAATATGGTTCGTCACAAATAAGTTGATAATTGAGGATTATGAGATCACAAGGATCCCAATTTGATTTTTTTGCTATAAAATCACGCATTTCTACAATATCATCAAAAGAAGAAATCTTTTTTAATCTTGAATAATCAACCATTACGTAAGTACCATCACTAAGTAAACAAGATACAAAATAATGATAAAGTTTTTGCATATAGCTACCTCCATAAAAGGGTGGTGTAGTCAAAATTTTGGCTACTTTGGTTAATATAGTGAAATGAAAGTCTTACCATCAATCAATTTACAAAGCCGATCCTGGTTAAAGAAAATGTTGTCATAGGTTGTTGTCAAAGTTTCCATATATTTAACCTCCTAAAATTTTAATAAATATATTATACTAAAAAAACTACACAAAGTCAACATAATAAGTTAGAAGTTTTCAGATAACGATGAACGGAGCGAAGCAGAAAATGCTCCAGAGGTAAGATTTGGCAGACGAAGATTTTGAAAAAATCTTTGGATGACGATGAACGGAGCGAAGCAGAAAATGCTCCAGAGGTAAGATTTGGCAGACGAAG
>CAOKJC010000006.1 GCA_948468685.1 uncultured Clostridium sp. | reverse complement strand
ATATGTACTCCATGCCTTCTCATTACTGTTCCACCACCATTTTCTGCTTTTCAATGCAACTATTAATTGTCTTTGAATTCGCATAGGAAATTTAATATAAGCTCTTTCTCCTTTTATGTATGCTGTAAAATTCTCATCTTCGTATATAATTTCCTGTGTGATCTCCTTAACTTCTCCATTCATTGAACTTTGATAAACTTTAAATATAATACTATTCTATCTCCACTTATACTTTGGATAAAATTTCTCATATAATTCAATAAACTTTTTATTATCTAAATATGCTAATTTAATTAAATGGTCTCTTGGGTCAAAACCTCTTTCTTCGCAAAATTCTATCCTATTCATTATTAAATTAATATCTCTCTTTGTTGTATCTATTTTTGAATTTTTAATTTGTTCTCTTAAATCATCAAACCACTCATAAAATTCATGTGATTTTTGTAATACTTGGTTACTCTTGTCTAATCTTCTTGAATTATAATTTGCTGGTCCTGCCACTAATACGCTAACATGCTGTGCCTCATATTCTAGTATCTTTGAATATCTTTTATGTACTTGTTCTAATATCTTTTGTTTCTTATTATTGGGTATATCCCAACTTAAAACCTCATCTATATATGATTTATAACTTTGTGCTGATAAATCTCCTCTTGTTCCATTGAAACTATTTGAATTTGCTCTACGTATTAAGTTTTCATCTAACTGTTTTATTTCTAATTCCACTTTTTAATCATCTCCTATATCTTTCAATATTTATATATCTGTTTCCAATATCCATTAACTCATCTGTTCCAATATTTCCATATTTATTTTTAGCTGTTATAACTTCTACTACATATAGCTTTTCACTATCTTCATTATAGTAATCATCTCTATAAACAAACATTATAGTATCTGCATAACCTACTATTGCAGATGACTTTTTAAAATCGGTTAGATTTGGTTTGTTATCTTCTCTTGATTCCAATTCTCTTGATAACTGGGATAAAATTAAAACTGGTACATTTAATTCTTTTGCAAGTGCTTTTAATCTTTTAATTGTATCTTCTATTGTTGTATCAGTTTTTATTAACTGTAAATAATCTATAATAATTAAACCTATATTCTTTTGTAATTTCATTAATCTTGCATTTTGTTCAATAATTTCAATACTTAAAATATTATCTAAAATATAAGTATTTTCTTTTACTACTATTGAAGTGTTTACATCTTCTGCATTTCTTTCTTCTGAATATACTCCATTATCTTCTGTTCTATTTATAGCAAATATCACATCATAAATTCCTTTTAAAGTTTGTTTTTTACTATTATCTAAACTAAATATTAGTATTGGAATTTGTCTTTTTGCTATATTAGTTACTAGATTATATGTAAAAATTTTTTTCCTACTGTTGGTCTTGAGGCTATACAAATTAAATCGCCCTTCTTAAATCCATCTATTCTCTCATCAATATCTATAAATTCTGTTTTTATACACATTTTCTAATCAACTCCTTCAAAACTATACATATTTTCATCACACTCTAAACATAAGTAAGAATATGATTTTAAATCACTTACTAATAATTGACTTTTACATCTAAAACATCTTTTATTAGTTCCATATTTCTTATGTAATTTCTGTTTTAATCTTTCTCTAGCTTTTTCATCTTCTGTTTCATAATATTTGTCTAATAATTGTTTGTATCTTCTTTTCATTTTTCTTAATTACTTTTACCTTCACTTTCCCAGATGATTTCTCCTGTTTCATTATCTGTTATACATTTAATGTTTTTTTCATCTTTTAACATATCTAAAATATTTATTGTATATTCTACTTTTTGCCCATCTTTAAAATGAGCTGTAATTATATGTACTTTTTTATTAGTATCTAAAGCCTTTATAAAATCATTATTACTATATTCATTACATTTTCTTTTCACTCTGCATTACCCCTTAAATATAATTTCTTTTCTTCTAATCTTTTAATTTCTTGTACCTGTCTGTTGTTTTCTTCCCATTCCTTTATTTTAAAATTGCTATGGTCTAATACTGCATTTACTAAATCTTGTGTGTTTAATAAAAAATTAAATATATGTTCATAGTTATTATTGCAGTTGTACTAATTTCTTCTAAAACATTTCACATCTTTTTCAAACTTACTAAACCCATCTAATAACTTAAATATTAGTTCTAGTCTTTCTTGATTATCTAATGCGATATATTTTAAATCTGCTCCAAAAGATGGTGGTGTAACCTGACTTAGATTCCTACAAGCCATTTCTACTTGTTCTCTCATCTTATTTAGATTTACATTAGATATAATGTTTTGTTGAATTGCAATTACTTCATCTTCTTGTAAATCAAATATGTTTAAACTTTTTATTTCTTTTAGTATAAGTTCATTTGCCATTATTACCACCTTCTTTTACTATTTATTCTCTGCATATAATTTTAGTAATTTTTCATCTGTTAGTTTTTCTGTCATATCCAACAATTTACTGTTGTTTCTTCTTTTAACTTCTGTTTTATCTAATATAATACTTTTAATTTCTCCTTCCATCGTAACATTTTCTTTATAATCAAACCTTTTAATATTTAGAGTTATTTGATTTTGATTATTGTAATAAAGTCTAAACTCATAATATCCTGCTTCATCTACTTTTAATTTCTTATGCAATGTTTTTATTGAATGAAATATAAAAAATGCTGTATCAAATCTCCAATTACTACTACACTTATTATTTAACTCTTGTACTTGTTTTTTAGTCATTGATATTGCCATCTTCCAACATCTCCTTTAATCATCTTTTCTTAATGTTATAAATTTAATTATATTTTCATTTATTCTATAATGTCTTTCCAGTTCAATAATGATTTCAGATTTTACTTCAAAATCAAATGTTATATAATAACCTTCTTTGCATTTCTCGATTTCATAAGCTAGTTTCTTGACTCCTTTTTTATCTACTTCTAAAACTTTTCCATCTTGATTTATTAAATCTGTTATTTCTGTTATTATGCTTCAATTTCTCCATCTTCTAAATTTGGCTTGATAATTACTACACTTTCATATTTATTCACTTTTCAACTTCTCCTTTATTTATATTTTCTATCTTTTCTAAATTTCCATTTAGATATAATGCAATACTTTCACAAACTATTGTAATTATTGTCATATCAAAGTTTTCTTCCCAATTTATATCTTTTTTAAACTTTCTCCCTCCAGAAGTTTTTTGTGTCATCATTATAATTAAATCTTGTATTGCCTTTTTGTATGTTGGAATATTGGGTTTTTGACTTCCCATCTCTAAAAATTTAAACATAATGTCAAAACCTCTCTTTTCAAATTCTCCACTATAATAGTTCATAATTCCACCATTCCTTTTTAGATTTCAATTTTAAACAACTTTAATTTTAACTGGTATAATTTGTTGCTTATGATTTATTAATTCAAATGTCGTTTAATCTCGTTGAAAGCTGATATACCAGTATTTTGATGTTTTAACCTTATTTAATGAAATTTTTGAAATCCCCATTTTCTGAATAACTTTTCTAATTTGTTATATTCTGCTGTTCCTCTTGCTGTTGTCCTATCTCGTGGATAATAACAATTTCTTTCTGCATTGTATATTCCATCATTTATAAAATGATGTCTTGATAACTCTAAAATCGCTTTGTTACTATTTCCACTACTGTTTATTCCTCTAATTCCTAGGGATATTTCAAAATTCTTTAAACCTAATTTATTCAAATTAGATGGTGTTACTTCTTCAATATCTGTGTTTAACCATGGCTGTTGCATTTCTTGTCCTTCTTCATCATAGGCTTTTACTATGTAACCATTATCTCTTAAAGTTATCCAACTTTTTGTATATCCAGTTAGTGCATAAGTTATTAATGAGCCACTTGGTCTTTGTGCAAAATCATAATACATAACCTGCGACTTCTTGTGAAAGTCTTTAGCAATTTTTAAAGCTACATCTTTATTGTTTATAAATGCTATCCTGTTTTCTGTAACGCAAAGAAATAGGAGTTTTAATCTACAAATTAATTCTCCTATTTCCTCAAATTCATCATCTGTTATACTATCCAATAGAATGATTACTGGACTTTCTTTTTGCTTACTATAATTTACAACTTCTTCTAGTGATACTTTTTCTAATGGAATATTTCCCATTTTCTACTCACCTCATCTCTGCTGCATTTTGTTGATAAAATCCTGATTTTCTTACTCTCACAGCTGATGAAGTAGCTTAACACAAAATTTTCTGTCAGTAAATAGCTTTTTCAAAAAAAGTGGATAAGTTTTAAAATATGTCAAGTAATTTATTCTTCTTCGTTAGAAACCATTTCTAATATTTCTTTTAGTGATTTCTTAATATTTTCACTTAAAATATATAGAAATATAAAAGTTTTATTATCATGAACACCATCTTTTAGACTTCCTTCAATTTCACTTGCCAAACCTTCTATATCTAAAAATTGGCTCTCTAATTCTTCTATTTCTAAAAATATGGTTTCATCAATTTGATTATTGAATTTCTCCATCTTCTACCATCTCTTTCATATAAACATCAAATATATTGTATATGATACAAATTAACTTTTTAGCTTTAGATGAAAGAATAGAAATATAATCACTGTCATCATGATTAAGCTCTTGCACGAATTCTGTATAAAATGTTAATTTCTGCAACATTCTACTCATATCAAAAATATCTCTATTTACATTCGTGTTTTGAATATGCTCTTTAACTTCATAAATTTGCATTCTATCCTTCCTCTCCTGTTATACTATTTTGTATCATCATTAATATTTTACTTTACTCATAGAAAATATTTTAAATGAAAAAAATTCACTTATTCACTAAATACTAAATCTGTATAAAGTGAATAAGTGAAACTTTTATATGGAAAAGTTTTTTATTAATCATTTAATTTTGAATAATCAGGCATAGGAGTATTTTCATCTATTTTTTTATACTTTGGAAAATATTTAGGAGAATAATTATTAAAATCGTAATTTTGGTAATTCCATAACCAAACACCATCTTCCCAACCATTAGATATATATTTTCTCTTATATTCTTTATCTACTGGTTTAATTAAAAAATTTACTAATACATCTAATTCATGTTGAGTTAATTTTCTAGGAATAGGGTAGAGGTACTCGGCTTTTTCAAATAAGATTCCAATTTTTTCTCCTGTATTTAATTCATATATAAAATGTGGAGTTCTCTCTTGGTCTTGAATTGTATAGCACCTTCCACCTTCTAAATGTTTTTCAATTCCAAAACAAGCACTATCTATATATTCTGTTAGATTTCTATAATATGGTTTGCATAGATTTTTAGGAGTTTTCTCTTTGTTGTATTTATTCCATATTTTTATTATCAACTCCCAATATGTCATATTATCTTGAATATCTGAAATATCAGTGCCTTCATACTTATATTTTTGCTTTTTATTTAACTTCTTACACATTTTATTTATTTTCTGTATATCTTTTATAGTTACAATTTTATTCAAAAATTCTTCTATATCTGTTCTATCTGAAAGTTCTATATTGGCAGGACTATCAACTATTTTAGCTGACAATAAACTAAATGCTTCATAATATTTTTTCCCTTTACAATTAAAGTGTGGGATATGTGAAAATTCTTCACAATTTACACATACTGTAATTAGAGCTTTCTTTTTTGTTGTACCTATTATTTTTCTTTCCATTAACTTTTTATTTCTGCTCCTTATATTTCATTAATTCTTCCAATGCTTCTAATGTACCACAATTACTACAAATCTCTGTCTTATTATCTTTTCTTGATAATGCAGGATAACCAACTATTGCCTTACCACATCTTGCACATATTTTAGATACTCCTACATAATAATCTGTTTTTCCTACTACTTTTTTAGCTGACCCAATATTATTTTTGGTATCATACCTTAAAATCATTTTTCATCTTCTCCTAATATTTTAAATTCATCTGTTCCAACTACTAATCCTAGACTGCTTCCAGTTTCCCAACTTACATGGATAGTTCCTATATCATCTACAAAGTCAACTACTCCTTTTGATCCTTCTTCTATTGGATTTGTTAAATCATACATTTTTATTAATTCTATTTTAGTTCCTTCAACATATTTTTCCTTTATGTATTTTATTTCTTCCTGTGTATGTTTTTTGGCTTTACTTTGTTTATCTAAAGTTAGAATAATGTCATCTATGTCATTAACATTAATTATTTTTTCAACTTTTTCTGGAAAAATTATAATCTTTAGTTTATCTTCAAACTCTTGTATTTCAATAGTTTTATATAAATCTCTTTCATCATTCCTATAATAAAAATATTCTAATGTTAGATAATTTTTTGCTATTATTATGTTTGCCCTATCCATATAATTTTCTGCTACTTTTAAAATTACCTCAATTAGACGCTTCACTTTCTCACCCCCTAGAATTGTTTTAAATCAATTCTCATTATTCGCTAGGCTAAAGTGTTGCTATAAAACTGAACTTTGAAATTTTACATAGTATCGTTTCTAATTTTATATGTAGATAATAATGTGCAAAGTTACTGTATTGCTTGTAGCTCTAGCTGACTAATAGCTTAAGAGCTAATTTTAAATTTGTCAAGGATAGTTGGATTAGATTTATAAAATATAAAACCTCGCTTATTTACTCTCTTACAATTTTATGTAAAAGTGAAAAAGTGAGGTTTTGATGTATAAAACTATTTTTTATTATTTTTTAAATTCATAAATAATTTTATTGTATGTTCGTCCGCTGTCAATTCTTCTATATTTAACTTTTTTAATTTATCTGAAATATATTCATTAAATGATTTTGAAATAGCTTTTGAAATAATTTGATTTGAAATATCTTTTACTTCTATCTGTGCAGGATATTTACAACCACTTTCTTCTTCATTTAAAAGTAATTCAAATCTATTTCTATAATTTTCACTTAAATGCCAATTCATAACTCTTTCTGTTTCATAAAGTATAGTTTGCCATAAATTCACATCTCCAATAATATGACTAACTACATCTGTGTAATTAAATCCATTTTCATATGTTGCAGACATACTTTGTAACATAGGGTCATTACAATTTGCGTATACTTCTAGTTGTTTTTTTAGATTTTTCAGACCTTCTATGCCTTCATCTAATATTCCTAGTTGTTTAAATATTTCATAATTTCCTATATTCTTGGTTTCAAAATCTCCTCTAAAATATGGAATATCATATAACTCTTCTCCATTTTTAACTTGAAATTTATTTAATGTATCAACTATTTTTTTTAAATTTTCCTCATCAGGACAATATTTTCCCATGCACCAGTCAGATACTGTTGACTTATTGACACCAATTTCTCTAGCAAATGTAGTCATATTATATCCTGCTTTTCTAAAAGCTCTTTCTAATTTTCCGTATTTCATTTCCCTCTTTTTTTTGTTGGGTTTTGCACAACTACTCATTAAAATTCCTCCCTATGTTGTGTTAATGCAGTTTGTTGAAACTATTATGGCTGTAAGTGTTGACGGATTTATGTGGTCCATGTTAAACTTAAATTGCTTTAGAATTAATACTCAATTTTACAGCACATTTACACTTGAATTTTATCACAAATGCTGTAAAAAATCAACGATAGAAGGGTTGTGATGAAAAATGAAAAAAATAATTGGCTCACAAGAGCCACATGGTCCTTAGCAGTTTAACATGAAATTTAACGTACTTTGAAAAGTAAATATAAAAAGAAAAGAGGTGAGCAAGTTATGGCAATACCAAGTAATGAAGAAATTATGGTTGTATTCGACCCTGCTGCGATAGATACAAAGCTACTTACAACCATATATTCTTTAATGAAAGAGGAATGCGATGAAATTCAAATTAAAAACATTCCTAAAATAAAAAATAAAAGTTCCTACTCTTACCAATAGCAAAGAACTCTTATTTTTACAATATATAGGTGCTAATGCAAATATATTTCTTCTTATATTATACAACATTGGTCCAATATATTCAAGCACAGCACCTAAAAACATTCATGAAAGGCAGGAAAAAATCTTATGTATAAGTACGAAGATTTAATAAAAAGCCATCTAATTGATGATGGTAGTTTGAAACAGAATGAAGATGAGCTAACTTGTAGATGTCCTTTCCATCCAGATAAAAAGCCAAGTTTTAATATAAATATGGAAACAGGTTTATATCATTGTTTTGGTTGTAATGAAAGTGGAAACATTGTAAATTTCATAGCAAAAAGGAAAGGAATAACAACTGCTAGTGCATATCAAGAAATATATGGTCATGATATGACACCAGTTGACCAATATTCAGAAGATAAACATCTTCCTTTAGATTTGCTTGAAAGTCTTGGTGTTACAAATTGTTATGATAAGTTAAAAATTCCATATTATGATGAAAATAGAGAGCTTATCGCAACAAGATTTAGACATAATCCTGAAAGTGAAACAAGATTTACTTGGAAAAAAGGAGATAAAGCTACTCTATATGGTCTTTGGAAATTAAAAGACTTTTCAAATGATTATATTGTAATAGTTGAAGGAGAGTCAGATGCTCAAACCCTTTGGGGATATAATGTACCTGCAGTAGGTGTTCCTCGGAGCGACTAACTTCAAAAAATCTTATAAAGATTACTTTACAAGATTTGATAAAGTTTATGTGCATTGTGAGGAAGATGAGGCAGGAAAGGAATTTGTAAAGAGTGTCGCTAGAGTACTTAATCCAAAAGAAGTATTAAAAGTAAGTTGCACTCCATTAGGAGCAAAAGACCCATCAGAATTACATTGTATGAATAAATTTGATATTAATGCATTATTGAATACAGCAGAAACAATAGACATATCAAATAAAGACAAAGATAATGTAAAAGACAAGACAGATGATACTTCTCCTGATACATCTGATGAAGATGTATTTAGCAAAAAACCACTTTATCAAATCGCAGAAGATATAGATTTAGATAGACATGTGCGTTTCTGTAATCAATGTTTCTATGTTTTTGACGGTGGTGTATATGTTCATGATGATGGAGATATAGAAGAAACCATCTTTAACATTGATAAATCTCTTGATACAGGAAACAGAAAAGAGATTATAAATTATCTAAAAATCATTTCCAAAGTAAAAAAAGTTCCAAGATATGATAATTACATCAATTTTCAAAATGGAATTTTTGACTTGAATACAAAACAGTTGATTCCACATGACCCAAAAATCTTTATGATTAATCAGGTCAATGCCAGTTACACTGAAAATGCACCTAAAAATGGATATGTTGATAAATTTTTAGATGACATTACTTCTTATAATGAAGCTAGAAAAAAGACTATATTACAGATAATAGGCTACTGCATGACAACAAGTGTTAAACTTCAAAAAGCCTTCATCTTCTATGGAAAGACAGCTGAAAATGGAAAATCTGTATTAGTTGAAGTCATTACTCTACTAATCGGAGATGATAATACTGCTCATGTTTCATTACATGATATGCAGAATGGAAAATTCTATTCTTCTGAATTAACAGATAAATTATTAAATGTTGTAGCAGAGTTACCAAGAAATAATTTAAAATCTGTTGAAGTGTTTAAAAGTCTAGTAACAGGAGATAAGATGGCTGTTGAAAAGAAATATAAAGACAGATATACAATAAAACCTTATGCAAAAAATATTTTCACAGCTAATGAATTACCTCGTGTTGATGACACCACAGAAGGCTTTTATAGAAGATTAAATATTCTTTTATTTGAAGCTAAATTCAGTGATGAAGCCAAAAAGAAATTCAATAAGGATAATCTTCTAACTAAAGAAGCTCGAGATTATCTAGCTTCTATAAGTGTTAAAGCATATCTGGAATTATTGGAATCTGAAAGTAGAGATTTTGCTAATGAAGAAGAAAGTAATTCTGTGCTTGATACATATAGAAAAGAAAACAACTCTGTATTATCTTTCTTAGACAGCAATAGCATTAAAGAAAGACTTGAATTAGGGCAAAGTATAGACCGACCAGAATTATATTCTGAATACAAAAGTTGGTGTTATGAATGCTGTTACAAGCCAAAAGGTAGAAATAACTTCTATAAAGAACTAGGAGAAACTGGACTTGTAGAAGTGAAACTACACAATGGCTATCCAAAAGTTAGAAGAAACAATGTATCCTATCTTGATAATAATCTTGATAATAAAAATATTTCTAACTTTTAAAAATATGCCCTGTTTCATATACAGGAGCAGGGCAATAAAAATAAATTATATATAAAAGGAGTTGTTATTTATGGAAATAAATAAATATAAAATAGACCAAAATTTAATAGAGGTTATGTTTAACAAGGTAACTAACGATGAAGAAAAATATGGCAAATCTTTAGTTACCCTAACAAATGAAGAATTAGAGAAAAAGATTAAAGAGTTTCAAGGTCAAGGTTTCATAGTTAATACATATCATCAGGAAGAATTTGATGATGGAATGAGATTTGTAAAAGATGGCGAAGGACTAGATGATATAAATGATATGACTTATGCAGATTTAAAAAAATTACTAAATCAATGTCAAAGAGAAGTTCAAGATATATGTAAAAGAGAAATTCTTAACGGAAACATAAAACAAATAAGGCAAGGAGATTATCCTTTCAATATGGGAAAAAGAGTTTATAACATACTTTTTAAATATGCTACAAGTGGTGGAAGATGTGTTAGAACTATTATACCTTTGGAAAGTCTATTATATATTGTTTCCTGTATTGGAAATGTATATCAACTAATAGACATTATAGATGAGTTAAGATTTGAACATATCTATCTGTATTTCCTTAACTCTGGCTGTATGACAGATGACCCTGAGGATATATGTTCAGACTTAGATTATCCAGGTATCCTTTTAAATGAATGGTATTTAGAAGATTTATTAACTATAATGCACAGAAAAAGTGAACTATCAAATGAAGAATATAAAAAGTATTCTAGGTTTCCTTATGAATTCGATACTGATATTAGTATTATGGATACAAAGGAATTTGATAAATGTATGGAGATTTGGGAATTATAACCCTTAATATATAATTTAATAATAAAAAATAACAAAATTAAATGAGCTTACAATATAAGAATACTCTTTTATCCCTCATTTCAAATTAGAAGGGAGAAAAAAGATGGAAGATAAACCAATTTTAATTAGTGTAAAGGAAACAAGTAAATTATTGAATATGTCAGAGAAAACTGTTCGTAAATTTACTAAAATTAAAGGATTTCCAGCAATTATACTACCTCATAAAATTCTTATTGATAAAAACCAAATACAAACTTGGATTTCAAAGAACTATGGAACTTTTAAAAATTAGTTTCGTGAACTTGTGTTTTTAATCAATATAGGGTAAGCTAGGAATGAATTTATTTCTGATAATTCATTCCCAACTTATTCTAAAGAATAAGGAGGAAATAATTATATGGAAAAGATAAAAGAAAGAACAGGACAATATGAAGTTTCTGTTCGAGTTACAAGTAATGGATATTTTGAAGCAAGAATATCGTTTAAGTTAGGTGGTGGTGGTAAAAGCCCAAGATTACAAAAAGGTGGAAAGTCAGAAGAACTGGCAGTATTAAATCTTTTAACTGCATTAGACAGTTATATTGATACTTGTTATAAAAGTGGAATAATAACTACTAAAATTGATGAAAGTATTTCACAAAGGCTTATAAAAAGTATTAATGATTTAGGAGTTATAACACCTGAAATAAGTACAATGGCATTAGCAATAGTTAATAAAATAGCTTTTATTAATTCTAATATTCTTAATACTATTGCTATTCCTAATAATGTAATACAATTTTATCCACCACAAAATAATACATCTAATGTAGTTGCTCCTGTTCCTGCTAATGTTTTTACAACTGCTCCTGCATTAGTACCAACTAATAATTTAATAGTTGAAACACCTAAGGAAAAACAGGAAATATGTGTTATTGAGGATATTGCTAATGAATGGCATATTTATAGATTATCATTATGTAAAAAGACAGAAGATAACCCTAAACCATTAAGCCAAACAACAGTTGATAATAATTATAAAAGACTAAAAAATGATATACTTCCTTTTTTTAAAAAGAACAAAATAATCTATTTATCACAAATAACAGAAGACTGGGTTAAGTCATTACTAAAAAGCATAAAATGTCAAAACAGCAAACATAAGGCATACATAGCTTTAAATATGTTGTTCAAATATGCAATAAAGAATAAAAAAGCTACAATTAACCCTTTAGAAAAAATAGATAAACCACCTGAAAAAATTGATACAGGCAATGAGGAAGATGATGACAATTACATTGAACCTGATAGACAAGATATATGGTTAGATAAGTTTGAATCAGAATATGAAGAAAGCAGACTTCAAGACCAAAAAAGTGATATGTCTATTCTTTTTGAAACAATGCTACTTACAGGAATTAGACCTGAAGAAGCCTGTGGTCTTAAATGGACTGCACTCGACCTAAAAAACAATGAATTAATCATCAATAATGCTCATAAAGATTTTATCAAATATGATGAAAACGGAGAAGAAAATGGGCATTATAGAAGTGATGATAAACTAAAAACACCACAGTCTTATCGTAGAATACCTCTTAATCCTAGACTTAGAGAGATTTTACTAAAACATAAGAAATATCAACAAGAACTATTTAAGAAATCAAGAGCAATAAAAAGTAGAAAATGGAAATGGTCTGAAAATCAATATATGTTTTTAGGGAGAAACTATTATCCTTATGTTTCTGAAGATTTGGCTTATGGACTTCGTAAATTCCGTAACAAATATAATTTAGAGTATTGTTCTCCATATCGGATTAAGGCATTCTTTTGCTACATACTGCTCTGAACATGGTATGGAAGAAATTGTACTTATGAAATTGATGGGACATTCTAACTTTGAAACCACTCAAAAATACTATATTAAAGTTTCTGCTAAACGAAAGAGATTAGCAATGCAAGAAGCATACAAAGTAGTATTTTATGAAAGAAAAGCAAGTTAATAATAAAAAGAACTTATATAAACCAATATATAAGTTCTCCTACTATTATAATTTCTCTATCTCCTATCTAGCAAATATGAATAGAAAAATTATATAATGGTGTACCAGAAGGGATTTGAACCCCCGACCTGCAGTTTAGGAAACTGACGCTCTATCCTACTGAGCTACTGGTACATATCTTATTAAATTGTACTATAAATTAATGGTACTTATTTATTTTTTCCCCAATTAAGTTGGGGAAACTTGGGGAAATGCTAACTTTATATCTATATATTGCTAATGGCTATCCCCTTACATATAACAATACTTTAAGACTTTTCACTCTCCCCCTAAAGTGCTTGTTTAGGAGGCGACTGCTCTATCCTGCTGAGCTATGAGAACATAAAATTAAAATTTCTATCGACAATATTATATTATATTTTATAAACAAAATCAAGTAAAAAAGAAAGCTTTAATTCAAAGCTTTCTTTTTTACTGTTATAGTTCACAGTTAAACTATAAATATAATAATAAAATGTTGAATATGTAATATTTCAAATTGAGTTCGGCCTTCAATTTCTATTCATTTCAATTATTATAGTGTGTATCTAAAGTTCGAATATTCAATGTCTAAAACACCTTGAAGAACTGAAATTTTAAATATTACATATTCAATACTTACATATATTATTGAAAAAGCTGTGAATTGTAACGTTTTACTGAACTGCAACTATTTTATATTTCTATATTTTTTATATTTTATAAAAAACACCATACTAGAAAATAATACAAATATAATAAACAAAACAGTTATAATATTTGTACCAGCTTTAGGAATTACTCCACTAGCTGCTGAATTATCAATCATTGACCCACTAACTTTATTAGTATTAATTATACCATTATTTAAAACATTACCATCATTGTTAGCGCTTCCATTATTAATATTTCCACCACCATTCCCTGTATTACTATTGTCTATATTATTATCTTCCAATTTGTAATATATTTTTATAACCATATTCTCTGAAGAAAATTTCCCCTTCAACCCATTATCTGAATAACTATATTTATATCCATTAATTTCTTTTATTTTAGTTGAAAAATCGTATTCTTCGCCTTCTAATCCATTAACAACTTTACTATCTAAAATAGGAGATTGTGTATCAAAACTAATGTATTGAATTTCAATTTGTACTTTTTTAGTATAATAATAATTAACTTCTATTGGCTCTCTTCCCATAGTACCTTTATAATTATCAATTTCTGTAAATTGATATCCACTAATATCTTTTTTCTCTGTTAAATATTCTTTTCCCTCATATCCTATTATTAAATCATCCTTTGCAATTTCTCTTTTTGAAAAAATATCATAATATCTAACGCTTACAGTTGAATTATATGCATAATAATATATTACATCAATTGGTTCATTTGTCATTATTCCAGTCACATTTCCACTATCTTTTATAAACGTATATTCATCTATATCTTGATAATCATTAGTAACATCATATTTCTCTGTTGAAACACAATCATAACTTTTTGCTTCTCCAATTTCTTCATTCGTGTTTATATCAACATATTTAACATTTACACCAGATTCTTTTAAATATGTAAAATAAATTTGTATTGGTTCTTCTGTCATAACTCCTTTTGTATTTTCAGAAGATGCTACATACTTATATCCATCTATTTGAAATGGCTTAATATCATATTCTTTTCCTACATATCCATCTATTATTTGCATTTTCTTAATAGTAGAATTATCAGTTTTATCTAAATAGTATACTTCTACAGTTGCTTTTTTTATTGAATTTGCTCCAAATTCAACATCTTGGGCTGGCATTATTATTTCATTTTGTTTATTCTCTAATGTAGCAGTACCCGTCCAATTTTGCCATATATAATCTTCATTAACTTCAGCATCTATAGTTACAACTTGTTCATAATAATAAGTTCCTTCTCCATTTGTTGAATTTATTCCTTCATCTTTTGTTAATGCAACATTATATTTATTTCTAGTATAATAATAATTTACTACTGTTGAACCATCTGCTGCAACAATTACACTCTGTGAATCTGGTGCTGTAAATCCAACATAATCTTTCCTTTCTGGAGTTATATTCATACCTGTAGTTTCACTTAATTCTTCAGTATCTTTCAATATATAATTATAGTTATCATGTATATCTGCATTTCCAGTTAAATTCTGTTGCCAATGATTTACTGTATATTTCACATTTGTTTCTTTCCAATTTGCTACAAAGTGCAAATCACCTGTCATTTCTCTACCATTTATAATAAGATCTTTTTCTTTTGTTTCTCCATCTATACTTGTCCATCCATCGAATTCATAACCTATTTTTGTAGGATTTTTCAGCTGAAAATTACTTACTGCATTATATGTAATCGGATTTCCAGTTACTGTTCCACCATTTAAATTATAATCAATATTATAATCTATAAGTTTTCTTAAGCAAACTGGTACTTCAAATAAATTATTTCCTAAATACGTATAAACACGACTATCATTTACATCATCTTCATTATAGAAATTACCTGGTAGTAAAAGTCTACTATTATTAGGATATGCAATAGGAGTATATATAATTTCTAAAGATGGACAATTAATGAATATTTCATCATTTGTATAATTAATATTTCGTAAGTACCATCCACTTATATCAAGAGTTTTTAAATTAATACACCCCTCGAACATATTATACATATTCTTAACTTTGGTTGTATTCCAACTATTTAAATCAAGTTCTTCTAACTCTATACAATTAAAAAACATATAACTTAAATCTTCTACATCATCCACTCTGAGATTTAAAATATTATCAATAAACTGAAGATTAATAAAATCTGCAAATAAATCATTTGAAGAAACACTTGATAACATAACCTCATTTTCAAAAACAATAGATTTTACTTTATCAATAACAAACATATTTTCAACAAATTCTCTAAACTTTATCTTCTCAAGTATTGCATTATATCCTGTTCTATATATTTTTAATACTCCTGTATCAAATTCAAAATATGCTTCTACATTTGTTCCAACAGACTGTCTAAATAAAGTATCTGATATATTTTTTGCACAATCTCTACCAATTTGAGACAATGCTGCCGAATTTAGATGTATTATATTACTTACTCCACTATCATACCAATAATAATCAGCACAAGTACATTTTTTATATTTCTCTAAAAAATATTCATATGCCTTAATCATTCCCCTATCATCTAAATATCTAGGGTTATTATAATATATAGGTGAAAAATAATAATTATGCTCATCTGGCACATAATGATCAAAAGCAAATGAAGAACCTAATATAATATCATCATTTTCTTCAATTAGTTTTTTTTGTGTTTTATTCATATTTACTGCTTCTTTAAATGTTGTTCCATTACCTATCTCATGAAATGTCTCTACAATAGCCCCTAAAGTAGTACCTAAATCTCTATTAAAATTATTTTTCACCTGCTTAAAATATCTTTCATATTTTGTTTTATCAGTATTTATATCACTTTCTCCTTGAAAGCAAACCCAATATTTTCCATCAATCTTATATCCTTTTGAATTTGCAAGACCCACAGCACCATTAAAACTTTCTTTTATTGCTTCATACATATAATCACAACCAGGGTGGCTTACATGATTTGGATCACCATATGGTAAAAAACTTTGTATTCCAACGCCTCCAACAGCTCCAGTAACTGCTATAACTTTATGTCCGGTTCTTTCATAATATGTTCTACAAAATTCTGGAATCATATTTACATTTGCTGATGTTTCAATAGATATATATGGTGATATGCCTAAAGTAAACTTCTCTAATTTTCCAGTATTCTTATTATAGGTTAAACCTGCTCGACTTGTTTCATAAGATGTCCCTTCGTATTCATCCATGCTAAAACCATCACCTAAAATATTAGTATCACTTGTTATCTCATCAAAACTATTTTGTAGTGGTTTATACATATATGCAGTATGAGGCTCAAGATCTGTATAAACTTTACTTGTTGAAACAGTATTTTCTAAAATATCTATATCAATATCTGTATCCTTCGAAAATTGTTCTTTATTTTCAAAACCTTCTGGCATCCTTTCATTATAATTTGGCCACCCTACCATATTTGATTGTCCCCAAAATAGCACAATATCATAAATATCCTCATTACTACCAACTGCCTCAACTGTTTTAGTTCCCAAAATCGGCATACAAATAGAAAAAATCATTACACAAATAGTAGTAATACTTATTAATTTTTTTCTCATAATTAATATAATTCCTTTCATTTATATACTATATCTCTATATTAATTGTAAAAGAATTTACTATACAATTCAAGTTTCTAAATTTCACATTACAAATGCAATAAGCAATTCCATTAGGGCTAGTCATTCTAAGTACTTTGACTTTCAAACATTAAATTCATATTACATTTTTATTACAAAAAGAATGTAACATCACTGCTACATTCTTTTTTATATTTTAGTCTATAACTTTCTTTTTGATAAAAATTACTCCACCCGCAATTAGAACTAATGTTACAAAACCAACTGAACAATAAATAACTGTTTTGTTCACACCTGTTGGTGGTATAATTGAAGCCTGTGCTTGGAAGCCTCTATTAATATAATCATTATTATCTGATTCACTAGTATCATATACTGCATCATAATTTGTTATATTAAAGTTACCTGGTGTATGGTATCCCCAAGTTGTAGAACTTGTCATCACTCCATAGAACCTACCAACTGGGTTTGAAGATTGTATCATTTCTGTATAATTATCAAATAAGTCCTCTCCAGTTAAATTAGCTAATAATTTCTTAGTATCTAAATGAACTATTCCACGTTGATTTGGTCCAATTTGTTGATTTGTTTTTATAACTGCAATATTTGTTCTTTTTACATTTTGAAGTGCATTATAAACATCTGGTTGAATATCAATTCCAGCTAATTTGTTTGTTTCTGTTGATAAGTCTGTAATTAACTTCCATTTATTGTTTACACTATCACTTGCTGAATTGTAATATTCAATTTGACTATCTGAATTTTCTATGTCATATGTTACTGATAATTTTTCATCAACATAGTCTACAATTGCATCCACGTTTATCTTAACTATTCCACTTAAAACTTCATTATCTCTATCTCCATATCTATAATATCTAATGTGGTTATAATCAAGTTCAGATTTATTGTCAACTGTTATTTCATATTGTAAATCTATTGTTGCTCCTTCAATAATTTCATTATCTATTTCTATCTTTAATTTTCCATACATTGGATATTGTACATAATTCATATTATTAGTTCTTGGATCACCTTCTAATAGTACTTGTCCATTTGATAATGTTATACGAATATAACTAATCTCTTTATTTAGTTCTAAGCTTTGTCTAGGTCTTTCTACTATACCAAATTTCAATTTGTACTCACGTGAACCTTGAATATAATTAATATCTGTTGTTTGTATTCTAGTATCTTCAATTGGGAAATCCATTACTCCTGTATTTGCTATCATATAATGATTTTCTGGACTATCTGTCTTATTTTCATAGTTTGTTTTTGTATTATAATTTATAGTACTTAAGTTACTATTAATCATTTCTCTTCTACTATAGTCATCAACTGCTGAAGAATAGTTAAAATTATCTGCTTTTTGATACCAGTACCATAATGCATTTGGATCACTTGAGTCATAATCAATATATCCATTATCTATTAATGTTCTAAATCTATCAGCATTTACAATTGTAGACTTATAACTTTCTGTTGTAACTTCTATATTATCATCTATCTTAGTTTGTGTTGAACCATCATATCTGCCATAAATATATTGCACACGATATTTTCCTGGTACTAATCCTGTAAAACTAAATTCTCCATTATTTCCTGTCATATATTTCGCATCTGTTATTATAACATTTCCAGCTCCATCTAAATTATATAATTTAGTAGTATTATTTCCATTACAGTCAATTATTTGTACATCTACATTACTTAATGTCTTTTCTCCATTGTCATATATACCATTTCCTTTTCTTTCTTCTCCTGTTTTTAACTCTGCTCCTAAATTTGTAGAATCTTCATATACTAATCCTGAAATAACTTTTGATGTTTTTCTTGCAAAGCTTAATCCTGGTGCAACATCTGTATCATCTTCATATGTATCAAAATTACCTATTTGTACATTGTCTGGTGCTGAATCTTTGTCAATTCCTCCATATCTGTTTCCATTTCTATCCCATGTTGAATATGCACTTATTTCTGTAATATTATCATTCATTTTTAAAGTTTCACCATTTTGTAGATTAGCCATTGCTATTATTGTATCTGTATTTAGTTCATATGTTAAATATACATATATACATTCTGATGGATTAATATTTGTTGTAATTTCTTCTGATTGCCATACTCCATTACCTGCTGAACTCCAGTTTACAGGTACTTGATTTCCATTTCCATCTAAGTAATATGAATATGAGTAATTTAGTCTATTATCTGCATAATTTTTTAAACTTGCTCTTGAAACTAAACTTCCACTTTCATTTTTAATTGCTATACTATATTTAACAAATACTCTTAATTTATCATTACTTTCTCTATTTGCCTTTGTATATGCTATATAAGAATCATATATTTCTCTTGTATATGAACAATCTCTGTATGTTCCATTTTCTCTTTTTACTCCTACTGAGAATCCATCTAATACTGCATCATATCCTGGGTTTATATCTTTATCTGGTATTCCTGTATTGTTCATATATGGTGATCTACTCTTATATTCATATGTATGACTATATGAACCATTTATTGTAAGTTGTATATCATTAAGGTCTGTTGCTATTGATAAGTCTGGTTGTGCTCTTTCAAATATTCCTAAGTTGATATTTCTAATTCTACGTACACCTGCTGACCATTTTATTTTATATCCCGCTGTTGCTGTATCAGCTAACATTAAAGCTTCTGTATTTGGATTAACACTATTATTTAATGAATCTACTGTATATTGTGTATTTTGTACTAATTCAGAAACGCCTGCCTCTGGCCTTGTATATGTTAAGTTTGCTCCTGTTCCTGTTCTATCTTTTTGTATATTATAGAATTTTTCATTAAAGTTTGTTCTATTAGAATCTTTTTCTGTCGCCTTAGAACCATTATCTGCACCTAAATTTGTAAGTACTTTTTCATATTTTAATCCATTATATTCAAATTCAACTACATATTGTGATAATGTTTTTGTACCTATTGTGTAATCAAAATCATCTAATCCAGCTAATCCAGCTTTATCTTTATATCCTCTTGCTTCAAATAAATATTCTCCATTAGAATTTGTTTTTCTTGTTGCTATAATATTTCCATTCTTCTTTAAATATACTGTTATATTTGGAATTCTCTTATCTGCTGAACCTTCATTATATACTTCATCTCTAGTTGTTGTTTTTCCACTTGCAATGTCTTCCCATACATATCCTTCTAAGTCTACATGTTCTTGTTCATTCTCAAATATGCTTTCTGTAACAACATTTTTATTTGTTCCATCATAATTATTTTCAAGCACTACTTCTACACTATCTGATCTAATATCATAATATTGTGCTAATTCTATTGGTAAATTTACTTCAACAATATGATAGATATAATAATTTGGTAAATTCTTTACTTCAAATCTTCCGTTTTCATCTGTTTTAAATATTTTTATATCTTTGTCATTAGGATCTGTAGTTGTTTCTAATTCATATTTTACTTCACCTTCTGTATTTTCTATAAAGCCTTTTATATATCTAGGTGTTGAATCTTCTGGTGTTGTATAATAAATTTTAAATTCTACATCTTTAAATATCTCTGTATCTAAAATAGGTTTTCCTGTATCTTTATCTACTTTTTGTACAGTTAAGTCTCCATATTCTCTATTTTTATAATCAAATACAACTACTCCTTCTTCTCCTTCAGGAATACTTTTAATTTCATATATATCAATTTTTTGATGTTCTAATAATACTGCTTCTGGATCTTCTTTAACTATAACTTTTTGTTCTGTTATTTGCAATCCTATATTATAATCCTTTGGTGCTTTTGTTTCAGTTATTGTATATTCTCCTATTGGTAAATTATCAATTCTTAATATTCCACTTGCAGGAATTGTTACATCTATATTTATATATCTTACATCATTTTTGTCTAAATTGTTAGTAATATTAAATTCTGCTCCTGCTAAATATTCTTTTGTATCATAATCCATTTTTGTAAGTATCAAATGTCCACGTTTCATTGTATCATCTATAAATATTTCTCCTTCTATTCCTCCTACTATTCCTTTATCTTCATCTGTGTATACCTCTTTTACACTTGATTCAGTTTCTTCATTAAGAGCTCCTTCATATGTGCTAAATGGTTGTATTTCTGACATATTATAGTATTCTACATATTGTTCTGGTAATTTTATTTCTTTAAAATAGTATGTTCCCATTGGAAGTCCTTTTAAGTTGAATTTACCATCTTTGTCTGTAGTAAATACTTTTGCTTCATCTATATTATCTGTTACGAAGTCTTTCATCTCTAATTTTCCTGGAGTTCCATCACTAGCTAAATTAATACTATATCCTTCTTTTATCCATCCACTTCCATCTTTGGTTTCTACATAAATTTTGAATTCTACATCTTCCATATTTACGTCTTTATCATCTACTTGAACTCCAAATACTCTTTTTCTTACTTCTAGTCCAATATCTTTAGTAGTAAATTCTCTATTCTTGAATTCATTTTCTATAGAAACTGTGTTATCTTTATTTAGTATTACTTCTACTTTGTCCAATTTCAATTTTCGTTGCATGTCTATATCATGTGTCTTTGGTGCTTCAATTTCCACAATCTCATAAACTAAATCTTCTTTATGTAATTCATATACAGGCTCATTATTATCATTTTGTCCTATTTGTTCATACCAAGATTTTTCAACAGGTAAATCATTAATTTCTATAAATCCTTCTTCTCCAATTTCAAATGACTTCAAATAATGGAAATATGGATCACAAATTGTAACCTTATATCCTGTTAAAATTTTGTCTGTATCATAATCTTTTTTCTGTATTTTCAATGTTCCAAATGGTATTGTTGCTGTTGCTTCTGCATAGTCATATGTATCAAATGGAAGTTCTCCTTGCAATTCATCAGAATAATCATAATCACCATTATCTCCATCTGTTTGATCTCTGTATCCAATTACTTGAGGTGTTTCCCCTGTAGAAGCATCTTCAGTTATCCAATGCTCTGTCCAACTACCTTCTATTGAATATTTTATTGTTGCCACACTCTTTGCATTTGTCCATACTCTTACATTTTTTACATCTTTTGTTACTAATACATAGAAATCTTCTCCACTTGATATTCCTGATATTGGTTTTCCTTCTCTATCACATAGAGTTCCTTCACTTGGAAAAGCTTCTGTTAAAATTCCATTTGTTGTAAAATTAAATGGTCCTACTATAAAATAATCAGAATTGTATTTTCCTTCTGGATCTGGATTATAATTACCTTCTGAATCGTAATTATATGGAAGATATGTTGCATGTGAATTATTATTAATCCAAACAGCATTTGTTACATCTCCATAATGTACAACTGTTGAATTTAATTCAATTGATGATAGTGAATATGTCCATCCAGGTGAACCTACAGCCATTGCTTGACCATCTGTACAATATAGTTCCCTTAATGGTATATTTCCATTAGCTATATATCCATGTGTTACATATCCATATGTTATATAATAATTATGATATGTACAATCATGTGCTTCATTAACCCAATTACCTGTCCAGTTAGGACCTTCTTTTCTTACACAGCCTTCAAATTCATTAATAGAATGATCTTCATCCTTCGTTGCTATTATATTATTATCTTTATCATAAAAATAGTATTTATATTCTTTCACACTTGTTGTATGTTCTCCTTTATGCGCTGTATTCCCTTTAAACCTATATTTTTCATTTGTATTTTTCCAAATATCTGGTTCAGTTCCTGATTCACAATCCCATGCACTTCCTACATTTACATCATAAAGTTGTACACTACCATTATGTTTAGATTGTGCATAATTTAATATTACAGCTTTTACCTCATCATCTGTAATTTCAGGAGCTGTATTTGTACTATCAAAAGGTTTGTTAGGTCTATTTTCAACAGTTGTATAACTTGAATTTTGTTGTGGCACAGCTACAATTCCGACAACCACCAATCCAATAATAAATACTCCTAATTTCTTCATGCTTATAATTTTCTTATCAATAAGTATTTTTAGTATAAATATTATTGCTAATGAAAGTGCGATTGCTATTCCTATATATCTTATTGTACCTGTATTTATAGAAATTATTACCTCTGCTACTGAAAAATCATCTTCTGTTTCTACTTTATTTCCATTTATAGAGTCTATGTCTTTATCTCCATTAACACTACTGCTTTTTAATATTTCTGCACTATTTCTTAATGTTCCTATTGTTTCATTTTTCAATGTTCTTGTTAAGTATAATGTTATTACTTTTGTTTCTCCTGGTTTTATAATAATCCCTGAATATGATGTATTTTTTAACATTCCACTACTACTTTGTGTCCATCCACTATTTTGTTCTTTATCAAAGCTAAATCCTTCTGGTAAGTAGTCTACAATTTCGTCTACATATCCATCAGCTTCGCCTTCGTTAGTAACTTTTATTTGATATTCTACTTCTATTTTTGCTCCTGAAATTTTCTTTGATGGTATTTCTACTTTTACTAATTTTGATTCATTATAAGTATATTCTTTTTCAAATCCATCATAAGTAACTTTCATTTTAGTTATGCTTTTATCTAGTGATAAATCAAATTTTTCATTTTTGACTACCCCTGTATTAACATATCCTATATTTTCATCTTTTACTTCTAGAATATCTGTTAATCCAACTGTTTTTTCTACTCCATCAATTGAAACTTGTTTTGTTACTACATCTGAGTTTTTGTCTTCAGCAACTAAATCTTTTTTATAAGATGTCAATTCATAATTATTTGAGTCATGTTCAAATAGTACTAAATACTTACCATTTTTTACATTTTCAAATTTATATTCTCCATCATCATTTGTCATAACTTCTAGATTTTTTCCATCTGTTGTTGTAACAATTGAATTTGTTTCTGCATTAAATAATTTTACAGTTATATTTTTAAATTTAGTTTCATCATTGTTATATTTTCCATCTTTATTTTTGTCTTCCCATGCAAAACCACTTATTGAATATGTTTTTTCTTCTTGATCTGGTTGTACTTGTGTTTCTGCTTGATTTAGTTGTTCTGTTTTATTTGGTTGTTTTGTTTCTGTTTGTGCATTTGATTGCGATGTTTGCTCTTGTTTATATGTTTGCCATTCTTGTGATGGTAATTTAATTTTAGGTTCTGGTTCTTCTTGTGTTGGTGCTATTGTATTTTTTATTATATTTGATGTATCAACAACTTGTTTTTCTGCGTCTTCATATTGTATTTTTATACAATTAGAAATTTCTGTTCTTTCTTTAACAGCACCTACCTTATATTTTATAGTAATATTAGCTTCTCCGCCTTTTATCATACCTACAGAAATATCTACATCAGGAATTGTACTTGAGTCAACACCATTTATTACATTTTTAATAGAAATATCTCTTGTTCTTTTAATTCTTTCTTTTCCACTTTCATTATTAGCTTCTACATCATACTCATATTCTACACTTACTGGTATAAGGTTAGTATTAGCATAATTCAAAACTTTAATGTATTTTGTTCCTATAAAAACTTTGTCACTTGAAATATCTTTTATTTTTACATTAAATTCTATTTCTTCACCATATTGTAATTCTTTTCCTTCTTTGTTACTAGTTTGTGTTACTTGTACTGCAAATGTATGTATTTCTTCCTTATTTAAATTTGAGTGATATGTATCTGTGTTATCTCCTCTTACTGTTCCATATGTTTTTGCTTCAAAATCAATTTTATTTTCATCAATTCTAACAGCTTGCATTGTTATTTCTGGTGTTTGTGTTTCGTTAGCTTCTATTTTAGGGAAATTTATTCTTATTCCTGTTGTTGTTTCTTCTACTGAATAGTTACTTCCTTTATTATAATAAGGATCCATTTTTACAAATTTAATTTCATCTGGTAATTTTATATCTGCTATTACATTTGTTATATCTTGTTCTGTATTATTTTTCACACTAAAATTATATAACCATAAATTATTTACACTACCTAATTTATTAGATGTTACTGTCATTTCTAATTTGGCTTTTTTTACTGTGTTGTTTATTTTGTATTCGCTAACTATTTCTTCTCCTATTAATATAGAAATATCTGTTTCTATATTATTTTCTGTTTTTCCTTCTTCTAATAAGTTAGCTCTTATCCAGTATTCTAAATTTACTTCTTCATTAGCATTTAAACTAATATTCTGACTATATTCTGTTACTGTATTATCTTCTTCTGTATGATATAAGTCATGTTCTTCTTCAGAGTATTCCCCAAAGTAACATCTTACAAATGTTGTTCCTTCTGGTATTTTTCCAATTACATTTATATTTTCTTTTCTATAATTAGACTCATTTTTTATTTTTATATTATATCTTATATATTCATGTTCATATACAGTTTGTCCATCCTCTAAAGCTTTTTCTCCTAATGTTGCATTTATTTCTGTTATTATTCCTTCTATCTCATTTTCTCTATTATTTGGCTCTTGTTCGTTTGAAGGATTTTGTTCTCCCTCATTTGGTACTTGAACTTCCTCTTCTTCAAATTTATTATTTATTGATACAATATTTATATCATATTTTTCATTTATGCTTTCCTCAGCTCCGTTGTTATTTAAACAATTAAATTGAACTGCTCCTTCCATTGAGTAAATATCTTTCTTAATAATAACAGAAGCTGATATTAAAAGCTCTGTTCCATCTATCATTGAGTTATTATAATATTCTTCTTGCATTCCTGATAATTTTGCTCTAATAATTTTTGTATCATTATCTTCTATGACTTCTACATTATCTACACTTAATCCATTTGCATATAATAAAGAATACTCATTCAAAACAATCTTTTCAACTTCATTTGGCATTCTTATCTCAATTACTGGATTTTCAAATAGTTTACATTCACTACTATTTGATAATAATTTTACTGTGAATTCTACTTCATTTTGTATATTATTTGTCCATTCAGTTCTATTCATAGCTAATTCTGCTTTTGATTGAGCTTTTTTTATCTCAATCATATGAGCTTCTACAAAATTATATACTTCTATTTCTTCTATAGTTTTTTCATTTGATTGCTCAGTATTGTCTTTTTCTATTTCATTATCAACATCTTCTATATTATTATCAATGTCTTCTTTAATAGTATTTTCTATTTTGTTTTCTATTTCATTTTCAATATTATTTTCTTCATTAATAACTTCTTCACTAATTTCATTATTAATTTCTACATTATTTATACAACTAATATTGATATCTGTTTTTATTCTATTAATTTCCTCATTAATTACAGCTTCTTTTATTTCTCTTACATTTTGTAAAAGAATTGTTCCAACTTTTAATGGTTTACTTGTTTTTACAATTATTCTATTTAAATCGTCATATTTAATTTCACAAATATTATCTTCTTCGACTTGTGTATCTTTATTAACTTCACCTAATAATTCGCCTTTTTCATTAAATATTTGTAAATATCCATCTTCTCCTAATATATCAAGTAAGTCTTTTTTATTAATTTTAGTTGATTTATATATAATATCAGATGTTTCAATAATATTATCTTTTTCATCTACAAAAACATCATTTATTTTTAATGTTACCTCATCTGATATTTCTTTTTTGCTTATATTAATTTCTAAATTTTCAAGATATTCAGTTTTATAATCTGTTTCATTTCTTTTATTAGAATTTATATATCCATTGTATATATCAGAAGTTTTTACATTTGTAGATATTAAACCTGAAACATTTTCTGTTACAGTGTAATTTTGACTAAATTCACTTTTTCTTTCTGTTTTAGAATCATCAGCAATAATTGTTTGAATTAAGCCTTTTACTTCTAGATTTCTTTCATCATTTTTGTCATTATAACAATTTGAACTATAATAACAAATAATAATATACTCATCTCTAGCACCATCTACGTTTTGATTATATATGTTTCCCTCTTCATCTTTGTTATTTGATACTTCGATTTTTAACTCTCCTGTTTCTTTGTCATATGTATACTCAAAATCTTTTGCATCATCACTTCCATTTGTTGCTTTAGTAGACTTTCCTATAACTTCAACACTTTCTGGATATCCTTCTTCCATTTTAGGAACATTTAATGTTACCTTTGTTGAACTTAATGGTTTATATTCTTCCCCTTCTACATATTCAATCCCTGTCTTTAAATTAAATTGTACTAATGTACCAGTATCCTCTTCAATACTATAATTTATGTACTTTTCCAAATTAATTTCATATAATGGATTAATTTTAGTCTCATCAATAATTTTATCTATTGCATCAATAGCAGTAGATATAACTACTAATAACGAACTATTTATCATAATCATCATTAAAACTAAAATTGCAATTGTCTTTTTTAATAATCCTTTCATATAAAATACCTCCTATCTTGACAATATACCTTAATTATAATTTTATCAGATTTTTGTTGATTTTTCAAGCTTTTTATCAAAAATTTACATAAATTGCAATTTAATTTCCTACGGATTTTATTTTTTCCTAAAATATTAAATTTTTATTACAGTTTTATTACAAAAAAATACAATTTAACAAAAAATTTTCTTTTTAATAATTTAAATTTATAGGAAATTTTTAGCTATAACACTTTTTTCCTTAAGAAAAATTATGTTTTTTTCACATATTTAAAAGAGAGACAATCGTCTCTCTTTATATCTTTAATTTATAACTTTCTTTTTGATTAAAATTATTCCACCCGCAAGTACTACTAAACAAACTATTCCAATTGAACAATAAATAATTATTTGTTTTGTTCCTGTTGGAGGTATAATACTCATTTTCGCTTGATAAGTATTAATATATCCATTATTATCTGGCTCTGATGTACCTTCTTTATTATTTATATTATAGTTACCTAGTGTATAGTACCTTCCGTACATTTTGTACATCTCCATAAAATCTACCAGCTGGATTTGATACTTGAATCAATTCTACAGAGTTATTATATAAATCTTCACCTGTTAAACTTGTTAACAATTTCTTTGTTCTTAATGTAATTCTCTCAGCCCAATGTGGTTTAACCCACAAATTAGTCTTAGCTACAACTATATTAGTTCTCTTAGCATCCTTAACTGTATTATATACTTCATCTTTAACATCAATTCCTGCAAGTTGATTTTCCTCTGCTAATGATTTTCAGCATCATCTATTTTAGCTTCATAGTCAGTTTTTGTTTTATAATTTATAACACTTAAGTTTTCGTTTATTGTAAGTCTTCTATTATAATCATCTACTGCTGAAGAATAATCAAAGTTTTCTAGATTTTGATACCAATACCATAATGCATTTGGGTCATTTGCTTCATATTCATCATTATATCCACTACTATATCCATTATCTATTAATGTTCTAAATCTATCAGCATTTACAATAGTAGATTTATATCCTTCTGTTGTAACTTCAATAGTATCACTTATTTTCGTTTGATTATCATCATAAATTCCATTCCTTTCTCGCTTCGCTCTAAAGGCACACATAGGTATGAAAACCTTGAGTCTAAAGCATTTTTCT
>CAOKJC010000005.1 GCA_948468685.1 uncultured Clostridium sp. | reverse complement strand
AAAATTATAACTCAAATCTCATTTTTCTAAGGAACTTTTTTTACAGCCCCTTTTTCATTTTCTAATTGTTTTTTAGCAAAAAGATTTCTAATAAACTTAAAAATTTTAACAATTTTAGATTCTTTTTTATTTATTAAATATAAAGAATTATCACTAACACCATTTTCCAATAAATTATATTTATCTTCTAAATCCATCATCTTGTCAACATAATAATCGTTGAAATAAGTATATCCATCAACAGAACCTAGATAACCTTTAAAATTATACAATTTTCTTCTATAATCTTCAAGACTTTCTAAATCATTAATGCTATAAAAAGCCTTGTCAAAATAGCTAGAAATTATAAGATTTTGTGTTCTAATAAAAGTTGAAGAGATAGATTCTTTTAATGAATTTATTTTATTAATCATATTATCAACTTTTTTATTTCTATCATCAATTTGAATAATCTTGTTATTTATTTTTATAATTTCTTCTTCCATAAATAATATTTTGTCAATAGAATTTTGAATTTCCATAAATGTTTTATAATCAGTAAGTTCAATTAATTTTTCTTTAAAATCATCAGTACTATTAATAGTACTTTCAAATAAAATATCTTCACCAGTAATGTAGGCAAGTTGATTAACTAAACAACATTCTAAAGGATAATATGAAGGACTGATAGTTTCAAAAGAAATATTAAAATATTTAACATATTCTTTTGGAATACCTAAAATTTTTGAAGACATAAGTTGAACTGCTGCTTCATTTAGTCCTAATCCATATATTTTAAATTCAGTATAATCGCAAAGTCCCATTCGAACTAAATAATTTTTCTTGTCCTTGACTTCTTGTATATAATGTATACATTCGTGTATTGCGAATTCTTCTAAATCATCTTCAGCAATATGGTCATTAAAATAGATAGAAGAGTTTTTATAAAAATAGTTTGCTTCTGCCATTCCTTCGGGCATTTTTGCAAAATACATATTTAATCTAGATAATTTTATAAATAAATCATTTTGATTAAGATTGAAGCTTGGGAAAGTTGCACAGATATCCATCGATACTCTACGTGCTATTGAATTTACTTTTAGAGTATCTAATTTTTTTATTACTTCAATTCCATCTTTTCTTAAATCTGATTCTATGCTCATAAATTTCTCCTTAAAATTTTACTAAATATATTATACAATAAAAGTTGTAAATATATGTTACAGATATATTAAAATTATATTACTTTTAAATTACAAGTAGAATTTTGTCGAAATATTTTTCTTGACACTGATAAGGTAATATTGTATAATGATATCACAAATTTTAAAACTAAAATATATGAAAATCATAAAATTAAGTTTTTAGTTTGTAAATATAAAAAGAAGGGAGGTAAAAAAATGACAGAAAAAGAAAGCAATAAAATATGGAAAGTTCTATTTGAAATTCAAAACACTTTACATACAGCAGAAGAGAGAAGAACACAATCAGAGGAAGTTTTAAAAAATAACTATAAAGAAATAATGGCAAATCAAAAAAAAGATGAAGCAATATTGCAAGAATTAAAAAGTGGACAAGAAGAAATGAAAAATGAACTAGGAAAAACACAAGAAGAAGTAGGAAAGATGCATGTTGAGCTAGGAAAAACACAAGGAGAAGTAGGAAAACTGAATGGAGAAGTAGGGAAACTGAATGGAGAAGTAGGGAAACTACATATTGAACTAGGAAAAACAAATACTGAACTAAGAAAATTAAGCCAAACAGTAGCAAGAATTGAATATGAGCATGGAGGAAAAATTCAAGCGATATTAGATACTATTTCATCATATCCAGAAAAATTTGAGTCAATAGAAAATAGATTAGAATCGATTGAAACAAAAATAGATAGGCATTCAGATCAAATTTATTGTTTAAATTCAAAAGTTCAAGCGTTTTAAAATCCAAAACAAACCCTATTGAACATTTGAAATTCAATAGGGTTATAATTTATTTTATAATACAATTTTATTTCATAATAATATTATAAAATCAACTTATTAATATTATTTATTTAACAACTATATTATAAATTTTATTCTTAACATATATTTCTTTAACAATCGTTTTACCATCTAATTTAGAATCAATAGCTTGATGAACTTTATCCTTAACAGAAGCTTCATCTTCATCTAAAGAAATCATTACAGTAGCTTTTAATTTACCATTAAACTGAACAGGTAAAGTTATTTCATCATTTATAGTTTTAGCTTCATCAAATTCAGGCCATTTTTCATAACTAATTGTATTATTATGTCCAAGAGCAATATTCCATAATTCTTCTGTTATATGAGGAGCAATAGGATTTAATAATTTTAAAAATCCTTCAGCATACTCAATTGGGAAGATATCTTCTTTATTAACAGAATTTATAAAAATCATCATTTGAGAAATAGCGGTATTAAAGTCCATATTTTCATAATCTTTAGTAACTTTTTTAACTGTATAATGATAAATTCTCTCCAAGTTTTTATTTTCTGCATTTTGAAGTTTACCAGATTCAATGTATAATCTCCAAATTTTATCTAAGAATTTTTTAGAGCCATCAATTCCATTAGGATCCCAAGGCTTAGCAGCATCAATAGGTCCCATAAACATTTCGTAAACTCTTAAACTATCTGCACCATACTCTTTAACCATATCATCAGGATTAATAACATTTCCCTTTGACTTACTCATTTTCTCACCATTTGAACCTAAAATCATACCTTGGTGGCGAAGTTTTGCAAATGGCTCTTTAACAGGTGATAGACCTTTATCAAATAAATATTGATTCCAAAATCTTGCATATAGTAAGTGACCAACTGCATGTTCTGGACCACCCATATATAAGTCAACTGGCATCCAATGTTTTAATAATTCTTGATTTGCAAATTCATCAGAATTTTTAGGATCAATATATCTTAAGAAATACCAGCTAGAACCAGCACTTCCAGGCATTGTACTTGTTTCTCTTTTTACAGATTTTCCTTCAAATGTAGTATTAACCCAACTTGTTGCTTTATCTAATGGAGAATCACCAGATTTAGAAGGACTATAATCTTCAAGTTCTGGTAATACTAAAGGCAATTCAGATTCAGGTAAAACATAAGATTTACCATCTTCATCATAAACAATAGGAATAGGTTCTCCCCAATAACGTTGTCTTGCAAATATCCATTCTCTTAATTTATAATTTACCTTTTTACATCCTATATGATTATCTTCTAACCATATAATCATTTTATTTATAGCATCTTCTTTATTCAAACCATCTAAGAAAACAGAATTAATATGTAATCCATCACCAACAAAAGCTTCTTTTGAAATATCTCCACCTTCTAATACAGGAATAATATCAATACCAAATTTTGTAGCAAATTCATAATCTCTTTGGTCATGAGCAGGAACAGCCATTATAGCACCTGTACCATAAGTAACTAAAACATAGTCTGAAATCCAAATAGGAATTTTTTTATTATTAACAGGATTAATAGCATAACTTCCTGTAAATACACCTGTTTTATCTTTACTTAACTCTGTTCTTTCCAAATCTGATTTTGAAGCAGCTTGTTTGATATAATCTTCAACTAATTGTTTTTGTTCAGAAGTAGTAATTTTTGATACTAATTCATGTTCTGGTGAAAGAACACAATAAGTTGCTCCAAATAAAGTATCAGGCCTTGTTGTAAATACAGTAAATTCAAGATTATCTGTATCAGCAACTTTAAAATTAACTTCAGCTCCAACAGATTTTCCTATCCAATTTCTTTCAATCTCTTTTGTTGATTCAGGCCAATCAATTTCATTTAAGCCATCTATTAATTTGTCAGCATATTTTGGAATATCTAAAACCCATTGTTTCATATTCTTACGAACAACAGGGAAGCCACCTCTTTCACTTTTTCCATTAATAACTTCATCATTAGATAAAACACAACCTAATTCTTCACACCAGTTAACAGGCATTTCTACTAATTTTGCTAAACCATCTTTGTATAATTGACTGAAAATCCATTGTGTCCATTTATAATAATCTTCATCACAAGTAGCAAACTCCTTGTCCCAATCAAAAGAAAAACCAAGCATTTTTAGTTGTCTTTTAAAAGTTTCAATATTTTCTCTTGTAAAACCAGCAGGATGATTACCAGTTTTTATAGCATATTGCTCGGCTGGAAGTCCAAATGCATCCCATCCCATTGGATGAAGAACATTATATCCTTGCATTCTTTTCATTCTAGATATGATATCTGTTGCTGTATATCCTTCTGGATGTCCTACATGAAGTCCTTGTCCAGATGGATATGGAAACATATCTAAGGCATAATATTTTGGTTTTGAAAAGTCCCATACATCTGTGCAAAATGTTTTGTTTACTTCCCAATACTTTTGCCATTTTTTTTCTATTTCACTAAAATTATAAGCCATATTTGTTACTCCCTTCGATTTGTCTAATTAATAAACAATATTATATAATAAAAATGTAGTGATTTCAATACTTTTTGAAATTAAATGTAATTAATTACATTTGTTCTATATACTACTTTAAAAATAAAAAAATATATGATAGAATACAAAGCGGGTGATAAAAATGGAAATAGATTTAGAAAAAGCAAAACAAGAATTTATAAATTATACAAGCAAATATGACATAAAAAATGAACATATAAGCAGAAAAGTAGGACACTCCATAAGAGTAATGAACATTTCAAAACGAATAGCAATAAAGATAGGTCTAACTCAAGATGAAATCAAAATAGCAGAAATAATAGGATTATTGCATGACATAGCGAGGTTTGAACAATTTACACAATTTGAAACATTCAATGATTTAAATAGTTTTGACCACGGAAATTATGCATTAGAAATATTAGATAAAGACATAAGAAAATATATACAAAATGATAAATATGATGAAATAATAAAAATAGCAATAAAAAATCACAATAAATTTGAAATAGAAGAAGGACTAAAAGAAAAAGAATTAGTATTTGCAAAATTAATAAGAGATGCAGATAAAATAGATATAATATATGAAGCAGTAGAAATGTTTTGGAAGGGAATAGAAAATCAAATAAATAATACAAAAATATCAGAAAGAGTAGAAAAACAATTTAAAAGTTACAAACAAATAAAAAGAGGTAAAGACGACGAAAAAATACCTAATATAGATGAAGTTATAGGAGTAATAGCATTTATATTTGATGTAAACTATAGAGAAAGTTTTGAAATAATAAAAAAAGAAGATTACATCAATAAAATATTAACTAGATTTGATTTAAAAGACCAAAAATCGAAAGAAAAAATTGAAGAAGTGAGAAATATAGCTAATATATATATAAATGAAAGAAGTAAAGGAATGAAGTGAAATGGCAATAGATATATTAAATGCAAAAAAAGTATTTAAAGAATATGTTAAAAGTTATAATCCAGAAGATAAAAAAGTAAAAATAAAAATTGCACATATTGAAAGAGTAACACAAATAGCAAAAAAATTAGCACAAGATTTAAAATTAAGTCAAGAAGATATTGAGCTTGCCGAACTAATAGGATTATTACATGATATAGGGAGATTTGAACAAATAAGAAAATATCATACTTTTATAGACAAAGATAGTATAAATCATGGAGAATATGGAGTAAAAGTATTATTTGAAGATGGACTTATTAGGAAATTTATAGAAGATAATCAATATGATGAAATAATAAAGTTATCAATTTTAAATCATAATAAAGCCAAAATACAAGATGGATTAACAGAAAGACAGAAGTTACATGCAAAAATTGTAAGAGATGCAGATAAAACAGACATTTTTTATGTACTAACAGTAGGAGATGAAAAAGCAATATGGGAAAGTGCAAATTTATCAAATGAGAAAATATCAGATGAAATTTACAGAGAATTTATAGAAGACAAATCAATAGATTATAAAGATAGAAAAACAGGTGCAGACATACTTGTAAGTCACTTTGCATATATATATGATTTTAATTTTAAAGAAACAAATCAAATTATATTAGAAAATAATTATTTAGATTTATTATACAAAAGATTCAAATTTAATGATAAAGAAACAGAAGAAAAATTCAATAAAATATATCAAATTGCAAAAAAATATCTAGAAGAAAAAAGGATGAATAATATAAATGGGCAAAAAATTATTAATAACAGAAAAGCCATCAGTAGCAATGGAATTTGCAAAAGCTCTAAAAATAAATACAAATAGAAAAAATGGATATCTAGAATCAGAAGACTGGATAATAACATGGTGTGTAGGACATTTAGTAACAATGAGTTATCCAGAAAAATATGATGAAAAACTGAAATTTTGGAGACTAGACACATTACCATTTATACCAAAAGAATGGAAATATGAAATAATAGCAAATGTTCAAAACCAATTTAATGTAGTACAAAGTCTAATGCAAAGAGAAGATATAGAAGAAATCTATAATGCAGGAGACTCTGGGCGTGAAGGAGAATACATACAAAGATTAGTATTAATGATGGCAAATCCAAATCCAAATGCAAAAAAGAAAAGAGTTTGGATAGATTCTCAAACAGAAGATGAAATATTAAGAGGAATAAAAGAAGCAAAAGACCAAACTGAATATGATAGTTTATCAGATAGTGCATATCTAAGAGCAAAAGAAGATTACTTAATAGGAATAAATTTTTCAAGATTATTATCAATAACACATGGAAGGACTTTAGCAAATAAAATAAATGAAGAAAAAGCATCAATATCAGTAGGACGTGTTATGACATGTGTATTAGGAATGATAGTATCAAGAGAAAGAGAAATTAGAAATTTCGTAAAAACAAAATATTATAAAATTATTGGAGAATTTGGAGATGAAAAAACATCATTTAAAGCAGAATGGAAAGTAAATGAAAAGTCAAAAGTATTTGAATCGCCAATGTTATATAATGAAACAGGATTTAAAGATGAAAAAAAAGCAAGAGATTTTATAATATCACTACAAGGAAAAGAGGCAGAAGTAACTGAACTAAAAAAATCTAAACAAAAAGAAAATGCACCATTATTATTTAACCTAGCAGAAATCCAAAATGAATGCACAAAAAGATTTAAAATAAAACCAGATGAAACACTAGAAATTATACAAAATTTATATGAAAAGAAATTAGTAACATATCCAAGAACAGATGCAAGAGTATTATCAACAGCAATTGCAAAAGAAATTTCTAAAAACTTAAATGGAATTGCAAAAGGATACAAAGATGAAGAAGTCCAAGGATATATTAAGAAAATGGTAGATGAAAAATATCCAACAAATAATTTAGCAAAAACAAAATATGTAAATGACAGCAAGATAACAGACCACTATGCAATAATACCAACAGGACAAGGATATGAAAATTATGAAAAACTACCAGAATTACATAAACAAATTTATAAAGTTATAGTAAAAAGATTTTTAGCAATTTTTTATCCTCCAGCAGAATACAATAAAATACAAGTAACTATAAATGTAGAAAATGAAACATTTTATACAAGTGGAAAAGTATGTATAAATCAAGGATATTTAGAAATTGCAAAATCAAATAATCAAAAATCAGAAAAAGAAGAGAAAGAATCCACAAATGACGAAGAAAATGTGGAAAAGACAGATGATACAAGCTTAGAAATCTTAAAAAATTTAAAAAAAGGACAAAAATTAGAAAGCAAAAATTATGAAACTAAAGAAGCTGAAACATCACCACCAACAAGATACAATTCAGGATCAATAATTTTAGCTATGGAAAATGCAGGTAAATTAATTGAAGATGAAGAACTTAGAGAACAAATTAAAGGAGCTGGAATTGGTACTAGTGCTACAAGAGGAGGAATTATTGAAAAGTTAGAAAAGATAAAATATATTGATATTAATAAAAAAACACAAATAATTACTCCAACAAATAAAGGAGAGATTATTTATGATATAGTGTATAACTCTATGCCAGATATGTTAAATCCAAAACTTACTGCTAGCTGGGAAAAAGGATTAGATATGGTAGCTAAAAAAGAGATTAAGCCAGAAGTTTTTATGGGAAAGTTAGAAAATTATATTAATTCTAAATTTAATAAGATTGTTGTAAAAATGTAAAAAAAAGAAAGGTCCCCCCTGTTAAGGGGGGATTTCTTAAAGCTCAACAGTCTTCGCTGCCTCGCTCTGGCAGAAGAAACGCTGTTCAGGTGTCAACACAAGGTTTTTAGCACCTGATGCAAATGTAAACTTGTGTGTACGATGGGGATTTGCCCAAACCAAGCACAAGCGGTTGCCTGCTGCATCATTAAGTGCAAAAATCACTCTGCCAACCATCTTCTTTACTACTGTCAAATTTTTCATATTGTTTTCCTTTCTTGCCTCTGATTAATTGTTCCAGAGGTACTTGGTGTTTTTTAATATACTTAAATTATACTACAAATTCACATAAAAGTCAAATTTTTAATTTAAGTTTTGTTTTTAACAATAATTTATGTTACAATTCATAGTTTTTAAATAAACCTCCAAGCTAACTTTGGAAATATTTTTTATTTTATTACGCTATCCCCATTCTAAAAATTCTAACAAAAGTTTTATCAAACTTTTGAGAATTTTTGAATGGTCCCCACAATTCGCTATATAAAATAAAAAATATTTTCAAACGCATGGCTACTCTATATTAATATATCAACAATCTCAATCAACTTAAATAAATCACAACTGAGTTGTTGTTACAAAAAACAAAAAACTTAAATAAAAACATCTTCCATTTTATAAAAAAATATAGTATAATATGAAAATAGAAGAAAAACAGAAAAAGGTGAAAAAATGAATACAATAATAGGAGAGCTAGGAAAGTCAAAAAAATTTGTAGACCTAAGCAAACAAATAGAAAAAAAACAAAGCCCGATATCAATATCGGGCTTAACTAGCGTTGGGATGACAGAAATAATAGAAGGAATAAACGGATACAATAAAAAGCCAATATTAGTAGTAACATATAATGAAATACAAGCAAAAAAAATAGTAGATAATTTAAAGGCATTTGAAAAAGAAAATGTACTATTTTTTCCTAAAAAAGAAATAGTAACATACGATTATGTTGCAGAAAGCAAAGATTTACCATATGAAAGAATAGAGACATTAAACAAAATTAGTGAAAAAAAGAATTTGATAGTAGTTACAACAATAGAAAGTCTAATGCAAAAATTACCAGCCAAAGATACAATATATAAAAACATGTTAGAATTTAAAGTAGGAGACATCTGCAACTTAGAAGATATAAAGAGAAAATTAGTAAATTTGGGATATGTAAGATATGATTTAATTGAAGGAAGAGGACAATTTAGTATAAGAGGGGGAATAATTGATATTTCTCTAGATGAAAAAATAGGAATAAGAATTGAACTTTGGGGAGATGAAGTTGATTCTATAAGAAATTTTAGCATAAGTAGCCAAAGGTCAATTGCAACATTAGAAAAAGCCAAAATATATCCAGCACATGAATATGTATTAGAAGATACAATTGAAAATATATGTCAAAAAATTTCAAAAAATTTAGCAGAAGGAAAACAAGAAGAAATAATTGAACAAGACGTAGAACAAATAAAAGCAGGAAATTACATAAGTAAAATAGACAAGTACTTTAATGAATTTTATAAAAAACAAGAAACACTAATAGACTATCTAAATAAAGACTGTTTGATTTTTCTAGATGAATTAAACAAAATAGAACAAAGGCAAATAAATATATTACAAGACATTGAAAATTTAAGTAAAAGTATAATAGAAAAAGAGAAGGTACTACCAGAAGCATTAAGCTCAGTATCGTCAATAGATTTTGAGATACTAGAAAATAAATATCAAATTGTATATTTAGAAAAGCAAGATACAATCACAAAAAAACAAGCAGAAAGATATCATTTTGAATATAGAGAAATAAATTATTATAAAAGCGAAATAGAAAATTTATTTGAAGATATAAGAAAATGGAATAAAGAAAATAAAAGCATATATGTAATGATAGAAACAAAAGAAAAAGCGCAAAAATTAAAAGAGTTATTTGAAAAAGAAAATATATTGTGCAAAATAGAAGAAAAGTTAGATAAGACAATAATAGTAAAATCAGTAGAGAGTATCACAACAATAGCAATTGGAAAGATATCAGAGGGCTTTGAAAATTTTGATATAAACCAAGTTGTTATTTCAGCAGATGAATTAATAGAAGGTGGAAAGAGGAAGAAAACATTTTCTAGTCAAGCTTTTAAAGAAGGCGAAAAAGTAGTATTTGCAGATTTAAAAATAGGAGATTATGTAGTACACAAAAATTATGGAATAGGAATTTTTACAGGAGTAAATACAATTACAGCAGATGGAACAACAAAAGACTATATAAAACTAAAATATAAAGATGATGCTGTATTATATGTACCAACAAATCAATTAGACACAATAAGAAAATACATTGGAGGAGACGCAATAAATCCACCAATAAACAGTTTAGGAAGTAAAGACTGGATAAAAACAAAAGAAAAAGTAAAAAGCAATTTAAGAGCAGTAGCAAGAGAATTAATAGAATTATATGCAAAAAGAGAAAAAGCAAAAGGATATGCATTTGCAAAAGATACGCCATGGCAACAACAATTTGAAGAAAAATTCCCATATCAAGAAACTGAGGACCAATTAAGATGTATAGATGAAGTTAAAAAAGATATGGAACAACAAAGACCAATGGATAGGCTTTTATGCGGAGATGTTGGTTATGGAAAAACAGAAGTTGCAATAAGAGCAGCATTTAAAGCAGTAATGGACCACAAGCAAGTAGCGTATTTAGTGCCAACAACAGTATTAGCACAACAACAATATGAAGAATTTAGAGACAGAATGAAAGACTTTCCAATAAAAGTTGAAATTTTAAACAGATTTAAAAGCAAAAAATATTTAGATGATGTTGTTAGAAAATTAAAACTAGGAGAAGTAGATATAGTTGTTGGAACACATAGATTATTAAGCAAAGATGTTGAATTCAAAGATATAGGATTATTAATAATTGATGAGGAACACAGATTTGGAGTAAAAGCAAAAGAAAAAATTAAACAATATAAATCAAATATAGATGTATTAACAATGACAGCGACACCAATACCAAGAACAATGCATATGTCAATAGTTGGAATAAGAGATATGTCAGTAATATATGAGCCACCACAAAACAGAAAACCAGTTCAAACTTATGTATTAGAATATGATAAAGAAGTTGTAAAAGAAGCAATAACAAAAGAACTAGAAAGAGATGGTCAAGTATTTTATATTTATAACAGAGTAGATACAATACAGCAAAAAGCAGATGAAATATCAAGATTAGTGCCAGAAGCAACAGTTAGTTATGCACATGGTCAAATGTCAGGAAGCCAAATAGAAGAAATAATGGAAGATTTTATTGAGAAAAAATCAAATGTATTAGTATGTACAACAATATTAGAATCTGGAATTGATATAGCAAATGCAAATACAATAATAGTAGAAAACGCAGACAGAATGGGATTAGCAGCTTTATATCAAATAAGAGGAAGAGTAGGAAGGTCAGATAGGCAAGCATATGCATATATAACATATAGAAAAGACAAAATGTTATCAGAAGAAGCGGATAAAAGATTGAAAGCAATAAAAGAATTTACTGAATTTGGATCAGGATTTAAAATAGCAATGAGAGACTTAGAAATTAGAGGGGCAGGAAGTCTGCTTGGAGAAATTCAATCAGGACACTTAGAACAAGTTGGATATGATACATACTGTAATTTATTAGATGAAGTAGTAAAAGAAATGCAAGGATACGATATCGAGCCAGACTTAGACATTCAAATAGACTTAAATGTAACAAGTTATATACCAGATGAATACATACCAGATTCATCACAAAAAATTGAAATATATCAAAATATTGCATTATGCAAAAGAGAAGAAGATATACAAAATGTTGTTGATGAAATTATTGATAGATTTGGAAATATGCCATCAGAATTAGAAAATTTGTTAGATATAGCAAGAATAAAATATTTAGCAAAAGCTTTTTATATTAGTAAAATTGCAAGTAGAAAAACAGCAGTAGTATTTACATTTGAACAAAGTAAATTTGAAATAGATATTCCAAAGTTAGTAGAAAAATATAAAAATAAACTTAAATTTTCGCCTGGGGTGAAACCAATGATTACATTAGAAATAGGAAGTACTAATGAAAGACAAATTTTAAATGATGTTACAGAGTTTTTGAGACAGTTGGGACAGTCCTAAAGTGTCTCAAAAATATGTTGAAATTTGTCGGAAATAATATTATTAAAACTTGATAAGCTATTGAAAATCAAATGAATTTATGATATTATATTGACATAACTTGTAAACGGTTTGACAATCAAAAGGAGGGCATCATTATGACTTACAAAGAAAAAATGCAGTGGAGTGAATTAGAACGGATTCTGCCTATGGTAAAAGAAAGTCTGAAAAAAGAAAGAGTTGCTCAAAAACTTGATCGAGCTATATCAAATTTAAAAGAAACTATTGAAAAATTGCAACAAGTGACATATGAAATTGAAGATTTAAAAGGAGATTTAGACGAAACATTAGGAAAGTATCCATCAGAGGAAGAAGAAACACTTCAATTGGAAATAGGATGGATAGAAATTGAAGCACAAAAATATTGCAAGGAATATGATAGAATAGTAAAAGAACTTGAGATAGAAGAAACATATTATAGAACTGTATACAAATTCTTAAAAGGAATGAGGATAAGAAAAGGACAAGTAAGTGTAGACGAATTTGAAGCTATATTGTATTTCATGTGGATAACTAGAATGGAAGCAAGCGACTTATTCGACAATTTCTGTCAGATGTATCCTTGGATAAGAGAACAGTGGAAAGAAGAAATATTTATAAATTAATATTTTATATGTAATATCAAACCAAAGGACCTTCTGTATAGAGGGTCCTAAAAAATATTATTTAGGTTTCGGTTTTTGAAAAATATGATTAATATAAAAGTTATAATATATAGTAAAATTTCGTTCTTTACTGGTCGGACTAATCATATAAATTAGTTTATCAATATTTTCGAATAATTAAGAGTTAATCTGCCTTATCTGTACGAATATGTGTCCTCCCAAACTGTGCATCACTGCATTTTACTATATATTATAACTTTTAAAAAAATATATATAAAATACCGAAACTTAAAAAATATTAGTATTGAAAAACGAATAGAAAAGTAATAGAATAGAAATGTAAAAAATAGTAATAATAAAAACAAAAGGAGGAAGTTTATGCAAGTAATTTCAAGTAAAGATAACGAATTTATAAAACATATAAAAAAATTAAAAGACAAAAAATATAGAGATATAAACAAAGAATTTATTATTGAAGGAATAAAATTAATAAAAGAAGCAATAGAAGAAAAAGCACAAATTAAACAAATCGTAATATGTGATAATTGTCAAAATACAGATATTATACCTAAAGATTTAATGTATGAAATAGCAAAATACGAATGCATATATGTTACAGAAAAGATATTTAGTAGTATAACAGATGTAAATACACCACAAGGAATATTAGCAATAATTGGAAGAAATAATGAAGAAGCACAAATAGATTATACACAAGATATAATAGTAGCATTAGATGACATTCAAGACCCAGGAAATTTAGGAACAATATTAAGAACTATAGATAGTATAGGATTAAATCAAATATTAGTATCTAAAGGAACAGCAGATAGCTATAATCCGAAAGTTGTACGTTCTACTATGGGAGCAATATTCAGAGTAAAAATAATAGAATGTGAAGATTTAGAAAAAACATTAAAAGAAGTAAAAAAACAAAAATATGAATTAGTAATTACATCGCTACAAACTAAAAATAGCATATATGATATAGATTATAATAAGAAAGTTATAGTTATTGGAAATGAAGGAAATGGAGTTAGTCAAAATATTCAAAATATAGCTGATGAAAAAGTAAAGATACCTATGCTTGGAAAGACTGAAAGTTTAAATGCATCTGTTGCTACAGGTATAGTTTTGTATGAATATGTAAGACAAAAAGTTGGAGGAAAAATATGAAGTTAAATATTGTAATGGTGGAACCAGAAATACCACAAAATACACGGGAATATTGCACGTACATGTGCAATAACAGGTGCTAAATTACATTTAGTGCATCCATTAGGATTTAAGATAGATGAAAAATCATTAAAAAGAGCTGGATTAGATTATTGGGATAAAATAGAAATTGAAGAACACAATGCATTAGATGAATTTTTGAAAAAATATCCGCCAGAAAAAAATAATATGTTTTTTGCAACAACAAAAGGAAAAACTAAATATACAGATATAAATTATTCGAATATGGAAGAAGTTTTTGTATTATATGGGAAGGAAACAAAAGGACTACCAGAGGATCTTTTAGAAAAATATTTAGATACAAAAACTATTAGAATTCCTATGCTTCCTACATTAAGGTCTCTAAATTTATCAAATTCTGTTGCTATAATTACTTATGAAATATTAAGACAACATAATTTTGAAGATTTACAAGAAGTTAGTACATATTTTGATGAATAGTACTTCCAATATAAAATAGGAGTATTAAAAAACAATAAAGGACAAAATATTTTAAATTATAACAAAACTAGACAAAAAATTATTAAAACATTGGTAATAATTACAATAGTAATTGTAATTATTACCATTTTATGTTAATATTAGAACATAGATATAACGATTTTTTCGGTTATAATAATATTAATTTTTTAATCAAGAATAAAACTTTAAATCTAAAAAAATTCCAAAAAGTAAAAAAGTAATTAACCATTAAAATGGTAAGGAGGTGTTTGATGCTCTATTTTTCTTATAATGATTTTATGGATTGTACAGAGAATGGAGAAATAGATAAAGTAAAAAAAGTAGAAGAAAATGTAGAAAGGTACGAAGTAAGAAATAAAAAAGAAAGTGCAAATAAAATCACTGAAATTTTAAAACAAAAGATAGAATTAAAAGAGTTTTTGAAGGAGTTTTTTTACAACCTTGAAGAAGAGGACATTGAAAATATTAGTTACTGTAAAAATATTAAAATTGAAAGAAAAAAAAATTCAAATAATAATATAATTTGCAAAATAAACAATAAAGAGATTTATATATTTATAAAGGTAATTAAAGAAGTTGATAATAACATATCATATAAAATGCTTGAGAGTTCATTAGAAATTATAAAAGAATGGAGAACATCAGAAATAGAAAACAAACGATATCCAATTGTAATTCCAATTGTTATTTATATAGGGAGAGAAAACTGGAAAAGAGATAACATAAACAGAATGAATGAAAAAATAAATTACATATTATTTAAAGAAAATAGAATTAATTTTTCTTATAATTTGATTAGTATAAATAATTTAAAAACACAAGAATTAGAAAAAATGAAATCAAATATTGCAAACGAATTATTGAATATCAAAAATAAATATTTACAAATAAATTGATAAAATTATTGACAAATAAACTCATAAGTGATATTTTATATATTAGGAAATTTTAGTTCTATAAAGGAAAAAGGAGGGACAAATAATGGCAATGGACTATAATGTTATAGGAAGAAGAATAAGAAGTACTAGGCAAGAAAAAAATATGACACAAGAACAATTGGCAGACAAAATTGATGTGTCAGTAGCTTTTATGAGTAGAGTTGAAAGAGGTTCAGCACAAATAAATTTAAAAAGACTAATTCAGATTGCAGAAATTTTAAATGTATCTCCAGGATATTTACTTACAGGAAGTAATGTAGAATCAAAAGATTATCTGAAAGAAGAATTTAGGCAACTATTAGAAAAATGTACACCAGAACAACAAAGATTAATATATCAAATATCAGAAGTAATTAGCAAGACAGATTTCGGACATGAACAAGAGCCAGTATATATAAAAAGGACAAGAGGATATAATGTAAGATAATATAGTAATATAAAATGTGAAACAAAGTGATTGAAAAAACCCAAAATGTTTCACATTTTTAAATTTTTAAGTATTAAAGTGTTATAGTTTCATAGATGTCACCCAATTAACTAAAAAAATGTTGAGTGATAAGATTAAGGCTAATAAAGAAAATAAAAAGTAACCATAAAATCATGTTATACATAAAATACTATTAGGATAAATTATTAAACAAAATAAAAAACAAAGTATTTATCCAAAGATTTGCAAACTAAAAATTGGAAATTTTTGGTTTGTGATGAACGAAGCAAAGCGGAAAGTTCTTCGAAAGCAAGATTTGGCAAACAAAATTAAGATAGCTATTCGAGCAAAGTTAAGTCAATTGTTTGAAACGTAGCGAACTACAAATGACTTATGCAGTAGCTGAGTTATGGATATCTTATGCAGAATTTACAAAGAAAATTCTGTAAACATTAATTGAATGCCGATGAGCGAACGAAGTGAAGCGAAAGGGATGAAGTATTTATGAACGAAATTCTTGAAGTAAAAAATGTAGGAAAGAAATACCAAACCAAGGAAGGCGAAGTGCAAGCATTAAAAAACCTAAATTTTAGAGTAAAAGCAGGAGAATTTGTAAGTATAATAGGACCAAGTGGATGCGGTAAATCAACATTACTATCAATAATCGCAGGGTTAGAAACAAAAACAGAAGGAGAAATATACATAGAAGGAGAAGAAGTTGAAGGTATATCATCTAAAATAGGATATATGTTGCAAAGAGATTGCTTACTAGAATGGAGAAGTATACTAAATAATACATTGTTTGGATTAGAAGTAAAAGGAATAAAGACAAAAGAAAATGTTGAATATGTAAAAGAATTACTAAAAAAATACAACTTATATGAATTCATTAATAAGTATCCATCAGAACTATCTGGAGGAATGAGACAAAGAGTTGCACTAATTAGAACATTAGCAGTAAAACCAAAAATCTTATTACTAGATGAAGCATTCTCAGCATTAGACTACCAAACAAGAATAATGGTAACAGATGATATATATTCGATATTAAGGAAAGAAAAAATAACAACAATAATGGTAACACATGATATATCAGAAGCAATAAGTATGGCAGATAGAGTATTAGTATTAAGCAAAAGACCAGGAACAATAAAAGATATACACAAAATAGATTTTGAAATGGAAAACAGAACACCAATAAATTGTAGACAAAGTCCTAAATTTAGCAAATATTTTGATTGCTTATGGAAGGAGCTTGGTGTAGATGAAAATTAAAGAAATGTCAAAAGAAAGAAAAAAATATTTAAACAAACTTAAACTAGACAGATTTTTAGTATTATTAACACAAATATTGATTTTAGTAGGTTTTTTAGCAATATGGGAAGCTTTAGCAAATGCAAAAATAATAGACAGTTTTATAACCAGCCAGCCTAGTAGAATATTTAAAACATTTCTAAACTTAGCGTCAAATGATTTATTAAAACATATGCAAGTAACTGTATATGAAACTTTAATAGGATTTGGACTAGGAACAATTTTAGGTGTAGGAATTGCAATTATTTTATGGTGGTCAAAATTTTTAGCAAAAGTTTCTGAACCATTTTTAGTTGTATTAAATAGTTTACCAAAAGTAGCATTAGGTCCAATAATAATAATATGGGTAGGATCTGGAACGCCAGCAATAATTGTAATGGCAATAGCAATATCATTAATCGTAACAATATTAGAAATGCTAAATGGATATTTAAAAACAGATAAAGAAATAATCAAAATGGCAAAAACATTTAACTGTACTAAATTACAATTGTTAACAAAAATAGTAATACCGGCAAATGTAGGAACATTTATAAATTCATTAAAAGTAAATATTGGACTTTCACTTGTTGGTGTAATATCAGGAGAATTCTTAGTATCAAAAGCAGGACTTGGATACCTTATTGTATATGGAGGTCAAGTATTTAAATTAGATTTAGTAATGACTAGTGTAATAATATTAGGAATTGTTGCAGGAATTATGTATGGGGCTGTTTTATTAATAGAAAAATTTATCCGAAAATAAAGTATAAATGAATTGTTATTAATTAGTCTTGCACAATAAAGTGGTTAAAAAAGTAGTAACTTTTTTAACCATTATACATAGTATAAATTGTGATTAATTAATAAATTTAGGAGGTTTATAGTGAAGAAGAAAATTATAATAGGTGTAGTTATATTAGTTATAGTAGCTGTAATTGCAGGTGTTATAGCTATAAGAAACAATAGTAGTAAAGAAAATACAAAAGATGAAAATGTTTTAATAAAAGTTAATGAGGTTACTCGTTCAGTATTTTATGCACCACAATATGTAGCAATAAGTAATGGATATTTCAGAGATTATGGAATAGACATAGATTTAACAACAGGTCAACGGAGCAGATGCAGTAATGACATCAGTATTGTCAGGAGAATGCGAAATAGGATTTGCAGGACCAGAAGCATCAATATATGTATATAATGAAGGAAAAGAAGATTATACAGAAGTATTTGCACAACTTACAAAAAGAGATGGTTCATTCTTAGTGTCTAAAGAAAAAATAGATAATTTTGATTGGACACAATTAAAAGGAACAACAGTTATACCTGGAAGAAAAGGTGGAGTTCCATACATGACATTGGAATATGTTATAAAACAACATGGATTAAAACCTGGAACAGACTTGGTATTAGATGACAGTATAAAATTTGACTTAATGGCAAGCGCATTTACATCAGGAGATGCAGATTTTGTTACACTATTTGAACCAACAGCATCAAATGTAGAACAAATAGGAAAAGGATATATAGTAGCATCAGTTGGAGAAGAATCAGGAGAAATTCCATATACAGCATATTTTGCAAAGAAAAGTTATATTGAAGAAAATGAAAAATTAATTCAAAATTTTACAAATGCAATATATAAAGGACAAAAATGGGCTAAAGAACATACAGCAAAAGAAATTGCTGAAGTTATAAAAGACTTTTTCCCAGATACAGAAGTAGATTTATTAGCAACAGCTATTCAAAGTTATAAAGACATTGATGCTTGGAATGAAACACCAGTATTAAAAGAAGAAAGTTTTAATAAATTACAAGAGGTTATGAGTGAAGCAGGTGAATTAACTCAAAAAGCTCCTTATAGTAAAATTGTAAATAATAAATATGCAGAAGAGGCAATGAAATAATGTATAAAACTTTGATAGTTTTGTAAGGACATTATGTAAAAAAGTGGCTAGTAAAATAGTCGCTTTTTCTTGTTGTATAGGAAAAATCGAATTTTTCCTATACAACAAAATCGTTCTACAGAAAAATTGCAGAGCAATTTTTCGCAGGCGAACAAAGACGGGGCATGTAAATAATCTAAAAGGTCAAAAAATTTCAATCATGCCCCTTTTGTTCTTCAATTGTCAATGTACTATAAAGATTGAGCTATAAGTTTAAATATTTCGTATATCTATCTCCAAATAATTCTATTAGTTGTTGTTGGATTATTTTCCAATTTTTTATTGGCTTTTTCCACTTTTCGCTTAATTCTTTTATTCTTAGGTATAATACTTTATATACAGAATTTTCATTTGGAAATGCTCCTTTTCCTCTTGTTACTTTTCTTAATGCTGCATTTACTGATTCTACTGCATTAGATGTATATATGTTCTTTCTTATTTCTTCTGGTAATTCAAATAGTGGCTCTAAATATTCCATAAAGTCTTCTACTTTTTTTACTATTCTTTTTTGCTCTTTCTCATATTTTTTCTTAAATACTTCAAGTTGAAATTCTGCTTCTTCTAAATTACTACTTGTATATATCTTTTTATAGTCTCCTATTATTTCTTTTGCATTCTTTTTTGGGCATAAACTATATATATTTCTTACTAAATGTACTACACATCTTTGGCTTTGTGTCTTTGGAAATACTCTTTCTAATGATCCTTTAAATCCTGCTATTCCATCACTTGACATATATAATATCTCTTCTACTCCTCTTTCTTTTAAATCTTCAAATACATTACTCCAAAAACTTCCTGATTCTGTCTTATCTATCCACATTCCTAATATTTCTTTATATCCTTGTACATCTACTCCTATTATGATATATATTGCTTTTTTACTGCTCATTATATCGTCTTTTATTGGTATGTATAAGCAATCTGCATATGTAAATACATACATTGGCTTTAATTTCCTGGTTCTCCATTTTTCTGTTTCTTCTGATACCACTGATATTAATTTTGTTATTTCATCTTTTCCTATTTTTACTCCATACATATCCTTTAATGTTTTTTCAATGTCTCTTACACTCATTCCTCTTGCATATAATGATATACACTTATCTTCGAATCCTGTTAGTCTTGTTTGTCCTTTTTCTATTATTATTGGATTAAATGTTGCTTTTCTATCTCGTGGTGTTTTTAGTTTTATATTTCCATATTTTGTTCTTACTGTTTTTTCTTTACAATATCCATTCCTTGCATTTTCTATCTTTTTTCCTTTTAGATGTTTGTATCTTCCATATTCTAAATGATTTTCTAATTCTGTATCTAATAATTTCTGCATCAATGGTTGTAATAAACTATCTAAATAATTTTCTACATCTAAGCTATTTTTTATTTTTCCTTCTTTGAATTGTTTTACTGCTTCATCTATTATTATTTCATTAACACTTTTTTCTTTTTCTTGGTTATTTTTATTCATTTTTTTTGCTCCTTCTTTAGATAAAATCTACTTTTGGATATATTTGTATTAAATCATTTAATATTAATGTCCATTCTCTTTTTTTGAATGATGTAAATCCAAAGTAATTACTAAATTCTCCTAATTTATCATATATTTCTTCTATTTCTAATATGTAATTATTATTACTATTAAATAATAATCTTATTTTATCATAAAATTCCATATTTGCAGAGTGTTTAAATAATAATATTCTTATATTTTGACTATATTTATACAGATTTTCTATATTATTAAAATATTTTTGTACTAATTTTTGGTGAATTGCGTTATTATATATTTCATTAAACTTTTTTAGTTCTTCCTTGCATTCTGTTAATGTTTTTTGAGTATATAGTGAATGTAACTTACTTGCTAATTTCTTAGCATCTTTTTCTACTGTATATTTATAAAATTTTGGTACTATGTATGTTAATGAATCTACAAATATTATATCTGGAAAAGCTATTTTTGCTGTCCTTTTCATATTTCTATTGTCATCAACTGATAAAAATAATATATTTTTTATTCCTCTGCTCTTTAAACTTTCAAAGCAATCTAACCAAAATCTATTATTATTTATTCTATCTTGATATATGTTTATAAATTGTCTATGTCCTTTTAGATCTATACCAATTAATGAATATATGTCACTTTTTTCTATATAATCACCTTTTTTTATATTGATTTCATTCTTTATTGCGTATATTACTAAGTATGTTTCATCTAATCTTCTTTTTGAACATTCTAATAATGTTAATTCTTTCATTTTTTTATCAACTCCTTTGCTATTATTTTTTATAATTCATTTTCGTAAATTCTGCATTTTTTAACCAACAAAAAATATAGTGTGCTTTTTCAATTTACACACTATATTATATACTCTCGTAACCAAGAAGACATTAAGTTTCTTGTACCAATCGCAAATAGGAGGTTATGTTGATAATACATTCCATATAGTAGTATAAAAGTATAGGAAAAGTGAAAAGACACAATTTCTATACTTTTATTTTTTCTATATATCAAATATTGACTTTGAAAAATAAATCAAAAATCATTGTAATATAAAAAAAAATGTGATATAGTTAGGACAGTTGAAAGAAATATAATAAATTATAAACAACTAATTAAATAAAAATAGAAATGGAGTGATACAAATGATAGCAATAGGAGCAGACCATGGAGGATATAAATTAAAAGAAGAAATAAAAAAATATTTTGAGGAAAAAGAAATAGAATATAAAGACTTTGGAACATATGATGAAGAAAGAACAGACTACCCAATATATGCAGAAAAAGTAGCAAAAGCAATACAAAATAAAGAATGTGATTCAGGAATATTAGTATGTAGATCAGGATATGGAATGACAGTTGTAGCAAACAAATTTAAAGGAATAAGAGCAGCAGCAATACTAAATGAAGAATCAGCAAAATATGCAAAAGCAGATGATGATATAAATGTAATCACATTAGGAGGAGACTATTTGTCTACAAATCAAGCAATATGTATTATAAGAAATTGGTTGGGAACAGAATTCAAAGGCGGAAGATATGAAGAAAGACTAAAAATGGTAGAAGAAATAGAAAAAGACAATATGAAATAGAAAGCAATATAAGAAAGGACGAAGGCATATGTGGGGAAATATAGCAATAGCGTTTATACTGGCATTTGTAGTAACATTTGTAACTACACCATATACGATAAAAATAGCAAAAAAAGTAGGAGCAGTAAGTGAAGAAAAGGAAGGCAGAAGAGCACATAGAAAATCAATGCCAAAATTTGGAGGACCAGCTGTAATATTAGGATTTTTAGTATCAACTATATATTTATTAATAGTAATGAGTATGGAAAATTCAATTAATCTATTTGATATTCAAGAATATTGGAAAAAATTATTAGGTTTTTTTGCGGGAATATTAGTAATATCAGTATTTTGTGTAGTTGATGATATAAAAACTATAAGACCTATAACAAAATTAATGGGACAATTATTAGGAGCAGTATGCATAGTAATTGCAGGAATTAGAATAGATGGAATTACATTGCCATTTTTAAACTTACCACAAATACATGAAGTTACATCAGTATTATTTACAATGTTATGGATAATAGTAGTAACAAATGCTATAAATTTAATAGATGGATTAGATGGATTATCATCAGGAATATCAATAATATCAGCAATATCTTTATTAGTAATATTTGTCTTAAATGGTTCATCAATAATATCAATAGTATTAATAACAGCGCTAGCAGGGGCATTGGTAGGATTTTTACCATTTAATTATACACCAGCAAAAACTTTTATAGGAGATACAGGGTCAAACTTTTTAGGATTTTCTTTGGCAACAATTTCAATATTAGGAGCTGCTAAAACATATACAGCAGCAGTAATAGTTTTACCATTAATAGTTTTAGGACTACCTATATTTGACACAGTTTGGGCAATAATAAGAAGGCTGATAAAAGGAAAATCATTAAAAGCAGTATTTAAAGCAGATAAAGGACATTTACATCACAAATTAGTTGCAAAAGGATTTAGCCAAAAACAAGCAGTGTTAATTTTATATGGAATAAGTGCAATATTTGGAATGTTTGCTGTTATATTATTTGATAGTGGAATTTGGAAAGCTTTATCATTCTTATTAATTGTAATAGTTGCAATTGTTTCAGGATATAAAAACTTTTCAGTTGAAAAAACAGGAAATGAACAATATGAATGTACACAATGTAAATATATATATAATCCTAAATTTGGAAATGAAAAGAATGGAATAGCTAAAGGAACAAAATTTGATGACCTTCCAGAAGAGTGGAGTTGTCCAGTTTGTGGAGAAGGAAAAGAGATGTTTCAAGTACGTGAATAAGCGTACTTTTTTAAATAAATGATGGAGGAAAATTTACAGTGAATGAATATATGAAAATTGCAAAGGAACTAGCAAATGAAAATTTAGAAACCAATGCTGGAGGACCTTTTGGAGCTTGTGTTGTAAAGAATGGGAAAATTATAGGAAAAGGTTCAAATAATGTTTTAGTGAATAATGACCCAACAGCACATGCAGAAATAATGGCAATAAGAGATGCCTGCAAAAATATAAATTCTTATGATTTGACTGATTGTGAATTATATACATCTTGTTATCCATGTCCAATGTGCTTATCAGCTATTATTTGGTCAAATATAAAGGTTGTATATTATGGAAATACCAAAGAAGATGCAGCAAAAATTGGATTTAGAGATGACTTAATTTACAATTATATTGAAAATTTATCTAAAAATGTACAAGATAAGAATGTATTAGAATTAAAATCTATGGATAGAGAAGAAACAATAAAAGAGTTTGAAAATTTTGCGAAAAAAGAAAATAAAATAATATATTAAATAGTAAAAATATTGATGGAGGTAAAATTATGAAACAAAAATTTTTAATGTGTGAAAGATGCAAAAATATTGTAGCAATTGTAAAAGAAAGTGGAGAAGCAGTAATGTGCTGTGATGAAAAGATGAAAGAGATTATACCAGGAACAGTAGAAGCATCAAAAGAAAAGCATATTCCAGTTTATCATATTGATGGAAATAAAGTTAATGTAACTGTTGGAGAAATTGAACATCCTATGCAAGAAGAACATTATATAGAATGGATTTCAATTCAAACTAAACAAGGAAATCAAAGAAAAACATTAAAACCAGGTGAAAGACCAGAGGCTTGTTTTGCAATCTGTGAGGGAGATGAAGTAGAAGCAGTTTATGCATATTGTAATTTACATGGATTATGGAAAGCATAATTCTTGCAAAGACACAACAAAAATGTTATAATTTACGATGTTAAAAGGAGAAGAAGAAATGGTAGACAAAATAATAAAATTTTTAGCATATGAAGGAAAAATAACAATAACATGTGCAGAAACAACAGAACTTGTAGAAAAAGCAAGAAAAACACATGATTTAAGTCCAGTTGCAACAGCAGCATTTGGAAGACTATTAACAATAGCATCAATAATGGGAAATGAAATGAAAGGCGAGAAAAACAAATTAACAATTCAAATGAAAGGGAATGGACCATTAGGAACAATGTTAGCAACTGCAAATAATTATCCAATAGTAAAAGGATATGTTACAAATCCAATAGTAGATTTACCATTAAATGATATGGGAAAATTAGATGTTGGTGGAGCAGTTGGAAATGCAGGATTTATAAATGTTATAAAAGACATTGGACTAAAAGAGCCATATATAGGAATATGTCCAATAATTTCAGGAGAAATAGCAGAAGATTTTGCAGAATACTTTGCAAAATCAGAACAAAAAAATACAGCAGTAGCATTAGGAGTTTTAGTTGATAAAAGTGGAGTTAAATCAGCAGGCGGATATATTATAACACCAATGCCAGACGCAACAAATGAAGAAATATCACAAGTAGAGCAAGCAATATTTAAAGCTGGAGCAATTTCAAAAATGTTAGACCAAAATTTAAGCTTAATAGAAATAGCAAAAAAAGTTACTGGTGACGAAAATGTAAAAATAATTGGAGAAAATATTACACCTTTATATGAATGTGATTGTTCTAAAGAAAGTATGGCTGATGGCTTAGCAACATTAGATAAAGGAGTTTTAAAAGAAATGATAGAGGAAGATGGTAAAGCTGAACTTACTTGTCATTTTTGTAATAAAAAATATAATTTTTCAAAAGAAGATTTAGAAAAAATTTTAGAAGAAAAAAATTAGAATGTTCGCTTGTTTTTATAAAGTAAATGTTGTATAGTAGTGAACATAGGAAATGAGAATAAGCAGATGTGGTTTGCCTCCCAAAAGGAGGTGAGGCGTATGATAGAAACATTAATGAATATAATATACATATTATTTTGTTCCTTAATTGGAATAACTATCATTACGTTTGCCTTAATTATAGCAATAGTTGTAATTTTGAGTAAACAAAAATAACCAATAAAAAAACACATCTGTAAAACTTTGCCAAACTACAAGATGTGTTTTCAAAAAATATATATAGGCAAACCACTTTTGTGGTCTCTCCATTTCCTATAATTATTATATCATATTATAGAAAAAAGTCAAATATTTAATAATAATAAAAAGAAAGAAGGAAAGAAAAATGGAAGAAAATATTTTAATATTTGGACACAAAAATCCAGACACAGACTCAATATGTTCAAGTATAGTAAAAGAAATATTAAACAAAAAAAATGGATGTGAAAAATCAAAAGCAGTAAGATTAGGAGAAGTAAACAAAGAAACACAATATGTATTAAAGTATTTAGGAATAGAAGCACCTGAATTAATAGAAAAAGTAGAAGAAGGACAAAAAGTAATATTAGTAGATCATAACGAATTTAATCAAAGCGCCGAAGGAATACAGAATGCCAAAATATTAGGGGTAATAGACCATCATAGAATTGCAAACTTTGAAACATCAGACCCATTATATTATACAGCAAGACCATATGGATGTACATCAACAATATTATACAAAGAGTTTGTACAAAAAGGAATAGAAATAGAAAAAACAGAAGCGACATTAATGGCAAGTGCAATAATATCAGATACATTATTATTAAAATCACCAACAACAACTGAACATGATAAAAAAGCATTAGAAGAATTAGTAAAAATAGCTAATATAAATGTAGAAGAATATGGATTAGAAATGTTAAAAGCAGGAACAGATTTAGATGACTTTTCAGAAGAACAATTAATTAACATAGATGCAAAAAGCCTAGAAAAAGATGGGGCAAAATTTGTAATTGCACAAGTAAACACAGTAAGTATAGAAGATGTATTAAAAAGACAAGAAAAAATAGAAACTGTTATTAATAAAACAATAGAAGAAAAAGGTTTAAGTTTATTTGTTTTTGTTGTAACAGATATATTAAATAGCAATTCAGAAGTAATTGCATTAGGTTCAAGAATAGATGCTGTTGAAAAAGCTTTTGATAAAAAATTAGTAAATAATAGAATGTTTTTAGAGGGTGTTGTTTCTAGAAAGAAACAAGTACTACCTGTAATTGATAAAAATATTTAGAAAATAGGAGATAGATGAAGAAATTCATCTATTTTTTTAAATTAGATATTGAAAATTATGTAAAACTATTGTATAATGCAATATATATAAGTAATATTTCACAAATTTCCTTAATTCACTAATTGAGTAAGGAAAACTTACTCCTTAGTTTTAACATATATAACTAGTAAACATCTAAATTAAAAGGAGGAAAAAAGTATGGGAAAAAATTTCGACGAGTATTTTGAGAAAAGATATAGATTCAAACTCAAAGGATGGAGAGGAACAGAATATTCATTAACTGCTGAAGAACTCTACAATCGGGTATTAGCTGATAGTCAATCTGATTATAATTGGATAGCCTCAGCTACAGAACTTGTTAAAGTATGTAATGAGCCATACTTTCCAGAAATTTATGCAATTGGAATTAAACTTATTATTTTAAATTGCTTTGCAAATTTAGAGTTAAAAAAAGAGAATCCTTCTAACAAAGAAAAAACAGATAATGATGCAGTATATTCATGTTATCATTCTTTGCCTAGCAGAGATGAAACTGTAATTAAAGTTAAAGAGAAATATTTAAGTGCAATTATTGAAGGAGTTATTAAATATACCAAAAGTGAAGTTCGGCTTCCTATTCATATAGGACCTGTTTATCATAAGGTATGTGATCACTGGAAAAAAGCAAAGTTGGAAGAATACTTATCTAAAGTGAAAATTGACTTTAAAAAGTTAAGAGAAGATTTATATTATGACTTTGAAATAACAATTAGAAAGGCAGAAAAGGATGGACTTTTTGATGAAGAAGATAAGGTAAAGAATATGGAAGTATCAAAGTTTTTATCTTCAATTAAATTAAAAGATGTTGATTATTATGCATAAATAGCTTTAGAAAAAATTATAAGGAGTGTTTGGAATTTCCAAGCACTCCTTTTTTAAATCATTTCAACAAAACTTGACAAATGCACCAAATAATTATATACTATAAAACACAATTATATAGAAATTAATATAATATTAAGAGGGGTAAAAAAATGAACGCAAAAATGAATATAAGAAGCATAATAATAACAATGTTAATAATTTGTTTAATAAGTATTTTTTTTATAAATATAAGTTTTGCAGCAAATACAGGAAAAATAATAGTAGAAACAGCAAGACTTAGAGAAAAACCAGATACTGATTCTAAAGTATTAGAACTTACATCTCAAGGAGAAGAAGTAGAAATTTTAGAAGAAGATGGAGAATGGTATAAAGTTAAGTACAATAAAATAACAGGATATATAAGAAAAGACCTAATTGAAGTAGAAAATGAAACGCAAAACGAAGTGAAAAATGAAAATAAAGCAGAAAATATAATACAAAACGAAGTAAAAAATGAAGATACAACACAAAATGAAACAGAAAATAAAATTGTAGAAAATACAAATACTGAAAATACAGGGCCAAAAGCAGAAGAGCCAATTACACCACCAGTTGAAGAGAAAAAAATAGAATTAGGTAATTACAAAATATCAACAAATACAAAATTAAAAATAATACCATTAATAAGTGCAATAGAATTACATGAAGTTCTAGAAAATGCAGAAGTACAAGTTACAGAAATTTTAAATAATTGGGCAAAAATAAAAACATCAGAAGGAAAAGAAGGATGGTTAAGAACAGATAAATTAAAAGATATACAACAAGATACAACAGAAACTCAACCAGAAGATAATCAACAAAATCAGCCAACTGCTGAGACAAAAACAATGTATGTAAATACTGAAGGAGTAAATGTAAGACAAAATGCTACTACAACATCACAAATTGTAAAGAAGTTATCGCTAAATACACAAGTTACAGTATTTTCAAGTGAAGATGGCTGGTATTCAGTAGAAGTGGATGGAACAAAAGGATATATAGCAGAAAGTTTATTATCAACAACAAAAAAAGAAACATCAAGAAGTGCCACAACTACAAGAAATAATGCAAAGGCAGTAACAGAAGACAGTACTAAAATACCAGAAACACAAGTACAAGAAACTGAAAAAAACACAGAAACACCAAATGTTGAACAAACATCATCAGGTGTAACTGGTACTGCAATAGTAGAATATGCAAAACAATTTTTAGGATGCAAATATGTATATGGGGGAACAACAACAAAAGGATTTGACTGTTCAGGATTTACGCAATTTGTATATAAACATTTTGGAATAACACTAAATAGAACAGCTGCTGCACAATACAGTAATGGAATATCTGTAAAAGAGCTACAAGTAGGAGATTTAGTAATGTTTGGACCATCAGGAATAACACATGTAGGTATATATATGGGGGGAAATACATTTATACATGCAGCAAATACTTCTAGAGGTGTAACAACAGATACACTTGCTAGTGGATATTACAAAACAAATTATGTTGGAGCAAGAAGAATTCTTTAATTTATAAAAAATATAATGACTAAAGTGCAATTAACAAGGAGGTAAATTTGAAAAGACCAATTTTAATTGCAACTATAGGATATATAATAGGTATAATAGTGGGACTATACTTTAATAAAAGTATAGTCCTGTTTTATATTCCTATAATTGCAACTTATCTATATTATATGAAAGCAAAAGAAGCTTCATATAATGCAAAAATATTAAATAAAAACAATTTTCAAAAAGTAAAAAAATTAAAATTATTTTCAATAAAAAGATATATAAGATATATCAAAATATATTTAAATTCAAAAAT
>CAOKJC010000004.1 GCA_948468685.1 uncultured Clostridium sp. | reverse complement strand
TTATTAATTAAATGTGGATAACACTTTTTTATTTTAATATATAATTTATTTAGAAATCGTTGATATATATAATTTTTTATTCAAAGTCTCTTAGGTAGACCCCAGCTATGTTTTTGAATAAAAATTATATATATCAACGATTATTATATTAATTATTTATTTAAATATTTTTATTAATCTTCTTTAAGTCTAATAGGTAAAATCATATAAACATAGTCTTTACTTTCAACTGATTTTATTAAACATGGTGAGATACTTGTCCCAAACTCAAGGTATATTTCTTCATCTTCTATTGATTTTAAGCTATCTAAGAAATATTTTGGATTAAATCCTGCTTCTAAATTTTTTCCTTCTGTTGAAACATATAGTTCTTCTTTAGCATCTCCTGTTTGGTTAGTACATGATATTACAACTTTTCCTATATCAACATTAACTTTTACTGGATATTTTTTCTCTTTTTCTACTGATGATGCTGATATTAGGCTAATTCTTTCAAAACAATTTTGTAAATTACTTCTATTTGCTTTTACTCTTGTTTCCCAATTTTCAGGAATTACACTTTTGTAATTTAAAAATTCTCCATCTAGTACTCTTGTTACTATTTTACAATTATCCATTTCGAATAATGCTTGATTTTTTGATACTCCTATTTTTATTATATCAAAAGAATCTGATAATATTTTGTTTACTTCATTTAATGTTTTTCCTGGTATTACTGCACTAAAGTCATTTGTTTGTTTATTTAAATATATACTTCTTAATGCTAATCTAAATCCATCAACTGCTACAATACTTAATTTATTTTTTTGTATTTCGAATAAACATCCTGTAAATATTGGTCTATTTTCTTCTGTACTTACTGCAAATATTGTTTTTCTAATCATATTTTTTAATGTATTTTGTTCTAATTCTATTGAATTTTCAATTTCTATTTTTGGAAGTTCTGGAAATTCTTCTGGATTCATAGTTGCTAATTTATATAATGAACCTTCACATTCTATTTCTAATAAATTTTTATCATTTACAGAAATGTATATTTCTGTATCTGGTAGTTTTCTTATTATTTCACTAAACATTATAGCATTTACTACTGTACTTCCTTGTTCTTTTACTTCACATTCCATTATATATTCGATTCCAATTTCTAAATCGTATGTTGTTAGTTTTATTTCATTATCATTTGTTTGTATTAATATACCTTCTAATATAGGCATTGTTGTTTTAGAAGCTACACCTTTTACTACGGAATTAATAGCTTTTAGTATTTTGTCTTTGTAACAAATTATTTTCATTTTTTGTTCCTCCCTTATTTATATAATAAAATAATAAATATATTTAGTAGTATTAGTATTAGGTCTTGTGGAAACTGTGGAAAACTATGTTGAAAGTTTATATCCCTAGAGAAATTGTTGTGAATAATTTAGTGGATAAAATTGATTTTAATCCACACTATAAAATTAAAATTGTGTATAATATAGTTTTACACATGTTTTACACAGCTTATTCACATGTACTTGTGGATATCAAATGCTTTGCTTCCGTAAGAATAATTTGATGTTTGTTTTGTCGAACAATAATTTTTACAAACATAAATTTTAAAATACTACTTTATCATTTGAAATTACTTATTTTTTTTCACTTGTAATTATGTTCTTCACACTTTCCACAATTAGCTTAGTACTATTTTTCTCTTTTATTTCTTTTGAAATTTTATTATAACCATGCATTACTGTTGAATGGTCTCTATTTCCAAATTCATTACCTATTTGAGGGAAAGACATCCCTATTACTTCTCTACATAGATACATTGCAATTTGTCTTGGAAATGCTATATCATTTGATCTTTTTGCTCCAGCTAAATCATCTTTATCTATACTAAAATATTTTGCAATTGTTTCTTTTATGAAGTCAGATGATATTACTTTTTCATTTTGATATTTGAATTCATTTATTATATTTTCTGCTAATTCTATTGTTATTGGAGTATGCATTAATGAGGCTCTTGCTACAATTTTATTAAATACACCTTCTAATTCTCTTATGTTTGAATCTATTTTTGTTGCTATATCTGATAATATTGCATCATCTATTATTAAATTTTCATCTTGAGCTTTTTTTCTCAATATTGCTAATCTCGTTTCATAATCTGGACAAGATATGTCTGCTAAAAGTCCCCATTCAAATCTAGATTTTAATCTATCCTCTAAGAATTCAATATCTCTAGGTGGCTTATCACTAGATATGATAATTTGTTTTCCTTCTTCTCTTAATGTATTAAAGGTGTGGAAAAATTCCTCTTGAACTCTGTCTTTTCCAGCTATAAATTGAATATCGTCTATTAATAAAGCATCTATATTTCTATATTTATTTTTAAATATTTCTGTTTTATTATCTTTTATTGAATTTATAAACTGATTTGTGAATTTTTCTGAAGTAACATATAAAACATTAGATTTTGGATTATTTTCTAATATTCTATTTCCAATTGCGTGCATTAAGTGAGTTTTACCTAAACCTACTCCACCATATATGAATAGTGGATTGTAAGATTTTCCAGGTTCATTTCCTACTGCTAATGCTGCTGCATGTGCAAATCTGTTATTATTACCAACAACGAAAGTTTCAAAAGTATATTTTGGATTTAATGTTTGATGATTGTTTTCTAATTCAACATCAGATACATTTATTTTTTTATCTTCGATTACTTGACCTTTTTGCTCTTTTGATAAATCTATTACTGAAAATGTCCATTCTCTATTTGTTATAGTTCTTAATGCATTGAAAACTAGACTATTAAGTTTATTTTCAATAATGTCTCTGTGAAAATCAGATACTACATTAAAAACTACATGATTTTCAGAAATACTGTTTATTTCTAAAGGTTGAATCCAAGTATCATATAATATTGATGAAATTTCGGTTTTTAATATTTCTTTTAATTTGCTTAAAAGTTCATCTTTGTTGATTTCCATTTTATTCTTCCTTTCTAACAAAAGTTATCCACAGAATTATCCACAACTGTTGATAATTTTGTAATATTTAAGTAAAAAAACAAAAAAAATTACGAACATGTTTTTTATTGATTTATCAATGAAAAACTTGTCTTTTTTTGTAATTCATATAATAACAAAAATAATGAGGAGAAGTCAATAGAATTGTGGAAAAAAATTTAAAACTGTGGAAAATTCTTAAAAAAACTGTGGAAAATTATTCAATATTACAGAAATATTACAAAGAGTTTACATATTTCTTTTTTGTGTTTTTTGAAAAAACTATTGACAAAGTATAATTTTTTACTGTATAATTGATATACTGATTAATTTGCATGAAATTTCCAGTAATGGAATTTAATAAAAAAAGCTAGTAGGAGGTGCTGATAAATGAAAAGAACATTTCAACCAAAAACAAGACAAGAAAAGAAAGAACATGGATTTATGAAAAGAATGAAAACTAGAGCAGGCAGAAACGTTTTAAAAGCAAGAAGAGCAAAAGGTAGAAAAAAATTAAGTGCTTAAAATATTATATTATACTAGAGATATAAATAAATAGATTTATATTTAAGTAAGGGCAAGTTTGTATTTTTAAGTTATAAAATATTTATTTTTTATAACTTAAGAGAGAACATTGCCTTTTAATATAATTAAAACCTACAAATCATGTTTTGTGCAATTTTTTATTATGATTTCTAAATATATTTTTTTAGTTGAACAAAGCGTAATGATTTGTGTAATCTTATTTTTTAAATAAAAAAATATAATTTTTTATTTAAAAAGTTAAGTTTTTTCATTTAAATTCTACCAATAGGAAGGGAAGAAAAGATAATGAAAAAAACAAAAATGTTAAAAAAGAATTATGAATTTAGAAATGTATTGTCAAAAGGTAAATATTTTTCAGGTAGAAATATAGAGGCTTTTATAAAATTTAATAATAAAAATTGTAATTTCTTAGGTTTAGCGATAAGTACTAAAACTGCGAAAGCCGTAAGAAGAAATCAAATTAAAAGACTTATTAGAGAAAATTATAAAATTTTAGAACCAGAAATAAAAGATGGACAAAGTATAGTTTTTTTATGGAAAAAAAATGTAGATATAAAAAATGCAACTTTTGATAATATAAAAAATGATATGAATTATATTTTTAATAAAGCAAATATAATGAAAAGTAATATATAGCTGTAAGTAGGAATTAAAAATGAAAAAAGTGTTATTGAATATAATTAATTTTTATCAAAATCATATTTCTTTATGGTTACAAAGTAAAAATATAAATTGTAAATTTTATCCTACATGTTCTGAATATACAAAGCAAGCAATTGAAAAATATGGGGTTTTAAAAGGTACAATTTTAGGAATATATAGAATTTTAAGATGTAATCCTTTCTCAAAAGGAGGATATGATCCGCTAAAATGAGTAGGAGGAGATTAAGATGTTTCAATTTTTTGCAAACATTTTTGGTTATATATTAAATATTATAAATAATTTTGTTGGAAATTACGGTTTAGCAATAATATTGTTTACTATACTTATAAAATTATTGATGTTGCCATTGTCAATAAAACAGCAAAGGACAATGAAAAAAAGTGCAAAGTTACAGGAACAAATGAAAATTTTGCAATTTAAATATAAAAATGACCCAGAAAAATTAAACAGAGAAATGATGGATTTATATAAAAAAGAAAATATGAGTCCATTTAGTGGTTGTTTAAGTGCAATAATTCAATTTATTTTGTTAATATCAATATTCTATATGGTTAGAAATCCATTAACTTATATGGAGAAAATTGATATTACACAATTAAATGTATATGTACAACAAATGAAAGATGATGGAAAAGAAGTAAGTCAAGCATATTCTGAAATTGATATAGTAAGAGAACTTGATTACTTAAAAGAAAAGCTTCCAGAAGATGAAGATTTAAGAAAAATAGATTTAAATATGCAATTTTTAGGTTTAGATTTAGGAAAAATACCACAACAAAACTTAAATGATTGGACTGTTTATATAATTCCAATTCTTTATATAATATCAACTTTTATTTCAATGAGAATAACAACATCTATGCAAACAAGAAAGAAGAAAAATGAGGATGTTATTGATATAACAGAGAATAAAGATGATAAGGAAAATTCAGGAGAAGAAAGAAATGAAATGGAAGATGCAATGGCACAATCTAATAAAATGATGTCATGGATGATGCCAATTATGTCTGTTTCAATATCTCTTGTAGCACCATTAGGGCTTGCTTTATATTGGTTAATAAATAATGTTTTAATGATATTTGAAAGATTGATTTTAGATAAAGTAATTAAGGATTAGAAATTTTATTTTTTCAATAAAGGAAGGGAAGTTATTAATGGAGAGAAGTATTATTTCAGAAGGAAAGACTACAAACGAAGCAATAGAAAATGGTTTAAAAAAATTGAATATTTCTAAAAATATGGTTGATGTAAAAGTACTAGAAAGTGAAGAAAAGAGAAGTTTTTTCAGTATTCTAGCTCCTAGAGTTGTAAAAGTACAATTAACTGTAAAAGAAAATAAAACAAGTAATGAAGTTGTAAAAAAAGAAAGAAAAGAAATAGAATTATCAGTTGAAGAGCAAGAGAAGACAAAAAAAAATGTTGAAATATTTTTAAATGAATTTTTAGAAAAAGTTCAAAAAGGGGCACAATACTCAATTACTATGTCTAAAGATTGTTTAAAAATTGATATTAAAGATAATAATTTGGGATTTTTAATAGGATATAGAGGAGAAACTTTATATGCTTTACAAAATATTTTATCATCAATTGCTAGTAAAAACATAGAGAATAGAGTTAGAGTGATTCTTGATATAGAAGGATATAAAGGAAAAAGGGAAAAGGCTTTAGAAGATTTAGCAGAAAAACTTGCAAAAACTGTTGTAAAAACTAGAAAATCCGTAACCTTAGAGCCAATGCAAGCATATGAAAGAAAGATTATCCATGCTAAGTTACAAAGCAATGATATGGTAGAAACAAGAAGCATAGGGGAAGAACCTAGAAGAAGAATTGTTATTTCTTTAAAAAGAAAATAATTAAATATTTTATAAAAAATCAGAGGTCAAAGGTCAGATTTTTACTTATATAAGAGTAATTGTCTATCTTTGGTCTTTTTTGTTATAATTTGTATTAAAGATAAAATTTTAATTATTATATAGTTTTAAAGTTATTTCTAGTAAAAAAACAAAGATAATTAAATAAAATATGTAGAAATGTCTTTTAAAAAGTTACATAATGTGGTAAAATATTGTAGAATAATAAAAGTATAAGGAGATAATTGTAATGGATGTTATAGCTTCAATATCTACGGCTCCACGGAATTGGTGGAATTGGTATTGTTAGAATGAGTGGAAAAGATTGTTTTGTTGTTTTAAATAGGATTTTTAAACCTAAAAAAGAAGAAAAAATAGAGAATATTAAAGGATATACAATTAAATATGGTTTTATAGTTGAAAATGATGAAATTGTTGATGAGGTTTTAGTTTCATATTTTAAGGCTCCTAAAAGTTATACTGCTGAAAATATGTGTGAAATAAATAGTCATGGTGGTAATATTGTTGTTAGAAAAATATTAGAATTATGTTTAAAAAATGGTGCAAATTTGGCTGAACCAGGGGAATTTACCAAAAGGGCTTTTCTAAATGGAAGAATTGATTTGCTTCAAGCCGAATCAGTTATAGATGTTATAAATGCAAAGTCTGAAAGAGAGTTGAAGACAGGTATAAAGCAGTTAGAAGGTATTTTATCAAAGAAGATAGGGGAGATAAAACAAGAAATTTTAGATATAATGGTAAATGTGGATGTTAGTATTGATTATCCAGAATATGATGTAGATGATGTTACAAATAATCAGATTTTAGATATGTTAGACAGTGTTGAGGTTAAATTAAATTCTTTAGAAAAAACTTTTGATAATGGAAAGCTTATAAAAGAAGGGATAAAAACTGCTATTATAGGTAAGCCAAATGCTGGAAAATCATCTTTATTAAATGCTATTTTAAAAGAAGATAGAGCTATTGTAACTGAATATGAAGGTACTACTAGAGATACTATTGAAGAGTTTGTTAATATAGAGGGAATACCTTTAAAATTAATAGATACAGCAGGTATTAGAGTGGCAAAAGATGAGGTTGAAAAAATAGGGATTGCTAAATCTAAGGAAATTGCAGAGAATGCTGATTTGATTATTGCTATTTTTGATAGTTCTAAAGAATTAACTGAAGAAGATATGGATATTTTGAATATAATAAAAGATAAAAAAACAATAATTTTATTGAATAAATCTGATTTGAATAGTAGAGTAGATGAAAATGATAGTAGATTTAAAGATGTTACAGATAACATTTTAAAAATTTCTGCTTTAAATGGAAATGGATTAGAAGAGTTATACAGTTTGATTTCAAAAATGTTTAGTTTAAATGAAATTAATTTTGATAATGATATTGTTATAACTAATTTAAGACACAAAAATTTAATTTCAAAGGCAATTGATAATGTAAAAAAATCAAGAAAGACTGTTAAGGATAATATGCCAATTGATATAATTGCTATATTTATAAAAGATATTTTAGAGGATTTAGGAAATATTACAGGTGAATTTGTAACTGATGATATAATTAATGAAATTTTTGCTAAATTCTGCCTAGGAAAATAGATATATATAAATACTTTTAAAATCCAAAATAGAACGATTTTATATTGAAAGGTATATAGTTTGTTGTATAGTATATAAAAATGAAAATAAAACGAAAATAAAGAGAATTATGAAATGGAAGATGAACAATAAATAAAAATTTATTTATATATTACATAGAATTTATATTTTTATTATATAAAGCTTAATAAAAATAATATAAAAGCGAACAAAAGATATAAGTAAACATAAAGAATATATAAATAACTATAGGTTTAATTTTGAGGTTAATATAAATTAAAATAATCTAAATTACTTAGAAATAAAAGTGTTCGACAAAAAACGACAATACATAGAATTTACCTATTTGTAAAAATGTTTTTTAAGAGTAAAAAAACGACGATTTCTGTTTCATAAGGAAAGGAAAATAAAATGAGTTATTATGCTGGAGATTATGATATAGCTGTTATTGGAGCAGGGCATGCAGGTTGTGAAGCTGGGCTTGCTGCTGCAAGATTAGGAATGAAAACATTAGTGTTTTCTATAAGTTTAGAAGCTGTTGCTAATATGCCATGTAATCCTCATATAGGAGGAAGTTCAAAAGGACATCTAGTAAGAGAGATTGATGCACTTGGTGGTGAAATGGGGAAAAACATAGATAAAACTATGATTCAAATTAAAATGTTAAATACATCAAAAGGACCAGCAGTCCATTCTTTAAGAGCTCAAGCTGATAGAAAGAGATATCATATGGAAATGAAACATACTTTAGAAAAACAAGAGAACCTATTTTTAAAACAGGGAGAAATTGTGGATATTAAGGTCGAAAATGGAAAGGTAATGGGGATAGAGACTGCTGTAGGTGCTATTTATGGAGTAAAAGCTGTTATTGTTGCAACAGGAACATATTTAAAAGGGAAAATTTTTATGGGAGAGTTCTCTGAAGAGAGTGGTCCAGATGGAGTTGCAGCAGCTAATAAATTGTCAGACTCATTAAAAAGAATAGGTGTTAACTTAGTTAGGTTTAAGACTGGAACTCCTGCAAGAGTAAATAGAAGAAGTATAGACTTTAGTAAGATGGAACTTCAAAAAGGTGATGATAACATAGTACCTTTTTCATTTGAAGATGAAATAAAAGATTTAGAACAAGTAGATTGTTATTTAACATATACAAATGAAGAAACACATAGAATTATAAAAGAAAATTTACATAGGTCTCCTTTATATGCTGGAAAAATAGAGGGAACAGGTCCGAGGTATTGTCCTTCAATAGAAGATAAAGTAGTTAGATTTAGTGACAAGCCTAGACATCAAGCTTTTGTAGAGCCAGTAGGTTTAGATACAGATGAAATGTACATACAAGGATTAAGCTCATCTTTACCAGAAGATGTTCAAATTGCTTTATATAGAACAATTCCAGGTCTAGAAAATGCAGAATTTACAAGGTCTGCTTATGCTATTGAGTATGATTGTATTGATCCTTCTAATTTAAAACTTTCTTTAGAATATAAAGGAATAGATGGATTATTTATGGCTGGACAAACTAATGGAACATCTGGATATGAAGAAGCTGCCTGTCAAGGGCTAATTGCTGGAATTAATGCAACACAAAAAATAAAAGGAAAAGAACCTGTAATATTAGATAGAACTCAAGGATATATAGGAGTTTTAATTGATGATATTGTTACTAAAGGAACAAATGAGCCATACAGAATGATGACTTCAAGAGCTGAATATAGATTGCTTTTAAGACAAGATAATGCAGATTTAAGATTAACTGAGATTGGATATGATGTTGGTTTGATTTCTGATGAAAGATATAAAAGATTTTTAATAAAAAAAGAGAATATAGAAAAAGAAATAGAAAGATTAAAAAGTACAGTAGTAAAGCCAACTAAAGAGGTTAATGAATTACTTGTAAAATATGAAACATCTGAATTAAATAATGGTACCAAGATGTCAGAATTATTAAAAAGAACAGAGTTAGATTATGAAAAATTAGCTCCAATAGATGAAAATAGACCTGATTTAACATTACAGGAGAAGCAAGAGGTTGAAATCCAGATAAAATATGAAGGATATATAAAAATGCAAGAGGCTCAAGTTGAAAAGTTTAAAAAATTAGAAGTAAAATTGTTACCAGAAGAGTTAGATTATGAACAAATAAATGGTTTGAGTTTAGAAGCTAGACAAAAACTGAACAAGTTTAAACCTCGTTCTATTGGTCAAGCGTCTAGAATATCTGGAGTTTCTCCTGCTGATATATCTGTGCTTTTGATTTATTTGCAAATGAAGAATAAATAATAAATATAAAAGGAGTTTTTATGAATATAGATAGTTTTAAAGAGAAGATGTCTTCTTATGGTAGTAAAATTGGTATTGTGTTTAATGATGAACAATTAAATATGTTTTATGAGTATATGAATTTGCTTTTGGAGTGGAATGAGAAGATTAATTTGACTGCAATTACTGAACCAGAGGAAGTTATATTAAAGCATTTTATAGATTCTTTAACTATAAATAAATATATATATGAAAATAAAAGTATAGCTGATGTTGGTACTGGAGCTGGTTTTCCAGGTATTCCTTTAAAGATATATAGAAAAGATTTAAAAGTAATATTAGTAGATTCATTGAATAAGAGAATTAATTTTTTGAATGAGGTTATTTCTAAATTGAAATTAGATAATATAGAGACTGTTCATAGTAGAATAGAAGATTTTGGAAAAGATAAAAAGTATAGAGAAAAATTTGATTATGTTACAGCAAGGGCTGTTGCTAATTTAAGTGTTCTTTCTGAGTATTTAATACCTATTGCAAAAGTAAATGGTAATTGTATTTGTATGAAGGGAAGTAATGTTCAAGATGAATTAATAAGTGGAAAAAATGCTATTAGTATTTTAGGTGGAAATATTAAATTTGTTGATAAATTTGTTTTGCCTAATTCTGATATAGAGAGAAATGTAATTGTTATTGATAAAGTAAAAAATACACCTAGCAAATATCCTAGAAAAGCAGGTGTTCCAGCAAAAGAACCATTGAAGTAATTTTGATAATTTTATTAAAAAAGAAGCTGAAACATCAGCTTCTTTTTTATTGTATAGGAAAAATCGAATTTTTCCTATACAACAAAATCGTTCTACAGAAAAATTGCAGAGCAATTTTTCGCAGGCGAACAACGGTCGTGGCATGATAAGTAATTTAAAAGGTCAAGAGATTATAATCATGCCACTGTTGTTCCAAATTTTAGTAATATTTAATTGTCAACTTTAGATAACAAGAAATATTAAATTGTTGATATATAAACATTTTTTGATAGCTCTGCATATAGCTGTCGACACCAAATCAAAGATTTGGACGACATCTTAAAAACATAGCTAGGTGCTACCATTAGGTCTTTATCTTCAAAATGTTTATATATCAACAATTTTAATTAATCTTTATTGAATTGAAACAGTAGTATAAAATTTCTTGTGAAAATATAGAAAAAAACATTGACTTTTTTATAATATTTGTATATTATAAATATAGGAAAATAACGAATTAATAGGTAAAAATTACTTTAAGAGTGGGGGTTGATTAAGTGGGAAAAATAATATCAGTAGCAAATCAAAAAGGTGGAGTCGGAAAAACAACAACAACAATAAGTTTAAGTACATTATTAGCTAAAAAAGGGAAAAAAGTATTATTAATAGATGCAGACCCTCAAGGAAATGCAACAAGTGGTGTAGGGGCTGAAAAAGATGTAGAATTTTCCACATACGATATATTAGTTGGAGATACTGAAATGAATGAGGCTGTTGAAGGAACAATTATAAAAAATTTATTAGTATGTCCATCAAACATAAATTTAGCAGGGGCAGAAGTAGAATTAGTTTCCATGATGTCAAGAGAACAGAGATTAAAAGAAAAATTAGAAAATATTAAAGAAGATTTTGATTATATTCTAATAGATTGTCCTCCATCATTAGGATTAATTACATTAAATGCTTTTACTGCATCAGATAGTGTTTTAATACCAGTTCAATGTGAATATTATGCATTAGAAGGATTAGGACAACTTATGAATACTATAAACTTAGTAAAAAAGCATTTAAACAAGAATATAGAAATAGAAGGTGCACTTCTTACAATGTATGATGCAAGAACAAATTTAGCTAATCAAGTTGTAAAAGAAGTAAAGAAATATTTTAATGATAAGGTTTATAAAACAATTATACCAAGAAATGTAAGATTAAGTGAAGCTCCAAGTTATGGAATGCCAATAACTGAATATGATGCAAAATCAAAAGGAGCAAAAATGTATGAAAAATTTGCAAAAGAATTTTTAAAAGTAAATGAAGGAGAAAAAAAACCTAAGCATATGATGTAAATTAAAAGGAAGGAGTGATATAGATGGCTAAAAAGACAGGGTTAGGAAAGGGATTAGATGCTTTATTTGGGCCAACACCAGAAGAAGAACAAATTAAAGAAAGTGATATTTTAAGAAATTTAAAAATAACAGATGTTGAGCCAAATAGAAATCAACCAAGAAAAAATTTTAATCAGGAAGCATTGGAAGAATTATCAGAATCTATTAAAGAATATGGTTTAATTCAACCTATAATTGTAACAGAAAAAGATGGATATTACAGTATAATTGCTGGAGAAAGAAGATGGAGAGCTTGCAAATTAGCAGGACTAGAAGAAATACCAGTAATTGTAAGAGAAGACGATGAGAAGAAAAATAATGAAATAGCATTAATAGAAAATATTCAAAGAGAGGATTTAAATCCATTTGAAAAAGCATTAGGAATTAAAAATTTAATGGATACTTATGGATTGACTCAAGAAGAAGTATCAAAAAAGCTAGGGAAAAGCAGAAGCGCTATTGCTAATACAGTAAGAATTTTGAATTTAGATCCTAGAGTTTTAGAATTTGCAAAACAGGGAAAACTAACAGAAGGACATTGTAGAGGATTGCTGGCTATTACAGACCCTGAGAAGCAATATATGACTGCTGTTGATATGATTGAAAGAGGGTCAACAGTTAGAGAAATTGAACAAACAAATAAAAAAATAAATCAAAAACAGATTTCAAAAGAAGAATTAAAAAGAGTAAGTGTTTTATATAAAGATATAGAAAATACATTTCAAGGTTTCTTTGGTACAAAAGTTAAATTAAATCCTGGAAAGAAAAAAGGTAAAATAGTTATAGAATATGCATCAAATGAGGATTTAGAGAGAATATTAAGTTTAATGAAATAGGTAGGTCTTGGTTTGAAAGAAAATATATAAAAATAAAATCAAAATAGAATAAAAATAGCATAGTTTCCCGTTACCCCCATAAATTCAATTATATAAGCTGATTTAATCCAAAAGTTGCAGAAGTCTGCAACTTACCTCCCTGTACTTTGTAGTGTATATTTCATTAAGGGATTATATAATGAAAATGCTTCAAACTCAAGGATTTCATACATATTTGTACCTTGTGAGCGAAGTGAGAAAGGAATGGAATTTTGTATGCAAGAAATAGTAGAATTCTTAAGAACAGACAATTATTTGTTAATTTTAAGTGGTATTATGATGTTTTTATTTATTGGATTTTTAGTATTGTTAATTAATTATACTAAAATGAATAATAGATATAAAAAATTTATGAATAAGCTAGGGAATGGGAAAAATCTAGAAGAAGATTTAGAAAATTTTATGTATAAAGTTGATAGAGTTGAAAAACAAAATGCTGAAATAACTAATTTTTGTAGAAATTTAGAGGAAGATTTATCAAAATGTATACAAAAGATTGGAATAGTTAGATATAGCGCTTTTAAAGATACAGGTAGTGATTTAAGTTTTGCTGTTGCTTTATTAGATGAGAAAAATAATGGACTTGTTTTTAATGGAATTTATTCTAGAGAGATGTCTAATATATATGCTAAACCAGTAGAGAATGGTAATTCTAAATATACTTTGTCTAAAGAGGAATTAGAAGCAATTGAGAAAGCTATAAATTCTAATAATATTTATAAAGAAAGTAAAATGTAAAAAATTTGAAAATTGTATTGACAAATGTTTTTTTTAATGCTAATATAGATATTGTCGCTAGATACATTAAATATTTGTCTAGTATATGGAGAGGTGGTCGAGTTGGTTTATGGCACCAGTCTTGAAAATTGGCGTAGGTTAATAGCCTACCGTGGGTTCGAATCCCACCCTCTCCGCCAAATTTTTATATAGATATAAGACCATAAATTTATAACAATATAGATTTACGTTTTTATATCTTTTTTTATATATGTAGGTGTACCCAAGTGGTGAAGGGGGCAGTTTGCTAAACTGCTAGGTCTCGTAAGGGGCGCGGAGGTTCGAACCCTCTCACCTACGCCAAAGATAATATAAAGTTTTTGCTTTATATTATTTTTTTTTGTGTTAAATTGAGAACAATAGTTTTTAGTTTGGGTATTTTCTTATATAATCAATTTGTAAAATAATAAAAATACCAAAACTTAAAACAATAGTAGTTTGCAAAAAAATACATAAAGTGTTATAATAATTATTATAAAGGTGTTTAAATAAATTCTATTAAAATTAATAGAGAGGTAAGTGATAAATATGAAGGAAAAGTTATTAAAGATATTTGTTTTAATTATTATGATATTTTCTCTTATATATATAAAAATTCCTGTTGCAAAAGCCAGTCTTGCAGGAAATGCTCAGAGTGAAAGTGGTCATAAACCTATACCACCTACACCACCAGATAATAGTAACAATTATGATCCTGGACCATCTGAACCAATAAAACCACCAGAAATAACTGAAATAAACGAAACAGAATATTATTATGAAACTATTTCTGGAAATGTGTATGAAGAAATAGGAGAAATTTTTCAAGAACGGAACAGAAGGTAGTGATAGTTCAACAAGAAGACTAACTGCTGAAGGAATTACTGTCCAATTAATAAATGGAAATGTAATAGAACAATCAGTAGTAACAGGAAGTGATGGAAGTTATAGTTTTAGACCAGCATCAGAAGGTACATATTCTGTAAGATTTGTTTATGGGGATATTGAGAGTTTAGGTAATAGTTCTGTTGAACAAGTATTAAGATATAATGGACATGATTATATAACATTGCAAGCACCAGGAAAATCTAGTTATTTAGGTTATTCTAATATGACAAAATATGAGATTATAAAGAGCGGAAAAGGGTGTGCACAAGTATTTTTAGCAGTTGATTGTTCTTATGGTATGCGTACTACAAAGGTAAATATAAATGGGGAAGAAAAAACAAGATTGCAAATAGCAGCAGATTCAGCAAAAAAGTTAATAAATACATTATTAGATAGTGGTGAGAATATATATGTAGGACTTGTGTTTTTTTCAGGAACTAGTTATAGAGCTAGAGGATTAACACAAAATAAGCAAATATTAAATAAAGATTTAGATTATATAGTAAGTAATAATTGGCAGACACCTAATACTAATATAGTAGGAGCTTTAGATAAAGTAAGAGCATCTTTTGAAAATAATGCAAGAGATGACTCAAATAGAACTCTTATTTTATTATCAGATGGTATACCAACATCAAATGGAAATATTGAAGTATATTGTGATGAAACTGAAGAAGAAACTTTATATAAGTTATATAATCAAATAGCTCCAAGTACAAAAGATAAAGTAAGAGCTTTAAAAGAAGATGGAATAAGAGTTGTTTCATTGTTTGCGAAATCTGATGATAATGAAGAAAATCAAATGGTAACAGATATATTTAAAGAAGATTCTGATTTGTTTTTTAGTATACAAGATGGTCAAGAGACTATTAATGCAATAACAAAAGATATAAAAGAATATTTGTTTATTACAACACAAGAAAAGGAGTATACTGAAGAAAATACTGTTTTAGCAGGATGTGAAGATGAGGATAGAAGAAAAGAAGTTGATAATAATTTTAATGGAACATTTTATTATAAAAATGGAGAGAATGGTAATATAAAAACATCAATTTTTAAACAAATAGACAAATATGATTCAGAAGAAGAGGCTAAGGAATTGAGTAGATTAACATATATGACTGTTATGGGTGGAAGTAATTATGAAATAAAATTTAATCCACATACAAATGGTTATAAAGAACAAATAGGAACTCAATTAAATAGTTCAGGAAAGGAAATTCCAGTATATAAAGTATATCAAAGTTCTGGATATGGAGGTCAAGATTTAGTATTAGCTCAAAGACCAGCAATTTCTTTAAAAACAACAATAACTACAACAGGAGCACAATTTATATTACCTAATGGGCAAGTACTTGAAGAACATAAAAGAGATGTTAATTCAGATATTCCTATTGTTGAATCAATAGATGATGAAATTGCGCAGGGGTCAGTAGTAAAGGTTGAATATACAATTTGTATAAAAAATAATTCTTCTGTTCAATGTAATTATTTAGAATTAATCGATTATTTACCAAGTAATTTTACATATGCTGATGATTCAAAATTGATTACTGAAGATAGAACAAATAAAGAATTTGGTTGGCAACAAGTTGATTTGGAAGAGCTTTTAAACAATGGATATATAACTCAAAACACATATGATACTTATAATGATAGAAAGGCACTTAAACTTATATTAGATAATAAAGGACAAGGAAGTAATGGATTTTATATACCTCCAGGAGGAGAGTTTTTTGCAAAGATTGTAACTAGTAGACTTATAAGTAGATTAGATGATATAGGAGTAGATAATTATAATGTGGCTGAAATATTAGGATATAGAGATAATGATAATAGAAGAATGGCATATAAACGTAATTATAATATAAGAGGAAATTCAACATTATTAACAAAATTAAATGGTGTATATCCAGGAGATAGTAAAGATGAAGATTTCTTTATGAATACAAATAAAGTATATTTTTTACCACCTACAGGGAACAAAAATAGTTACAGTTCAGGTGTTTTAAAATGAACTACCAAGCTATATTTGTTTAGAATTTGATCTGAACTGTAACCAAAAATGTAAAAAAATTAACAAATTAGTAAAAAAAAGTTGAAAAATATTAAAAAATGAGGTATAATTATTTTATAGGACAAGAAAGTTGGTGATATTGCATGAAAAAAATAATTAAAATTCTAATTATATTAAGTATTTTACTTATAATGTTGAACATCAGTAATTTAAATAAAAGTTATGCAGATTATCAATATAATCCACCTAAAAGCAATACTACATTGCCCAAGCCACCAGGGACTAGTAATCCAAATGATAAAAGTAGTGGAAAAGTTACAGTAGGTATAGATCCAAGTGATTATAAACCAGATAATCCAACAACAGATGATGCTGTTGAAGTAACAAAAAAAGTAGGAATTGTATTAGGTTTTATTAGAAATTTAAGTGTAGTAGTATCTGTTATAGCATTAATGATAATAGGAGTTAAATATATGTTTGGAAGTGTAGAACAAAAGGCAAATTACAAAGCTACATTAGTACCATATATTATAGGATGTATAATGGCAGTTTCTGGCACAACATTAGTTTCTTTTATATATAATTCTGTTACTTAAGAAAGTTTAGATGTAAGTAGGTGATAATAATGAAATTGAAATCATTAATAATAATTCTTTTGGTATTAGTTATGAATATAATGTTTTTAAATACAAATATAGTACAAGCAGCAGGAATTTCAGATGTTATTACTGGAGGAGATAGTTTCATTAGTGCAGGTACTAGTGGAAATATGGATATTGATAGAAGTGGATTACAAAATACATCTAAAATGTTAAATAGTATATTAATATTGATAGGAATGTGTATAGCAGTAGTAGTAGCAGCAATTTTAGGAATAAAATTTATGATAGGTTCAGTAGAAGAAAAAGCTCAGATAAAAGATGCTTTAGTACCATTTGTTATAGGATGTATAGTGGTATTTGGAGCATTTGGAATATGGAGAATATTCATAGAAGTAGGAAATCGTTTATAAAATAGTTATTAAAGTTTACTTAGATTACTAGGTAATTTTATATAAAATAAAAAATAAAAAGGGAGGAAATAAAAATGAAAAAAACAATGAAAATACTTACAGTAGTATTATTAGCTATAATGTTAATATCTTTAGCTTCTAATGTATTGGCAGCAGAGGTGCTTCCAGGGCAAATAACACCAGATTTTAGTGGAGATGCTACAGAGTTAACTGGTAAAGCTGGAAAAATAATGGGGCTAATTAGAAATATAGCTGTTATAGCTTCTGTAATCATAATAATGGTTTTAGGTGTTAAATACATGTTAGGAAGTGTAGAAGAAAAAGCAGACTACAAAAAATCTTTTATGCCATTAATTATAGGAATAATATTGGTAGTATCAGCAACAAGTATAGCAACATTTATATTTAATATGGCTAAATAATTATAAAAGATTAATTTAAATGAGTAATTCTAAAAAGGAATTGCTCTTTTTTCTTTGTATAAAAAATATATTATTTTAAAATTTTGTAACATATAAAAAAATATAAGAATTTCATTTTTATTATTTCCCTATATAAAAGATAGAAAATGACTATCAACAAGATATTACAAAAATGTTACGAAACTATTAAATTTCCACTTTTTTTGCTAAAAACTATACAATTATCCACAGATTTATGATATAATATATATGTATAAGTATAAATATATCAAATACGGAGGAAAAATTATGAAAACCTATGAAATACCAAGAAATTATAAAGGAGAAGGAAGAATATTATATATATTTTCAACAAAAGGTCTTATATATACATGTATAGGAGCTGGAATAGGATTGATATTTTTCTTTATGTTAAAAATATTAGGATTTACAACAATAGGACTAATAATTACATTAATATTTGCAGGAATAGGTTTTGGTATAGGAACATTAAAAATTCCAGAGTCAACAGCATTTGAAATAACTAAAAAAACTGGAGGAGAAAACATAGATGATGTTATTTTAAGATGGATAAAATTTAAAAAGAATGGTAACAAAATTTATGTATATGATTCAGAGGAGGAAACAAAAGATGAGTAATAATCAGATAGTTGATATTTTAACAATAGTATTAGGGATTATGATTAGTATACTTTTTATTTTATGTATTATTTTTGTGGCACTAAAAATAAAAAGTAGTAAGTCAAAAGAAAAAAAAGTAGAGAAAAAAGTTGCAGTAAAAGGACAATCTACTGTTCCTCAAATTTATAGTAAACAGTCTATTTATAAATTTATGGAGTTTGATAAAATAGATGATAACATGATTGTACAGAAAGATGGAAAAAGGTTTTTAATGGTTATAGAGTGTCAAGGAATAAATTATGATTTAATGTCTGCTCTTGAGAAAAATAGTGTTGAACAAGGATTTTTACAATTTCTTAATACTTTAAGATATCCTATTCAAATCTATATTCAAACAAAAACAGTAAATTTAAGTGATAGTATAAATAAATATAGAGAAAGAGTAGATGAAATTTCTAAACAGTTTGCTACTAAACAAATGGAATATAATCAAAGAGTTCGTTCAGAACAGTATTCTGAAGAACAGTTGGCTAGAGAAAAATATGAACTTGCTAGACAAAGAAATCTTTATGAATATGGTATAGATATAGTAAGTAATACAGAAAGAATGAGTTTAAATAAAAATATTTTAACTAAAAATTATTATATTATAATTCCATATTATTCAGAAGAAGCTTTAAGTGGAGATTTTGCAAAGGATGAAATTTCAAATTTAGCATTTTCAGAATTATATACAAAAGCTCAATCAATAATAAGTTCATTAGCTATGAGTGGTATAAATAGCAGAGTATTGGATTCAACAGAATTAGCCGAATTATTATATGTTGCATATAACAGAGATGAATCAGAGGTATTCAATTTAAGAAGAGCTTTAAATACGGGATATGAAGATTTATATTCAACAGCTCCTGATGTTTTAGATAAGAGAATGAAGGAGTTAGATATAAAAATAGAGCAAGAAGCTATAAAAAAAGCAAATGAAGCAATATATAATGCTGTTGATGAAAATCAAAAGCAAATAAAAGCTAGACAAAAAGAAAAGGAACTAGATGATTTAATAGACCAAATGGCTATGGTCTTAATTGAAGAACAAAAAGAAACATTAGGGAAAGATGTAACAGATATTGCTATTGAAAAGGTAAAAAAAGATATTAAGAAGAGAACAAAAGAAAAAGGAGGAGAAGAAGATGGCAAGAAAGAATCAAGAAGAAAAACTACAAAATCAGTTTAGAGAATATCAGGAAGATGATATTAGAATTTTAAGAAAAAAGACTATAAAAGAATTAATTGCACCATCAGGGATAGATGTTTCTAATATAGATCATTTAGAGATAATATCAAATACGAAAAGATATGCAAGAAGCTTTTTTGTATCATCTCTTCCTAGAATGTGTACTTTTCCAGAATTATTTAGGGATATGTATATGTTCGGAGATATAAATACTTCTATATATATAAATCCTATTAAAGAGGAAAAGTCTCAAAATGACTTGAATAGAGTAATAAATGAGTTAGAAACAGAAAGAATTATGGCAGCAGATAAAGGTAATATAAATAGAGAAAGTACAGTTGCTCAGAAAAGATTTGAAGCAGAGCAATTAAGAGATGAAATAGCAGCAGGTTTTAATAAATTATTTGAAGCTTCGATTATATCTACAATTTTTACATATAGTTTAGAAGATTTAGAGAGAGAAACAAAGTTATTATCAGCGGAAATGGCTAAATCATTAGTTGGTATAAAAACAGCATGGGGAGTTCAAGAAGATGCTTTTAAATCAAATTTGCCATTTATGAATGATAAAATAAATAAAGTTCATACATTTGATAGAAATTCAATGGGAACAGTATTTCCTTTTACAACATCTGAGGTTGGACATCCTACAGGAGTTCCTTTAGGATTTAATAAGCAAACAGGTACACCAATTTTATTTGATAATTTCCATTCATCACTTACAAATTATAATATGGTTATATTTGCTAAGTCTGGTGCTGGGAAATCAGTTACTATGAAAACATTAATTTCTAGATCTTCTGTACTTATGGGAATAGAAAGTTTAGCATTAGATGCTGAAGGTGAGTATACAATAGTGGCTGAAAGTTTAGGCGGAATAAATGTTGTAATTAGTCCAACATCAAAAACAATTATTAATTTATTTGATGTAGAAACAGAAACAGTAAAAGATGAAATAACAGGTAAGGAAAGAATTACATTAAATATTGAAAATAAAGTAGAGGATGTTACGCAAGCTTTAGTTACAATGGCTAGAGGAAGTACAAGATCTGATGAAGTAAACGAGTTAACAAAACAAATTATAGCTGAAGCTGTTGCAGAAGAATATGCAGATTTAGGAATAAATAGTAATCCAGATAGTTTGTATGTATCAGCAGCAACAAACTTAATGCAAGGAAATATATTTTCAAGACAAAAGAAAGAAATGCCTACAATTGGTTCTTGGTATAAGAGAATTGAGCAAAAAGCTAGGGAAAATACAAATAAAGATTATCAATATCATTATAGTTATTTGCTAAAAGTTATGAAGCAATATATAAGAGAATATGATGGTCAAATGGCTTATTTTGATGGACAATCAACATTTGAATTATTAGATGGTGCACCATTTATAAATTTAGATATTTCTCAACTAGAGGAAAGATTTGCAAGACCACTTGCTCAGCAAATTTTACTTTCATGGATTTGGGAGAAGTTCGTTAAGAAGAACAGTGAGGATAGAAAAAAGGCTACACAAAAGAGAGTATTAGTAGATGAAGCGTGGATGTTATTGCCATATCCAGAAGCAGTAGACTTCTTAAATAAAATGGCAAGACGTGCGAGAAAAAGAAATGTTTCGCTTGCGATTGTTTCTCAAAGATTTCAAGATTTTTATGAGAAACCAGAGGCTCAAGCAGTTCTTACTTCTTCAGATACAAAACTATTTTTAGCACAAGATAAATCTGAAATACAATACTTGAAAGAAGTGTTTAAACTTTCAGAAGGGGAAGCTAACTTTTTAGTTACTTGCCAAAAAGGTGAAGGACTATTAAAAGTTGGAGCAGATTCGGCAATATTAAAAATAATGCCGACAAGAAAAGAATTTGAGTTTGTTGAAACAAACTTAAATCAAATTGCAAAAAGAAATAATGCATAAAGTAATCAGGGAGGTTTAAACTTTATGAAAATTTTTGAAAATAAAAGTATATTTAAGAAAATAGTAATAATTTTATTAATGATACTTATAACTAGTTTTTGCTTTTCAGGAAAGGTAAAAGCAAGTGATGATGGTGTTGGTGGAAAATTATTAAATCCTATAGTTGATATGTTTGTATTTCTTGGTGATGGAGTTATGAATATTATACATGGAGCTATTTTTTCTAGTGCTAATTCTACTATACATATAGATATGACTTCAACTTTTTGGGAAGTAGTAGGAACTGTTGCAGTTTTTATAGTTGCTGCAGTTGTTGTAGCTGCTGTTACTATTTTTAGTGCAGGTGTAATTACTGCAGCGGTAGCAGCTGCTACAGCTGGAGGTGTGACACTTTCAGCTATAGGTGTAGGAACAGTATTAGTAATAAGTTTAACAGGAGGGGTTGCTGGAGCAGCAGTATTTAATAGTAATGTATTACCAGATGATATATATTTGCCAGTATATCAGATTTCTCCTGAAAAGATATTTTCTAATGAAGTTTTATTATTTGATGTTGATTTCTTTAATCCAAGTGAAGATAAAAATGCGACTGATGAATATGGAAATGTTTTATATGGTGATGATGGACAACCGATAGTTTTGGAATCAACAGCAAAGCAATTAAGAACAGTAGTATCTAATTGGTATATTTTATTAAGAGATATAGCAATAGTTGCTTTATTATCTGTATTAGTTTATATAGGAATTAGGATAATTATATCTAGTACAGCTAGTGATAAATCTAAATATAAGCAAATGTTAATGGATTGGATTGTTGCAATATGTTTATTGTTTGTTATGCAATATATAATGGCATTTTCAAATTATATTATAGGAAAAATAACAGAGGTAGTTTGTAGTATAACTCATAATAATGGATATTATATGTTAATAGAAGATGAAGACGGGAAAATTGAAGAAGCATTAACTGAAATGAATTATGATGTAACATCATTAAAATCTGATGGTCATATTGTTTGGCATACTGAAGATTTGTTAGGGTTCTCAAGAATGCAATCTCAAATGGCAAAGAAAATAAATACTTCATATGCAGGATATGCACTAATTTATATTGTATTAGTATTATTTACATGTTACTTTATATTTACATATTTAAAAAGGGTATTGTATATGGCGTTCTTAACTTTAATTGCACCACTTGTTGCTATGACATATCCTATTGATAAAATAAATGATGGACAGGCACAAGCTTTTAACATGTGGATGAAAGAGTATATATTTAACTTGCTTATACAACCAATGCATTTGTTATTATATACTATATTAGTATCATCAGCATTTGAATTAGCTTCTAAAAATATGGTTTATAGTTTAGTAGCATTAGCATTTATGATACCAGCAGAAAAATTATTACGTGAGTTTTTCGGTTTCCAAAAGGCTCATACTCCTGGATTATTAGCTGGTCCAGCTGGTGCAGCTTTAATGATGAGCGGAATGAACAAATTATTTGGAAGACCTCCAAAGGGAGGAAAAGATTCACTAAAAGGTAGTAGCGATAAGTCAGGTTCTGATGATGGAAAGCCACCAAGAATTAATGATAAATTTGATAAGAATGAAGCTTTATTTAGGGAAGATAGTGATTATAGAGCAGCAAGTCCTAGACAACAAAATCAACAACCAACAGGAGAACAACGAACAGTAACAAGAAGAGATGATAATGATGTGCAAGGAGCACAAGCAAGTCTTGGAGGTACAACAAACCAATCAGGAGAGAGTGAGCAACCAGGAACTATAAGTAATTCAGGAGAGGAATTTCAACCACCAGCTTTAGTTGGTTCAGAAAATGATTTTCAGCCACCAGCTTTAGCAGACTCAGGAAGTGACTTCCAACCTCCAGTGTTAAGAGATTCAGGAAGTGATATCCAGTCACCAGATTTAGAGGATTCAGAAAGTGATTTTCAATCTCCAGCTATAGTTGATGAAGGTAATTATGATGAAATGGATTATGTGAATGGAAATAATCAGGACAATAATAATTTTAGACAAGAAGATTATGATAATGATTTTGATGAAGATAATGAAGATGATATAATTGATCTTGCATTTGAAGAACTTGATGATGGAGAAGAAATACCAACATCTTCACCACTTGATGGTATTGATGCAAACAGTGCAAGAAAAAGAACAACTAGAAGAAGTAAAGAAGGTCAAGGAGTATTTGCAACGGCTGGAACAATATCAAGATATTATGCAAGAGGAATGGCAAATAATATAAAAGAAGCTACTAAAGAAAAAATAAAAAATGCTCACCCAGTTGGAAGTGCAGCTAAGTTTATGGCTAAAGCAGCAGGAGCAGCAGCATTAGGAACAGCAGGATTAGCAATAGGTATAACATCTGGAGATTTATCTAAGGCAGCTCAATATACTACAGCAGGTGCTGTTGGTGGATATAAAATGACAGGAAGAAGACTTGATGATGTTGAAAGAAGAGGAAATAGATTAACTCCTGATGGAATAGAGCAAGTTGCTGAAAGAGCTCGTTATGAAACAAATGATGATTACAAAGAAGCAAAACAACAAGAATATATTAGAAAATATCAAAAAAATGAAAAGAATAGATTTGAATTAGAGAGAAGATTTGGAAGAAAAGAAGCTAATGAAATAATGAAAAATCATATACCAACATTGTTAGATAATGGTGTTACACAAATGGACGATATAGTTACAATAGAAGCTATGTTGAAAGATAATAGCATAAGGGATATAAAAGAAGGTATTGCAATCAAAAAATATGCGTCAAGAATAAAAGAAGATTCAACAAAGATGACTGCTAAGAAAAGAGATGAATGGCGTCAAACATTCTCTAAAGAATTTGGTAAGAAAGACAAATATAGTGGTTATAACCACGATAACATGGCGGATTCAGTGCTTGATAAAGTCGATGCTTATAATAAAATAAAATTTAAATAATAGGAGGACTATAATTATGTATAAATTAATTAGATTTTATAATCAAAACAGAAAGAAGATATTTAAGATTATACTAATTATAGTCTTAATAATTGGACTAATTCAATTATTGAATTATTTTGCAAAACAGTCTAATAATATTGATAAAAATGATTATGAACAAAAAAATATTGTGAATACTAATAATGAAAAAAATCAAGATATAATATCAAATAAATCATTAGTTTCTGGTAGTATTGTATCAAATGAAAAATTAAAAAAAGATGTTGATGTAATAGATGAATTTATAAAGTATTGTAATAATAAAGATATAAATTCAGCTTACAATTTATTAACAGAGGAATGTAAAGAAGTAATGTTTCCATCAGTTCAAGACTTTTATAATATATATTATTTAAATATTTTTAATGAAAAGACAAAAACATATACAGTTGAAAATTGGACAGATAGTACATATCAAGTAAGATATACTGAAGATATATTATCTTCAGGTAAATTAAATGGAGATGAAACAAAACAAGATTATATAACGGTTGTTAAAGAAAATGAAGAGAAAAGATTAAATATAAATAATTATATAAGAAGAAAAAAAGCTAATAAAGTAACAGAGTATAAGGATATAAAAGTAACTATAGTTAGTATAGATACATATATGGATTATGAAATATATAATTTTGCTATACAAAATAATTCAGAAAATACTATTTTATTAGATACAAGTGATGATGCCAAATCAATTTATTTATTAGATAGTAAAAATATGAAATATGAATTTTATAATAATGAAATAATAGAGAATAGATTAATAGTAAAGAGTAAATTTACAAATAATTTACAAGTAAAATTTACTAATTCATATTCAGCTACTAGAAGAATTGAAAAGATAGTATTTTCTAAATTAGTATTAAATTATGATAAGTATAATCAGTTGGAAGATAAATCTGAATATAGAGATTTTTATGAGTTTAAAGTAAATGTGTAAAAAATAAATAAGAAGGAGGTATAATATGGATAGTCTTAAAGATTTTGCAAATAATGTCTTGAAATCAAAATTTTTAAAAATAGGAATTGCTATAATATTAATATTATTAGTATTATTACCTCTTGCTGTTTATTATATTACAATTGAAGATGGTATATTTAAAGCTGGTGATTGGGAAAGTGCACCATATGCAGCTTCTACATATACAAAAAATGTAACTATAGGCGAAGATGGAATTGTACCAGAAACTACTGCACAAGAATTATGGGATAAGATGATTGCAGAAGGAAATAATGTAGAAAAATATTTAGATGCACCAGAAGAATTAGAAAAATTAATGAATGCAGAAATTATAACTCAATATCCTAAAATAGGAAATTCAGGAGCAAAACTAGATGGAATAATAGAATTTGAGCGAAATAAGACAGATGGAACAAGTGTGATTTTAAAATATATAGATATTGATACTTTTAATATTTATATAGAAAATAAGAACTTAGATATTTTAAATTATTTTGCTATAGATGAACAAGGAAATCTTTTAATTGCTATAGTAGATGAAACTAGAGAAGAATTGACATCTAATGATAGTGAAATGAATATAGCTGATTATACAACTAATTTGACTGCTTCAAATGTAAATGATTCAGGGAATTATAGTAAAACAGAATATAATATATATCCTAAAACTATAAATTATAAAAGTGTTGTTAGTAAATATACTTTACCATTTCAATATTTATGGACTTTAATAGTTATGGGAGATGATAAAGGGGTAGGACTAGAACTTGCAGAGCTAGCTAAAAATAGTCAAATAATTATTTCTATATATGATAATATAACAACAACAGTTAATGAAAGTACATATAAATATAAAAAACAAAGAAAAATAGATGTATCAGCAACAGCAACTGCAAATTATGAGGGACTTACATCTAGTGATAGTTGGGAACCAGCTGATGAATGGGAAGAAGAAACACAGTATGAAATAGTTCATAGAACTACATATAAAAATAATACACCTCTTTTAGATGTGACTAAAGCAGATGTTTGGATTGTTGATTTTAGTAAAATATATACATATCAATCGGCAGAACAAACTTCACAACAAAAGAATGAAAAAGATATAGATGGTGAAGAATATGGAAGTGGCGAAGAAAAATCTTCAGAAAGTGGAAACGGTTCAGATTTACCAGAATATAATCGTTTTAAAGATAAGTTAAATAAATTAGAAAGTGATTTAGAGGAGTCAGCAAAAAATGCAGCAGCAAGTAGTGCAGCAACAAATAATACTACAACCAATAACACTACAACAAATAATACTGATACAAGTAATAATATATCAAATACAGAAGATAATGTTTCAATTAGTATTTCAGCAAGTATAACTTCTTGTAGTGCTACATATTATAAACATGTAATAGATAAACACCAAGAAGATGTAACTACAGTATATAGTCAAAACTACATTGCAGGAAATGTTATAAATAACCCTAAAGTTGAAAAAAAGACAAAAGAAGAAATAGAGAATGGTACAGGACAAGATAATTTTGTTACAATATTAAGTGATGGAATACATGCAAAGGCGAGAAAAAAAATAACTGATGAAATTACAGGTTGGTTATTTGAACTGTTAGAAACTAATCCAGATACTGTAAACATGGTAGATTTAACAAAGTACTTGTTATATAAAGTAACAGATAGAAGTTATGGAGTTACAGAATATGATTTTAGTGAATATGAAAATTCTATATTTTCAGATTATTCTAGTTTTATAGGGGATTATATAGTAAAAACAAATGACCCAGGATCAGCTCCAGTAGTAAATGATAAATCTAAATTAGAAGAAGGTATAAGAATATGGCTAAGAACTGCATCAGCACAAAAAAATAATGCTTTAAGAGTATTAGATACAGTTATAGAATGTCAAGAAAAATATAATGTTAATGCTGTATTTACATTGGCATTTTTAAGAAGTGAGACAGGTATAGGAACAGCAGATACAAACTATGTTAAAAGAGATAATAACTGGGGAAGTTGGGCGTTAGGAACATCATATCCTAGTCCAGAAAATAATATTGAAACAATAACAAGAGGTATTGCAACAGGTAGTAATTATTTTACGCAAGGTCGTATTTCAGTAAGTACAATTGCGCAGAAATATTGTCCTAATATACCAGAATATCCAACTCAATGTGAAGGATGGATTGAAAAAGTTCAAACTTATATGAGTGAACTATATAGTGCCATGGGAATTTCAGCAGGAGGAGAAATAGCAACAGGTGGAGAAGGTACTATTGGGGTATATACAGCAAGTAATGGAAAAAAATTTAATTTGTATTTACAAGGAAGTGGAGCACCTTGGGCAAACGAAGATTATGGAAATTCACATAGTATGGCAAAAGCTGGATGTGGACCAACTGCAGCAGCTATTATAGCGAGTGGATATAATGCAAGTATTAATCCAAGTACTTTTAGAGCAAAAATAGTAAATTTATATGGTTTAGGAAATCATTCATCTTCTACATGTGTAGGAAAGGCGTTTAATGAATTATTACCAAATGTATCAACAAGAGTAGTAACAGCTTTTAGTGAAAATGAGATAAAACAATGCTTAACTTCAGGTGGTCAAGTATGGTTAGTAGTTCAAAAATGTAAATATACTAGTGATGCCCATTGTATAGCACTGGTAGACTATAATCCTCAAACAGACCAAGTATATGTGGCTCATGGTACTGCAAAAGGTAAACCTTATGGTTGGGATAGTTTGTCATATATAAAACAATGCTTTAAAAGTAGTGGTGGAGTATTATATGTAGGAGGAAATTAATTGAAAAAAAATTAAAAATATATATAATATATTTTATAATAATTATTATTCTTATTTAAATTATTTTTTTACTATTTTATAAAAAAGCTGAAGAAAATGAAACAACTCCAGATAATTATAGTAAAAAGGATGAAGAAAGCTTTGAAGTTAAAGTGGAAGATGATAATAAAATAGATGTTTTAAGTAATGATGAATTTTATAATGTTAGAAACTGTATTCAATCTTATATAAATTATATAAAAGATGAAAATTTTGAGGCAATTATAAGAGTATTAGATGATAATTATTCTAATCAAAATAATATAAAAATTGAAATATTAGAGCAATCATTTCAAGATTCTAATAAGACTAATTTCATTGTTAATTCAATGAAAAAGATAGAAAAGAGTTTAGATATAAATGTTTATTATGTAGATGGATATCTATCAAATGATGATTGTTCAGATTTAGAAAATGCTAATTTTACTGTATTAATTGATAATGAGAAGGATTTATTTTCAATTATACCTGAAAATTTTGAAGAAAATAATAGTTTTAAATATAATACTAATTTGAAAGTTGATAATATAGATTATTATAATAAAATAATATATCAAAATTTTTCAAGTGGTGATATTGTAAAAGAATATTTTAATTTGTATAGAAATTTGGCAGTTAATAATACAGAGGTAGCGTTTTCGTTATTAAATAGTGAATATAAAGAGAAAAGATTTAATAATTCAATAGATAATTATAAGAAATTTTTAGATGAAATTGATATAAAAAATAGCTATTTATCTAAGTTTGCTTATAATATTGAAGAAGATTATAATGAATATGTAAGTATTGATAAAAATGGATTATACTACATTTTTAGAGAAACTAGTCCAATGAATTTTAGTTTATTACTAGATACTTATACTATTGAAACAGAGAAGTTTTTAACTACATACCAAACTTCAAATGATAAAGAAAAAGTAATGATGAATGTTGATAAGTTTATTCTGATGTTAAATAATAGAGATTATACTTCAGCATATAAACTTTTAGATGATACTTTTAAAAATAATAACTTTTCTAGTGAGGAGAATTTTGAGTTGTATATGAAAAATAGATTACCTTCATATTATGAAATAGAATATGGTTCTTTCGAAGAAAAGGGTGGAAATATTTTTGTACAGAAGATTCAACTTAAAAGTATTGTTGATGAAAATTTAGATGTCTTGAATTTTAGTGTAATTATGAAGTTACAGGAAAATACAGATTTCGTTATGTCTTTTGAAGTATAGATATAAAAAAGAGGTTGCAAAGCAGCCTCTTTTATTTTATAATATAATAGAAAAGTTATTATATTTGAAATAGGAGAATGATATGATAAGTTTAAAAAATGTTTCTAAGGAATATAAAAAACATGATAAAGTTATAGATAATTTAAATTTAAATATAAATGATGGAGAAATATTTGGTTTTTTAGGTCCTAATGGTGCTGGAAAAACAACGACTATAAAAATGATGACAGGAATATTAGAAGTAGATGAAGGAGATATATTTATAGATGATAAAAGTATTATAAAAAATCCATTAGAAGCAAAAAGAAGAATAGGGCTAGTATCAGATAATCCAGATGTATTTCTAAAGTTAAAAGGTATTGAATATTTGAATTTTATTGCAGATGTATATGATGTTTCAACAGAAGATAGAGTAAGAAGAGTAAAAGAGTTATCTGAAAAATTTGAAATTATAGATGTATTAAATAATAAAATTGAAAGTTATTCACATGGGATGAGACAAAAAATATTAATTATAGGTGCTTTATTACATAATCCTAAAAATTGGATATTGGATGAGCCTATGACTGGATTAGACCCTAAAGCTTCTTTTGAGTTAAAAAAGTTAATGAGAGAACATGCTAATAAAAATAATACAGTTTTCTTTTCTACTCATATCTTAGAAGTAGCAGAAAAATTATGTGATAAAATAGGAATTATTGATAAAGGAAAGTTATTATTTGTTGGAACATATGAGGAAATGAAAAGTAAATTGAAAGAAAATAAGTCGCTGGAAGAATTATTTATGGAGATAATAAAAAATGATTAAAAAAATAAAAAATATATTCAATTTGACAAAAATCTTTTTTAAAAATTCATTTCAGAATCCTTATATTATAGATAAAAAAACAAATAAAAAATCAATATTCTTTTGGTTGATAATAATTATAACAATTGCTATATCATATTTAAGTATGGAAATTGTAAAAGTATTAGTAGATATTAATCAACCTACAATATTTTTGAATATTTTCTTTTTATTATTAAATATAATTATAATTTTT
>CAOKJC010000003.1 GCA_948468685.1 uncultured Clostridium sp. | reverse complement strand
ACTTATATTATTTGCAAAGCAGATATTATAGTCCAGAATGGGGAAGGTTTATAAATGCAGATAATATTTTAACAGAAACACTTTTGGGGACAAATGTATATGCATATTGTGATGATAATTTTGATAATAGATTAAATTCAAACACAACAAATGCGAGCAAAGGATACAAATCATTCAGACAAGCAAAGAAAGCAATGGGACCAGCAGGAGAAGGAAGAGATTGGCATCATATAGTAGAACAATGTCAGGTAAAAAAATCAGGAATTGATGTACAACTTATAAATAGTGAAAGAAATCTAATTTCTATAGATAGAGGATTACATAGGAAGATAAGTAGTTATTATAGTAGAAACAATAGAAATTTAGATAAACCAATGAAAATTAGAGATTGGTTAGCAGGACAAAGTTATGAAGCACAACGTGAGTTTGGAATAAATGTTATAAAAATGTTTGGAGGAATGTAAAGTGAAATCAAATAAAAATTATTTCATAGAACAGTATATAAATTATATTATTAATATGCAAAATGCAATGTTAAAAAACAATTACAGAACTAATAATAGATATGCTCTAAAATTAAATAAACTAAATGATAAATATCAAAATGAGAATTATTATATAGAAGCTCTAAAAGAACTTATAGATAATAATAATATAGAAGTATCATTTAATGCATCTTCAGATTCGTTAAGACATAACTGCAATATAGATAAAGCATTAAAAAAAATAGAAGAAATATCAAATAAACAAGATATAGGAATTATAAGATTTGAAGCAGAAATAGCATTAAAGATATGGAAGGAAAAAGGTATAGAATGAATAAAATAAGTCGAATATAATACTTAAAATTACCTTTACAAATCTTTGAAATATAAGTTTTGAAAAAAGCTTCGAATGTGATTGGAAAAATATTAGAAACTCTATTACATTTTATGGAAAGAGTTCATATACGCTCATATAATGGTTTGGAAGGCAAAAATTTTGAAAAAATTTTTGAATGACGATGAGCTGAACAAAGTGAAGCGAAAGGGAGCCATAAAATGCAATTAGAGTTTCTTATGTTTCGTATTGAACCGAGAAGTTGAAAGAAAAACGTATATTTTAAGGAATTAAGAATGTAAGTAAATAAAAAATATTGTTATATGGATATGATATAAATAGTAATATAACTCGGACAAACACAATAGACAAGCTATCAAGGTTAAATTTAAATAAAATTAACAGAAACACTTTTGGGGACAAATGTATATGCATATTGTGAAAACAATCCAATTAATAGATTGGATTCGAATGGAAAGTTTTGGAAAGAGATAGGGAATTTTTTCAAAAATATAGGAAATATAATAACTAGATTATTTGGTGCTTCTACACAAGTTTCAGATGTAAAAGAAGAAGTATATTCTAAAACACCAATCATTTCTCCAATATCTGTTACTACTGGTAGTACAATAAGTACTGTTACATCAGGAAAAAATAATTCATCTAAGCCAATATCAGTTTATGCAAATGGAGTTTCAAATGCTCCAACTTCTTCAAATGTAGGAATAAAAGTAAATATTGCAAAAGCTACAATGGATTTTAGTATAGGATTAAATAATACAGGATTAAAATTTTCACTAATTCATGAAGATTTAACTAGTAGTGCATCAGTACGATTAGATATTACAAAACTACAGATAGGATTTGAAGTAGAAATTGAAAAACAAATAAATGGAGATATTTCAGAATCTGCATATGCTAATGCTAGTATAAATGGAGCATTTTTTGGGGCAGCATATATGATTTTTCAAACTGGAACATGCAATAGTTCTTTACAACCTGCATATTAAATTTAGAATAAAAGTATATAAATTAAAACGGAGGGTGATTTTTATGGAAGTAATTTTTAAAAATAAATTCATGTATACAAAAGATTACTATAATGAATATTATAAATATATTTGTTTTAAAAGACCATGTATGCTTGTTGTGGAAATAATATTTATTGTTAATTTTATCATTAGCATATTATCTATCATATTTCCTAAATTAATAATTTTAGATATTAATACAGCAATGGCAAATATTGCTACATTATTAATATTATTATGTTTTCAATTTTATATATTCTATAAAAATAAGAATCTTGAATATAATAGAGATTTAGAAAAGAATAATGGGAATTTGATTGAAGTGGAGTTGCTAATTACAGAAGAGGAAATAAATATTTATACAAATCATATAGAAAATATGAAATTTTCAAATATAGAAAAAGCAGTGAAGACTAAAAATTATTATATTTTAGTAAGTAAAACAAAATTAAGAATTGCATTAAAAAAAGATAGTTTTACTAAAGGAACGGCAAAGCAATTTGAACAATTTTTGAAACAAAAGAAACTTAGAATCTAAATAAAGAAATACTAGAAACTCTATCATATTTTATAGAAAAAGTTTATAAACAAGGTAAAATGGAAGGAATTCATAAAATATAATTAGAGTTTCTTATGTTTTGTATTGAACCGTGAAGTTGAAAGAAAAACTTATATTTTAAGGAATTAAGAATGTAAGTAAATAAAAAAATATTGTTTTACAAAAGAATATGGATATGATATAAATAGTAATATAATAGTAAAGAGAAGAATGAAGAACTAGAAGTGATAGATAAGATAGTGGATAGTTTTCAACTATATAATTTATAAAACAATTTAATAAGATGTATTTAACATACAAATAATAAAACCCAACATGATAACAAATCTTATAATTATTGGGAGGCGAAAAATGAATGTTTTAAATGAAAATAGTAATATTATTTCTGAAAAAATTGAAAGATGGAATTGTTTTATTGAAGATATTTGTAATAGAGATATAGATACATTAAATAGAACTCAAAAAAATGCAGTATTATGTTTTTACTATGATAGTGAAATTAATAGTGGTGGACATAGTGAATATTTTGACAGCTATCCTGAAACCAATTCAGAAGAATTATATCAAGCAATTTTAGAAATTAGTAATAAAAAGATTGCTAACAATTATAAAAAAGCAGTAGCTTATGGTGAACTAGATGATTATATACAAACAGATGATGCATATTATGAATTTGAACCTTCACTTTGCGATTTTTTAGAAAAATATATAGAACAACATAAAGATAAAATATTTGAATAAATTTAAGACAATGTTGATAAAGAAGTTACATATATTTTAAGGAATTGATGATGTAGTTAAAAAATGGAAGACAACATTTAGTAAATAAAAGAACTTCTACTATACTTTTAAAAGTATAATAGAAGTTCTTGCTATGTTATAACTTATTCAAAATAGTAGAAATAACAACTTTAGGAGTAGGCTTTTTATTAATATCATTAAAACAAAAATAATCTTTAATTTTAGACATATCTGCCTCTGTATACATATAATCTGTAGCTTTTACAATATTAGTCTTTACATTTTTTAAAGACTTGTTATGTGAAAATGCAATTTTTTTATATATAAAGTTTTCTAAATTTTGAGTATATGTATTATTACTATTTGAATAAATTTCCAATATACATTCTTTTATATATTGAGTACCTATATGTGAAGGATTATATCCAATATGAACAAGTTCAGAATATATCTTTTTTGACAAATTTTCTTTTTGCTTTAAAAAATTTAAATTTCTTTCATAATTTTGCAACTTGTTATATATATTATCCATATTTTCAAACTTATTTATAAAATCTGATACAAGAGGATGATGAATAACTTGACTTAAAAGATAACTCTCACCAGAAATAACAAAAACAGTTGGGGAATGAGCTAGGTTCATATTATATAATTTATCTAATATTTCTATACCATCAATCTTAGGCATTTTTAAATCTAAAAGTATTAAATCTATTTTATCAGAATTTTCTTGAATTACATTCAAAACCTCTAAACCATCAGAAGCAATATTAGTTATTTTGATATTAGAATTCTTTCCAATTACAAAATTCACCAAATTTTTAACATAATAAATATTATCATCAGCAATTAATACATTAAGCATAATACATCCACCCCTTTTTATATCTTAGAATAAAACATAGAGTAGTAATAAAAATTTTATATAATATATTTTAACATTAAATGACACAAAAAGAAATAGAAAAACAAAAAAAGCCTCTACTATTTAGAGGTCTTTTATAATATTCCACTAGTAGGAATATAACTATCATCAGGAGGATAAACATATTCTTCAGAAGAAGGCTTTGGTACAACATCTATTTCAGTGATTTTTAAAATAGGCATATCACCATGATAATCACCCTTTACAATTTCACCAGTAACTTGGACCCAAGTATCATTTGCAAAATCTTTAGCATTATCATATTCGCAAAGAAAGCCAACAATAACACTTTGATAATTAGAATTTATAATCATATCTCTAGCTAAAACAAATTGATTACCTTCTAAGTCCAAAACTCGATAAACATATCCTGTAAAACAAATCTTTTTTCCAACATAAGAATCAATATTTTCATGAACAGTTTTTAAAACATTTGTGTAATTTTTAGAAGATATTTGAGAAACTCCATTTTTACTAGGTAAGCAACTTTCGCTTCTTGTGCTATTATTTGCACCAGTAAATACTTTATACATGACAATTCCTAATATACATATTAAAAGTATAATAACTCCAATAAAGAAATATTTAAATATTTTACTTCCGATTTACCTTGACATTAAATACAAACATATATAATCCTCATTTCTGTTACAATTTGCAACTACAAAAAATTATTATAAAATGTTTACTATATAATATTTCAAATTTCCGTTTTCCAAGGCGGTTAGGGCACAGAATATTTATATGTTAGATACACACTATAATATATTGATATGAATAACTAATCAAGGTCAAACTCAATTTTAAATATTATATAGTAAACATTTTTAAAATCAAATAGATAACTGTGAATTGTAACTCATTTCTAAAGTGATTTTATTAAAATATATGAGAAATATATATAAATATTACAAAAACTACTTGCTAAAAGCATCTTTTAATGATATAGTTACAAAGGAAAATAAAACAAAAAACCTAGGAGGAATATACAAATATGAAACTATTTAAAACATATAGTGAAAAAGAAGTAAAAAGAATAATGCCAACAATAGAAAAAATCAACAGCTTAGAACCAGAAATGGAAAAATTAACAGACCATGAATTAAAAGAAAAAACAAATTATTTTAAAGAAGAATTAAAAAATGGAAAGACATTAGATGATATATTACCAGAAGCCTTTGCAGTAGTAAGAGAAGCTTCAAAAAGAGCATTAGGAATGAGACACTTTGATGTACAATTAATAGGTGGAATTATTTTACACCAAGGAAGAATTGCAGAAATGAAAACTGGTGAAGGAAAAACATTAGTTGCAACATTACCAGTATACTTAAATGCACTAGAAGGAAAAGGTGTACACGTAATTACAGTAAATGATTACTTAGCAAAAAGAGATAGTGAATGGATGGGAAAATTATATAAATTCTTAGGACTATCAGTTGGATTAGTAATTGCAGGAATGGACCCACAAGCAAAACAAAAAGCATATGCAGCAGATATAACATATGGAACAAACAATGAATTTGGATTCGACTATTTAAGAGATAACATGGTTATTTACAAAAGTCAATTAGTACAAAGAGGATTACATTATGCAATAGTTGACGAAATCGATAGTATTTTAGTTGATGAAGCAAGAACACCACTTATCATTTCAGGTAGAGCAAATGAATCATCAGACCTTTATAAAAAAGCAAATGACTTTGTAAGAAAATTAGAAGCAAAAGTAATAGTTGAAGAAGATGTAAAAGATTTTGAACAAGCAGAAGACAACGAAAACTATGATTACATAATAGACTTAAAAGCAAAATCAGCATCATTAACACAAAAAGGAACTAAAAAAGCTGAAGAATTTTTCGGATTAGAAAACTTTAATGACTTAGAAAACTCTACATTAGTACACCATGTAAATCAAGCTTTGAGAGCTCATGGAGTAATGAAAAAAGATATAGATTACATTGTAAAAGATGGAGAAGTTTTAATTGTTGATGAATTTACAGGACGTATTATGTATGGAAGAAGATACAACAATGGATTACATCAAGCAATTGAAGCTAAAGAAAAAGTAAAAATAGCAGATGAATCTAAGACACTTGCAACAATAACATTCCAAAACTATTTCAGAATGTATGACAAATTATCAGGTATGACAGGTACAGCTATGACAGAAGAAGCAGAATTCGAAGAAATATATAACTTAGATGTTGTAGAAATACCAACAAATAAACCAATGGTAAGAAACGATGGAAATGATGTTATATATAAAAATGAAAAAGCAAAATTTAAAGCAGTAGTTGAAGAAGTAAAAGAAAGTCATGCAAAAGGACAGCCAGTTCTAATTGGTACAGTATCAATAGAAAAATCTGAGAAATTAAGCAAATTATTAACAGAAGCTAGAATACCACATGAAGTATTAAATGCTAAATCACATGAAAAAGAAGCTATGATAGTTGCACAAGCTGGTAAATTTGGAGCTGTAACAATAGCAACAAACATGGCAGGACGTGGTACTGACATTATGCTAGGAGGAAATAGTGAATACTTAGCAAAAGAAGAAATGAGAAAAAATAGAGTACCAGCAAATTTAATAGAAGAATCTAATACTTATTATGAAACAGATGACCAAGATATATTAAGAGCAAGAGAACAATTCAGTACATTAGTTAAAAAATATGATGAACAAATAAAAGACGAAAAACAAAAAGTTATTGATGCAGGCGGATTAAAAATAATAGGTACAGAAAGACATGAATCAAGAAGAATTGACAATCAGTTAAGAGGACGTTCTGGACGTCAAGGAGATGTCGGAGAATCAAGATTCTTTATAGGATTAGATGATGATTTAATGAAAATCTTTGGTGGAGATGCTATAACAAGAGTTTATAACACATTAGGTGCAGATGAAAACATGCCAATAGCTTCAAAAATGATTTCAAAAGCAGTTGAAAACGCTCAAAAGAAAGTTGAAGGAAGAAACTTTAGTACTCGTAAAAATGTATTAAAATATGATGATGTTATGAATGCTCAAAGAGAAATTATCTATAAACAAAGAAGAGAAGTTTTAGATGGAGAAGATATACATAACAGCATATTAAATATGATAAAAAGTATAGCAGAAGAAACAGTTTTAACATTTATAGAAGGTGAAGAAGGAAAAACTGTAAATGAAGAAAGCTTAAGTACAGAAATAACAAACATATTTGGATTAGATATGGCAGACTTTATCAAAGAACATAGAAACGATTCAAATGCTATTATAGAAGAATTACAAGCTCAAGCAATTGAAAAATATCAAGCTAAAGAAGAAGAAATAACAGCAGAAAGATTAAGAGAACTTGAAAGAGTTGTAATGCTTAAAATAGTTGATGAAAAATGGATGAACCATATTGATAGTATGGACGAATTAAAAAATGGTATTGGATTACGTGCTTATGGACAACAAGATCCTGTTGTAAAATACAGAATGGAAGGTATGGATATGTTTGAAGAAATGGTTTCAAACATAAAAGTAGATGTTGTTAAAATTCTTATGAATATCAGAAAACAAAGTGAAAATGCTCAAAGACAAGAAACTGCAAAAATAACAGGTGCAGCTTTAGAGGCTATTAATAGTGTTGATGGTGGAAAGAAAATAAGTACACCTGAATATAGCCAAACAGTTATAAACGAAGGACCTAAAGTTGGTAGAAATGATGCTTGTCCATGTGGAAGTGGGAAGAAATACAAGAATTGCTGTGGAAGAAATCAGTAATATCAATACTTACAGAGATTAAGCGAGTAAACATAACTATGAAAACATACTAAATTGTTTGCATTCTGTTTGCAAAATGTTTTCATAGTTTGAAGTAAAATCTTTGAAGTGCTTGAAATTAAAGGATTATGTGATTGCAAACAAAGTGAATACAAATAATAAAAATGTTATCATTCGTGATAGCATTTTTTATTTACATTCGAAAAAAGAAAGGAGAAATAAAAAATATAATCCAACATTAACTTTAAAACTACCAAAAATAGAAGATGAAAAGGCTTTTAAGAAACATTTATATAATAAAAACGAAATAGTGTATGACAAGCCAAAAGATAATAAAGGAAGATGGTATATAGGAACTACTAAAACTAAACAAGGGACAAGACAAATTAATATGTGTGAAACTGTATGTAATGCTCTAATGAATTATAAAAAGAAACAACATTATATTTTATGACAAAAATTTTCTAAAATCGTTGTTAAAAAAGACGATTTATGATATAAAATAAAGTAGCAATTAGAAAAGAAAGAAAATGGGAAATTGGTTTTAGTATTAAACATAACCATTTTGCAGTAAAACATAGTAGATTAGTTAAAACTCTTGATTTTGGAGAAAGATGGTATGATAAAAAATGTTCAGAGCAATATTAGAATGATGTAAAACCAATTTTTGATTATCTATCTAAAGAAAAGGATAAAGGAACAACTTGGAGAGATTTGCCTGATAAGGATTTAGATATATATGTTCCATTATTAAATGCATTTGTTGATGAAATAAAAAGAATATATAAAGAGTATCCAGAATTACCTAAAAGAATGGTTGAATATTTATTAGGTGCATTTGATTTCTATAAAATAATAAGTATAGATGGTGATAAATTAACTCAAATACAAACTTTTAATATGAGAGGTACATTAAATCAAAATAGTAAAAAAGAGGAAGCAAAAGTTAAAATACCTTTAGTTAATTTACCTACTCGTTTAGTAGATATACAACTAAAACCAGGTAGCACTAATAAAGTTGAATTATATTTAGACAATGGATGGCAATTTAGTTTTAGAATACATAATGCTTCTACTATAGTTGAGCCAAGTTTAAAATTTGACATTCAAATTGAGGGTATGCCAACATCAATTATATCAATCAATTGCTATTGGATAGTTTAGCAAAAAATGGAGGAAAATTTTCCTCCATTTTTTGTTGTATAGAAAAAACTTACTAAAAAGCCAATTTTTTCTTGAATTTACATAAAAAGTATGATATTATATTGTACAATATGTTAACGTAAAGTTAACGAGATTAGAAAGGAGAAAATTATGATTATAACTTCTCAAGGATTTGGTCATTTTACAGATGGATTAAACAACCAAGACTTTGGAATTGAAACACCACGGATGTTACTCGTTTTAGATGGGTGCAGTGGAGCAAAATATTCTGAAGTCGGAACTAGATTGTTTGCACAGCTATTTTCAAGAAAGGAGGAATGTGATAACTTAGAAAAATTTGAAGAAAATGTCAAAAATACTTTTGATGAAATTATTAATATGATGGAGAAATATTATCCAACAAGAAAAGAATTAGAAATAGAATTTATCATGGAAAATCTATTGTTTACAATTATTGCTTGTTTTAAAACAGAAGATAAGTATATTGTTAAACTTTTTGGTGATGGATATATTGTTACTCAAAACAAATTAGGACTTGTAAGTTATATAAAGTATTCATATGGCAAATGTCCACCATATTTTGCATATAAGTATTGTGATTTGTGTGGAAATTTAGATTTTAAGAATTATCAATTTAAAACATTTTGTTTTGATAATAAAATGTTTCCCAAAATTTGCATTGCGACAGATGGAATAATGCCAATTGCAAAAGGTGATGTAGAAGGTCTAGACAAATTTATATTTGACAGTAATGAGGCTTATATTAGTGCAACTATAAATACAGAGAGAAATAGTTTCTTTGATGACGTTACAATTGGAATATTTGGAGGTAAAGAGCAATGAAATTTTTCGAAACAAAAAACACAACAATTAAGGAAAATGATAATACAAACAAAAATGCAAACACACAGGTTCAAGCAAAAAAAGTCAAAAAGCAGAAAAGTAAAAGTGTTTGTGAAAAGAAAAAAGAATTGATTGCAAAAAAAATACATCCTAATGAAGACGAAGAAAAAAAAGAATCAATTAGTGATGTTTCTCCAACAGATGTTAAAAACACTGAAAAAGAGAATATTTTTCCAAAAGATATTGTACAGGATCCTGTAGAAGAAAAAACTGAAATAAAGCCGAAATTTATATACAAAAAACTTGTAGATAAAAAATTATTTGTTATATTAGTTGAAAATACACCTGAAATGGCTAAAGAAAAAGAAATGATAATGAAAATTATCAAAAGTCTGGCGCCTTCAGGATTAATAACGATAATTAACTATGGAAAAACAGTTAAACCAAATGAAATATTTGATGCTACAACTGTAAATGACAAAGATTTTCTTTGCCCAGAAGATATTGGAAGTGAATCATGTTTATATGATGCTTTGGACAAATTGGAAATAGTAGTTTCTAAAGCCTATATGAAGATTGAGGAAAAAGAAACAGAAAGAGTAAGAATTAACAAAATTGATGTTATAGGAATTGGAAATTGCAAAGATAATGGTTCTAAGATATCAAAGGAACAAGCATTAAGATATTTTCAGAAAGTAGCCAATTTGCATGGCGTTACAACAAAATATTTTTGCCTTTCAGAAAATAGTTTTATAGATGCAGCAGAAATAGGTTTGCATTCAATTGGAGCTATTTTTAGAAAATATCAATAAAGATGGAGGAAATTCTATATGAAATTGACAGAAAGACTTCGTATTTTTTATAATTCTATTTTTTCAAATCCAAACATTGAAGAAATAGATGCTGAAAATACAAATACAGATGAATTGACTCAGGAAGAGAATATAGAAGAAATTGAAGAAGAAAACAAAGAAAAAGTTGATACTACAGATAGAACTATAAAATCAAAACTTTATTTGTTGGAACAAGAAATAGCAATACTTGAAAGTGATTATTGGAATGAACATAGAATGTTTATGAAAAAAATTGAACAGATAAGAGAAAAATGTAATTCAAATCTGAAAGAAAGTGATAAATTGTTAACTTTTGCAATTACTCCAGAAAATGATCCTTTTATAAAAAGAGATATTAGCATGCTCGAAGATGAGATAAAATATTTTATTGAAACTCAAGTAAAATTTGATATTTTTTCAAAACAGTTAGAACGGTTAATATTAAAATTGAATGTTTTATACAATGTTTCTATTTTCCATTCTAAAGAGGATGAAAAGCAAAAAGCAATTTCTCAAGTTGAACATGCTTTAGAAGTAGAAACAAGAATAGTAACTGAACTAAAAAGTAATAAGTATATTTTAAGGGATAAACAGCTTAAAGAAAGAATAGTAAGTCTAATATCTTATGTGGATTATGAAATCTTTAAAATAAGCATACGAAATTCTAATAAATCTCCAGAGGAGCTAATTAGAAAATTAGTGGTAGTATCTGAATTTTATGGATTTGATTATGTTAGCTATTTTACTGCTTTCATAAAAGATGAAATAACAGATTTGTCAGAATTTTTACCATTAATTAAAGATGATGAATATAGGAATGTTTTTGAACAAAATGCATTAAAACTTCTTACAGAATTTATAAATTCAAATAATGATGAAAATCAAATTTTGAATATTACTTTTTGGAATAACTTTTTGAAACTTGAGTCAAATTTACTTAAGTTACTTAAAGCAAATGGACTTGAAAAGGAGAAAGTTAAGATAAAACTTATTAACAGAATGAATATAAGCACAAATGAAAGTGAGGTTTTGGAAGTACCAAAAGTTTACACATATTTGTCTTTAATAAGTCTTTTTTCTGAAATACATGATAACAAGATTTTGATATTAATAAAGTTAATTGAAAATTTGTCTAACAAAATAACGTACAGAGAAATTTACTTTTTATTGTTACTGTTTGACACAATTGAAATTATTAAAAGTATGCCCAATGAACTATTTAAAGATGTAAAAAAATATATAGAAAAATATCCATATGATAATGAAAGTATCAGAGAAAAGAAAAAAGTTGTTATGAATTTGCGAAACAAAGATTATGTAATAGCTTTCTATTTGGATGAATACAAAGCAGAAATTGTTGCAACTCTTGAAAATCTGAATATTGACTTTAAAATTGTAGATAATTTTGTATTTTTAAATTCTTTTTACTTTAAAGACTTAAAGAATGTTTTTAGTAGCATGCAGTTTAATACACAAAATATAACAATATAATACGGAGGTAGAGAGATGGCTAATTATTACAATTTTTCTTCAAGCAATATAAATATTTTTATAATTCTTATGGACAAATCAAACTCTATGGAAAAAGATGCTAATAATGTAAGAAAATGCTCAAAAGGTTTTATAAAAAGTTTTAATAATTTTTCTGAAAAAGGTTCAATTGCAGTATCAATATGTCAATTTAGTGATGGTTTTTATCCTGGTGATTTTGAAAGAATAGATAACCTGAAAATCAATTATCATATTGATGGAGGAACAGCACTATATTATTCTATTGTTAAGGGAGCAGAACATCTTAATAATTATGTTAAAGAAGTGATACGGAGAACAAAGTGCAATCCTAAAGTAACATTTATACTTTTGTCAGATGGTGAACCTTGCCATGATAAGATGGACATAGAAGATGCTAAAAAGGCAATTCAAAAATTGAATATTGCAAAAGTAAATACTATATTTATTCCTTTTAGAGATGCAATTTCTTCAGACTTTGGAAAAAGATTAGGATTTAAAGTTACTCGTAAAGTAGATGATAGTGATGATCTTGTAAAATTTTTTGAAGAAGATTTACCTACATCAATTAAACTTCAGTCTAAGAGTTATAAACAGTTAGGAACAAATTTCTTCAGTAAAGCTATTGATGGAAGTAATTCTGAAGGATATTCTCAAACAACTTCACAGGCGTTAGAGGATGATTCTTGGATTGAAGATCTGTAAGAAATAGATTGTAACACATTTCAATGGAAGAGGACATTAAAAATGTTCTCTTCCACATAAATAGAAAAGAGAGGAAATAATAATGACACTTAATGGAAGACTTTTTTACAACTTCGTAAAACAGTATTATGATAAGATTTCTGAAATAGAGGGAAAAGAAGAAGTATATTTCAATAATAATAAATTAGTTGTTGTTGTACATGATGAAGAAATAGGACGGCAAATTTATGACATCATAAAGTCTCTTAAAGATAATAAAGTTACTTTAGAAACTTCAGAAATTTCTTTTGAAGTTAAGAAATATTTTGCCGATAAGGAAAATATAGTTCAAATATTTTCTGCTCGCTTCTCAGGAAGAAAATGGGAAGAAATTTCTAAAATAGAGAGCCTTAAAAAACTAATTGCTTTTGTAAGCTTAATGAAAATGAAGGGTTATACCCTTGATAAAACTAAGTTTAGAAGCGATACTTGTAATAGCATATCTTGTTTTTTCTCTTTCTTTTCATTAGATAATGGAGAAATAGAAGTTGCAAAAGGTTGCCTTATTGAATATATCCATTATGTTCTTTCAGATGGAGGAGATTTAAAAGAATTTTATGAAAAAATGCATAAAGATAATCAAGTACGTAGTATATCAGAATTCTCATATAAATTGCCAATAATTAAGATGTGCTATTCTTATTTTGTATATGATATTCTTCCAGAAAGTATTTATCAGGTGTTAATATCAGAACAATTTGAAGAAGCTTGCGGTAATGAAGTTTATTATGCTAATTCTTTGATAGTAAACGAGAAAGAATATGGAATTAATAGTCTGATACTTGAGGAGAACAAAGAATATACAGTTTATGATGGAAATCTAAAAATTTATAAAGAATTTTCACCTAAGTTTGAAGAATTTTTAAAAGATGATGACATGCTCAAAAAATGCAAAGACGAAATTTGTGAGCAAGTTGAGAAAACAATTATTGATACAAAAGGAAATGTTATTGGATATAAGTTTTCAAGACAAGAATTAAAAGTAACTGATTCAATTTTAGAAGTGAAATTTGAAAATCAAGCATCAATTCTAAATTTTATTTCTTCTATACGTAATTATTTGAATGAAGTTACTTCAAAAGTTTATCATATTGGAAATAGAGAAATAAAACGTTTTAGTATTGAAAGATCTCTTATTTGTGTAGATAGAAATAATGAAAATTTTAAAATTGCAGATATTAAAAGTATATTTAATCTTTTAAATAACAGCGATTTTGATTTAAATGTACAGCTTTTAATTGTATTTTTCAAATTATTATTTCAATATTGTAAGGAGGAATATGGAGAGCTTAAAAATGAAAAAGAATTTTTAGAAAAAGACGAAGTTAGATTTTTGCCACCTATTGTAACAAAAGAATTTATAAGGTATGCTTTAAATCAGAAAGATGAATATAATAGTGTTACAGTAAATATATTTTTTGATTTCCTTTGCAATAATAAAAAGAGTTTTGATTATCGAAGTGATTGCTTTTATGATGCAAGATTTGAGTATGACCCATTATTAACACCTTTCAAATTTGATTATCAAATCAAAAATATATATGGAATAGAAGTAGAAAAAGGAATAAACCAAGAAATTTCCTCTGAAAGAAGACTAATAACTTTTAATAGAAGCAAAAATTTATCTTTTGAAATTGAAAGAAAGGAAAAATTAATTGCAGAAGTTGAAAGGAAAATAGGTGATTTTGAAGATGAAAATGTAAAATTTGCTGAAATTTCTGAGATAATTTATTCTAGAAAACTGAATTCAGATGATATGTATAAATTTATAGGTTATATAACTAATAGCAATGGAAAGTTTCTTACAGACGAAGTGCTTTCAAGCTTTAACAATAAGGAACTTCTCAAAGTTATTGCATATCTATTTAAGAAATTTGATAAGTACTATATTCCTTTAGACACTATTTACATGGATGATGATTTCAAATTCTATGTTAATATTTGGGATGAAAAATTCGAGTTAAAAAGATGTGAGTATAATGGGAACAAAACAAATTTCATGGAAATGATTTATCAGCACTTGATTGATATAGGATGTAATCCCAATATTCTTATTAGTATAGATTTTTCTGCTAATAGGGATTGGATGCTTTCAACAGCAAATGAATTAAATTCTTATTGTGAAGAACACGAGATATATTACAATAATTATGGTTTGCCTGAATATGAATGTCCTATTTGTAAACAAACTAAATTGCATATAGCTCCAATAGAAGAAGACTCAGTTGTACTTTTTGAGGATGAATATGCAAAATATCATATTTTGAAAAGTACTTATGATCAAGATGCAATTTTAAAAATTTATAAAAAGTCTCTTGTTGATATTGCTAATATTGAAAAAAATATTGACGATATAATAACGAAAAAAATGTTATCAAGAGAACTAAAGTTAGGGCAAGATGGTTTTGTTCCTGAGAAAAAAGTAATACAAAATAATGAATTTATAGGGTGTACTTATGCTTATGATTTTGGTTTTGAATTTTTAGAAAAATTTAGTGACACAAATATTGAAATTAGCAATAATCAAAAATTGAAAAATCGGGCAAGACTAAAATGCTTGATTAGACTTATGCTACAGGTTCAAAGTATTGTAAAAAGTGGTTTGGCTTTTACAGCAAATCCTTTTGGAAATGTAATTTTAAATAAGCAATACAAAAAACAGGTACAAATTTTGAATATTGACTTTATAAGTAAAGAAGGAGACACAATTGAAACTTTAAAGTGGACTTGTGAATATGTATCTAAGGTGATTTCTTCGGATACTTCAATTGAAATTGACATATCTGACTGTTCTGGTGATTTCTATAAACTGTTGGATAAACTTCAAAATTTGTCTGAAGAAATGACAAAATATTGTACTATTCACAAAATTTATTACAAAAATAAACATATATTTTGTCCTAGATGTTTAGAAAGTTACCAATTTAGCACTATAGAAGATATTGAAACAAATATGACAGAAATAGTAGCTAAATCAACAATAACTTCAATAAAACATGAAAATAGTGGAGGAGAAGCACATATATATCCATATAAAAAAGGTACAGTCGCAAAGGTATTTAAAGAAGACGCAGAAATTAATTATAGTTTAAAAAATGCTGTTATTGTTAAAATCATTGAGAAAAGAAAGATATTGGAGGAAATTAGTAATAGAGGATTTAAGTTTAAATACATCATTCCTCAGAAGATTCTTGTAGATGATGAGCTATATAATGTGTTTGGCTACATTATGGAAGAAGTATTAGGAAATCCGCTTTCAGATTTAAGAGATAAAGAAGTAGTAGAGAGCTATGGATTTACTATGAAAGACATATTCGAAATTCTAATTACTGTAGGACAAGGCATTGAAACTTTGCATACTGAGGCAAACATCTATATAGGGGATTTAAATGGAAGTAATATTCTTTTTGATAGCAATAAAAATATTTATTTCATCGATTTCGATGGAATGGGTGTTGATGATATTGCTCCAAGATTTTTCACTGATGGATATATTGACCCAGTATCAAAGGAAAATCAAAATATTACAATGGAGGATGACTGGTATTCATTTGCAATTCAAGCTTTTCAATATCTTACATTAGTACATCCATTTGATGGAGTATATTATGTTATGGAAAATGATATGGAAATTTCTTTGGAAATTCCAGAAAAGATGGAGCGTAGGCTTTCTCTTTTAGGAAACCATGGAATTGAAGTACCTACCATAGCTCAATCTTGGAATTGGATGAATGAGGAATTACAAAAAGTGTTTTTAGAAATTTTTGAAGGAGAAAATAGAGAAAGTATAGTCCCATATCTTATAAGACAATACAAGTCTCTATATGAAGTAGAACTTTATCAAAATTTAGATGAAGTTATTCGTATTAATTCTAAATTTATAGCAAAAGAAATCAAGCCTTTTGGTGACAATGTAAAAAAAGTAATAAACGAGAAATCTGCAATATGTATGAATGAAGATACAAGCTATTATGTTGCAGTATTATCTCACAAGCAATATAATATTCATTTACCTGAAGTTATGGAAGTTATTAATATTCTTGTTTCAGAAAATGGGAATTTTGCATTTGCTGTTTACGCCAATAAGGTAGTTGCTATTGATTTGAACGAAGATACTATAATTTATGAAGAAGAAATACAGGACAGCAAAAATGTAGTTGTAGATGGTAATTCCTTGTACTTTATAGGAATATCTAATGGAGAAGAAGTTATCTTTAAAAAAGAATTTTTGCTTGAAGGAAATGTAGAAGATGAAAAAATAAAATTTTTGGTAAATCAGAAAACCAAACGATTTCTTGTCAAATTCAATTCAAAATTTGTTCTGGTTAAAGAAGGGCGGTATAATGCAGATGATGTTTATTGTAATAGCGAGAAACTTTGTAGTATAAGACGTGATTCGAGAAGTTGTGAATATAATATTATTTATGACAATTATACAAAAATGTGGCTTGTGGTAAATAGTGATGGATATGGAATAATTATAAGACCGAATGGAAAATTTGAAACAGTGTCTTTTAGAAAAAATGATGTTAATATTGAAAGGATAATATTTTATAAAGGCTGTATTTATACAATTTTAAAAGGAGAGTTGATAATTACAAATTCAAATGACCAATGTAAGAAAAAGAATATGGTATGTGATAAAATTATCACTACTGATTCAAAGTTGTATGATATAAACACTAAAGGTTTTAGTGTTATTAATGAAAATATTTTTTACGAGGTTTGTAGAGGATAAGTTTAATTAAAAATGAAACGGCACCATTTCTAAATAGAGATGGTGTCGTTTTTATATGTATTTTGCATTAATAATTTTAAACCGTAGTTACATAAAGTTAACTTTCCTACTAAAAAATGCTATAATATTAGTATAACAAATATTAAATTAAAGAGGAGAAAACAATATGAACGAAGCAATTAGACTTTCTAAAGAAAAGGCAGCTAAGGCAGCACAGGAGTATGGAAATGAACTCCTCAAAGAGTTTTTGCTCAAATCAAGAAGTCTGAGCGAAAAGCTTTCAGTACTTATTCAGAATGGTGTAGATGATGAACGTCATGTCTGTCTCGAAGATGCAGATGTTGATATAGACTTCTATTATACTGTCTTGAATAGGGAGAAGGTAAGTGAACTGAAAAATGTTTTGGATAGTATGAATGAAAATAATGCTATTGAAAACTTTAAAACTTTCACTTCAAATTCTCAAACTTGTATGGCAGATATGCTCGACTATCAAGATTTTGTAGAAATGGAAGATTTAGCTTATGAATGGGAAAACTATAAGTACATTGCAATATTCTTGGGGTAAGAGAGCGAGAATGACAAGCAAACCAGTTAAAGGTGAATTCTTTTAGCTGGTTTGCTTTATAAAATCAAAAAAATTCATATTTCATAGACAATTAACTTAAAATATAGTAAACTGTATAAAGAAAAACAAAGTTGAAATCTTTGGATGACGATAAACAATTTATGATGAATGTAGCAAAGTAAAACGAAAGGTATGAAAAAATGAATTTAAATGAAGATGTAAAATATATAAAAGGAGTAGGACCAAACAGAGTACAGCTCCTAAATAAAATAGGAATATATACACTAAAAGATTTAATAACATATTATCCAAGAGGATATGAAGACAGAAGTAAGCCAAAAAATATATGTGAATGTGTAAATGGAGAAGTAGCCTTAATAGAAGCAGTAGCGATGTCAAGATTTATAGACACAAGAATAAGCAAAGGCAGAACAATGCAAAAGTTAAACATAGGAGATGAAACAGGACAAGCAACAATAACATGGTTCAATCAACCATATTTAAAATCAAAATTTCAAGTACGGAAAAAAATATAGATTTTATGGAAAAATAGAATTTCAATATGGTAAAGTAAACATGAATTCACCAGTATTTGATGAAATAGAAAATACAAATAACACAGGAAAAATAATACCAATATATCCATTAACATTTAGTTTAACACAAAATACACTAAGAAAAATAATAGAAAATGGATTAGAAAAATTAAAAGAAGAAGGTGGATTAGCAGAAACATTACCAGAATATATATTAAATGAATATAACTTAGAAGAAATAAATGAAGCAAATAATAATATACATTTTCCTAAAGAATTTGAAGACTTTAAAAAAGCTCGAAAAAGATTAGTGTTTGAAGAACTATTATCAACACAATTAGCATTATTACAACTAAAAAATAATGACTTGACAGATAAAAAAGGAATTATATTTGACAAAAATGCAAAGATGTCAGATGTAATAAACACATTACCATTCAACCTAACAAAAGCGCAACTAAGAGTATTACAAGAAATAGATGAAAATATGGAATCAGAAAAATCAATGAATAGATTACTTCAAGGAGATGTAGGCTCAGGAAAAACAATAGTAGCAATGATTTCAGCATATAAAGCAGTAAAATCAGGATATCAAGCAGCAATACTTGCACCAACAGCAATACTTGCAACACAACATTTAAATAATTTTAAAAAGATATTAAATAAATTTGAAATAAAATGTGAACTATTAATATCTGGAATAACAAAAAAGAAAAAAGAAGAAATATTGGAAAGATTACAAAAAGGAGAAATAGATATAATAATAGGAACACATGCTATTTTAGAAGAAAATGTAGTGTTTAAAAATTTAGGGTTAGTAGTAACAGATGAACAACACAGATTTGGAGTAAAACAAAGAACAAAAATAGCAGAAAAAGGACAAAACCCAGATGTATTAGTAATGTCAGCAACACCAATACCAAGGACACTAGCACTAATATTATATGGAGATTTGGATATCTCAATAATAGATGAACTGCCACCAAACAGAAAAACAATAGAAACATTTGCAGTAACAAAAAGAATGGAAGAAAGAATAAATAACTTTATAAGAAAACAAGTAGATGAAGGAAGGCAAGCATATATTGTATGTCCCTTAGTAGAAGATAGTGAAGAAGAAGATACAGATTTAAAATCAGTAATAACATTATATGAAACATGCCAAAAAGAAACATTCCCGAATTATAGAGTAGACTATATACACGGAAAAATGAGACCAAAAGAAAAAGATGAAATAATGGAACGCTTTAAAAGTGGAGAAATAGACATATTAATATCAACAACAGTAATTGAAGTAGGAGTAGATGTACCAAATGCAAGTATAATGGTAATAGAGGATAGCCAAAGATTCGGTCTAGCACAATTACATCAATTAAGAGGAAGAGTAGGAAGAGGAGAATATAAATCATATTGTGTACTAAAATATAATGGAAAAGGGCAAAATACAAAAGAGAGAATGAAAGTAATGTGTGAAACAAACGATGGGTTTGTAATTTCACAAAAAGATTTAGAATTAAGAGGATCAGGAGATTTTTTCGGAACGATGCAACATGGAATACCAGATTTTAAAATTGCAAATCTATTTACAGATGTAGATATTTTAAAATTGGCTCAAGAAGCGGCTATAAAAATTGTTGATAAAGACAGAAAACTAGAAAATGAAGAAAATAGACTTTTAAAAGAATTAGTAAAAGACAAATTTACAGATAGAATTGAAATATAATTGTGCCAAAGGGGACGTCCCTTTTTGGCACAAAAACTGAAAAGAAAAAGTTGTGACAGGAGGAGTGTGCCTTTTTGTCACAAGAACTGAAATAAAAAAGTATGCCAAAAAGGGACGTCCCCTTTGGCACAAAAGGAGGAACTATAATTATTTTGGGAATAGATATAAGAATATATTTTTTATTATTTTTAGCATATACCTTTTTAGGATGGCTAATGGAAGTAATAGGAAAATTAATAACAATGAAGAAATTTATAAATAGAGGATTTTTAATTGGACCATATTGTCCAATATATGGCACAGGAGCAATACTAATTACATTTTTATTAAACAAATATGTAGATGACCCAATAACATTATTTATAATGGCAATTCTTGTTTGTGGAATATTAGAATATTTAACAAGTTACTTTATGGAAAAGATATTCCATGCAAGATGGTGGGACTATAGTCAAAGAAGATTTAATATAAATGGTAGAGTTTGTTTAAATACAATTATACCATTTGGTTTACTTGGAATGTTTATAATGTATGTTTCAAATCCATTTTTAATATCAAAATTAGAAGTCTTGCCTAAGTTATACTTAAACATATTAACAGGAATATTATTAATATTATATGTAATAGATTATATAGTATCTACAAATGTTATTAGATATGTTGGTAAAACCACAAAAGAAATAGGAAAAGATTTAGATAATACAGAAGAAATAACTAATAAAGTCAAAGAAATATTGATAGGTAAATCTAGATTGCATAGAAGATTATTAAAAGCTTATCCAACAATTCAATCAATAAAAGTAAAAATTAAAGAAAAACAAGAAGAAATAAAAAGACAAGTTAAAGAACAAAAAGATGAAATAAAAGAAAATATAAAAATAAAGAAAGAAAAGATTAAAGGAAAAATGGGACAAAAGGGGCGGGGGACTTTGACACAAAAATGTGCCAGAAAAGGACGTCCCTTTTGACACAAAAATGCGTAATTTACTTAAGTAGGAGTGATTTATGAAAATTTTTAACGTCATCAATAAATATAAAAATAAATATAAAATAATAGAAGAAATATGCACTAATATTAACAAAGACAATATTAGTGCATATTCAGCACAATGTTCATATTATACAATATTATCATTTATACCATTTTTAATATTATTGATAACATCAATACAATATACAAATATAGACCAAGAGACACTATTCAATATTATTTCTAGAGTGATACCATCAAGTATGAATGAATTTGTATTAGGAATAGTAAGAGAAGTATATTCAAAATCTGTAGGTACAATTTCTATATCTATTATATTTACAATTTGGTCAGCTGGACGTGGATTATTTGCATTAACTAAGGGATTGCATTCAGTTTATAATATTGATGATAAAAAAAGTAATTCTGCAATATATATAAAGATAAAATCAATTTTGCAAACTATAATATTTATTTTATTAATTATTGGAGGTATAGTTTTATTAGTTTTTGGAAGTAGTTTATTATCAATAATTCAAAATTATTTTGGAGGATTGAAAAAATTTACTTATATTTATGGAATATTGACACAGATTGGTTTTATTTTTGCGACTTTTATTGTTTTTATATTTTTATATAAATTTATGCCAAAACATAAAGTTTCATTAAAAAGTCAAGTAATAGGGGCTATATTTGGTGCGATTAGTCTTAATTTAATATCTTTCCTTTTTTCTAGATATTTAGATATTTTTAGAGGTTTTTCTGTAACCTATGGAAGTTTGACTACTTTGATGCTTATTATGATGTGGACATATGCTTGTTTTTATATAATTTTATTAGGTGCAGAGATTAATAAAATAATTAGTTTTAAAAATTAATTGATAAAAATAATACAAGAGCTCTCTTTCAGTTGAAAGAGAGCCCATTCTTAAGTAAGAAATTTTATTTTATAATTAGATGAGGAAATGGAGTTTGCCATTTCCTCTTAATCTTGACTTATTAATAAAAAATTGATATAATTACTTTATGACAACTTATAGGAGATTATACAAAATTAAAAATTATAAGTATACTTCTAATTTTGTATAAAAGCGAATTAATGGAGGAAAAATGATGAAAAAATCAAGTAGAATTTTTGTATTAGTAATTATTTTTGTGGCAACTATCGGGATTATCAAATGTGTAAGTAATAATAATAATTCTATTATAAGAATTGAAACATCATCAAGAATTTCTAAAATTATAAGTAAAAAGAATGAATTGGGAACAATATTTGGACCCACAAAAAGTGTTCGGAAATATTATTACAATCAACTTACACCACAAGAACAAGAAGTTTATAATAATTTGAAGAATGCAAAAGAACAAATAATTGATAACAAGGGGGTATGTATAGGTAGAATTGATACAACATATAGTGTTTTTGATGAAGATGTTTCTTTAAAAATAGATGAGATTGTAACAAGAATAATATGGGCATATAAATTGGATAACCCAGAAGCAACATTATGGATAAACAATTTAGTTTCATATACAATAACTTATTATTATGGAGATAATCTATATTTTACTATTATTATTGCACCAGAGGAAAATAAATATTATGATTTTAAAAATGAAAAACAGTTATATAAAGCAATAAAAAATATTGAAAATGAAACAAAAGAATTTGTTCAGAAATTGAATGGGACAGACGAGGAAAAACTTTTAGAAATTCATAACTGGCTAATAAAAGATTCAAAATATGATCAAAGCCTTGAAAAATTAAATAACGATAATATATATGGAGGGATAATAAATAAAGAATGTATATGTAGCGGATATATGTATTCATTTAAATATATTGCAGATATGGCGGAAATACCAGTTATTTCTGTGATAGGAAAGGTTCCAAATAATGAAAACACTGTTTCAGAAAATTTTTTTGATGCAAATCATGGATGGAATATTGCTTTTCTTGATGGAGAGTGGTATGTAATTGATGTTACTTTTGATGTATCAGAAGGACAAAAATTTTTTAAAGTCCAATTAAACGAATATGGTAATATTCCTACAAAAATGTTCGAGCTCCCTAAATAAAATACTTTATATCCAAAAGGTTAAAAATGTATTTTTTGGAAGAGATTTTTAAAACTGACCGCTTAGGTTAATGGACAATTTAAATTAAATATTGTATTATAAAATAGATGTTTATCATAAAGATATACATCTATTTTTAATAAAAGGAAAATAATGTGATTTAGAATCCTTTTAGAAAGGGAAAAGTATGAAAAAAGAAAGAAATATCCAAGAATTTCAAAACATCAAAGAAATAATTTGTAATTCAGCAAAAAAATATGCTGAAAATGTAGCTTTCATAATAAAGCATCAAGAAGGAAAAAATAAAACATATGAAAATATAACATATAAAACACTTTTAGAACAAATTAATCATTTAGGTACTAAATTATATGCCATGGGACTAAAAAGTAAAAGAATAGCCGTTTTAGGACGAAATAGATATGAATGGGCATTAGGTCATCTAACAAATTTATTAGGAGGAATAGTATCAGTTCCATTAGACAAAGATTTACAAATAGATGAACTAGAAAATTCTTTAATAAGAAGTAAAGCCGATAGCATTTTCTTTGATGAAAAATATATAGATAAAATAGAAGAAATCAAAAAAAGAAATAATACAAATCTAAAAGAATACATATGTATGTCAAAATTAGAAGGATATAATGATATACATACATTGAAAAATGAAGGAAAAGAATTATTAGAAAAAGGAAATAACGAATATATATCAGCAAAAATAAATGAAAATGAAATGAATATATTGTTATTTACATCTGGAACAACATCAAAATCAAAAGCAGTAATGTTATCACAAAACAATATTGCATCAAATGTATATGCAATGCAAAGGGTAGAAGGGATATATGAAACTGACTCTAATTTAGCTTTTTTACCAATGCATCATATATTTGGCTCAACATGTATTATAATGATGCTGGCATGTGGTGTTAGAACAGCATTTCCAGATGGATTAAGATATGTAGCACAAAACTTAAAAGAATATGAAGTATCTGTATTTGTAGGAGTTCCGCTTCTTGTAGAAGCAATATATAATAAAGTAATAAAAGAAATAGAAAAACAAGGAAAAACAAAATTAATATCAACAGCTACAAAAATAAGTAACATATTATTAAAATTGCACATTGATATCAGAAGAAAATTATTTAAACAAATAATAGACAATCTAGGCGGAAAAATGAGATTTGTAATATCAGGAGGAGCACCATTAGACCCTAAAATAGAAAAAGGATTCATAGACTTTGGAATAAGAATGGTACAAGGATATGGACTAACAGAAACAGCACCAGTTATAGCAGCTGAAAATGACTTTGTAACTAAAATAGGTTCAATAGGAGTACCTATGGAAAATGTAACTTTAGAAATAGTAAATAAAGATGAAAAAGGAATAGGGGAAATACGTGTAAAAGGACCAAATGTAATGCTAGGATATTACGAAAATGAAGAAGAAACAAACAAAGTTCTAAAAGATGGATGGTTCTATACAGGAGACTTAGGATATATAGATAATGATGGATGTATTTATATAACAGGAAGAGAAAAAAATATGATAGTGCTTAAAAATGGTAAAAAAATCTTTCCAGAAGAAATAGAAACATTAGTAAATAGAATTGATTTAGTTGAAGAATGTTTTGTTTTTGGGTTACCAGATGAAAGTGACAAAAATGATGTTAAACTTTCTGTTAAAGTTGTCTACAATAAAGAAGAAGTAAAAGAAAAGCATGGAGATATATCTGAAGAAGAAATTAAAGCTATAATTTGGGATAGAATTAAAAATGAAGTTAATACTACTGTTCCTAGATATAAACATATTACTAATATGATTTTAACAGATAAAGAATTAATAAAAACAACAACTAAAAAAGTTAAGAGAAATGAAGAAATGAAGACTATTATTAAATAATGTCCTATTAGGGACGTTTCTGTTTGGGACATTTTGTCCCATTGGGGACACATCTTAAATAAAACTATTGCAATCGTGTAAGACTTATGATATATTTAAGAAAAAAAGGAGGAAAACATATGAAAAACCAAACAAAAATTATTACAACATTAGTAGTAGTAGCAATTGTAATTATAGCTATAATAGCTGTAATAATGCTAAAAGACAAAAAAGAAAATAATTCAAAATTAGGAGAAATAAGCAGTTCAGAAGACCTAGTAAACTTAGTAGAAAAAATATATGCAGAAGAAGAAGTTAGATTACCTAATGTTGAAACAAATGTAATTGATGTAACAGATAACAATATGGTAAAATCATTTACAGGACTTGAAAATGGAGATGACTTAGAATATTTAGTAGTATCTGAACCGATGATGAGTTCGCAAGCATATTCATTTGTTATAGCAAAAGTTAAAAATGGAACAAATGCAAATGAAATAGCAAAAACAATGTCAGAAAATGTAGATCAAAGAAAATGGATTTGTGTTACAGCTGAAAAATTATATGCAACAAATTCAGGAGATATTGTATGCTTAGTAATGTCTACTGAAGACTGGGCAAAACCTGTATATGATGCATTTAAAAATTTAGCAGGTTCAGTTGGAAAAGAATATGAAAAAACAGCTGAAGAAGGCGAATTGCCAGACGAATTATATAGCCCAGATATGATGCAATAAATTAAACTATAAAATTTATTCAAGAGGTTGGAAGTTAAGAAAATACTAACTTCAAACCTCTTTTTATAAGGAGAAAAAAATGATATTTTCAAGTATTATATTTTTATTTTATTTTTTACCAATAGTAATGGCTATATACTATATAGTACCAAAGAAAATGAAAAATATTGTATTATTAATTTCATCACTTATATTTTATGCATATGGAGAACCTAAATATGTATTTTTAATGATTTTTTCAATTACAGCAACATATATATTTGGACTTTTAATAAATAAATATAGAAATACAAAATATGCAAAAATGATTCTATTTAGTTCAATATTTATTAATTTAGGATTATTAATATATTTTAAATATTTTGATTTTATAATACAAAACATTAATTTATGGTTATCGAGCAATATTGATTTATTAAATGTTTTACTACCAATTGGAATTTCTTTTTATACATTCCAAACAATTAGTTACTTAATTGATGTATATAAAAATGAAGTAGATGTTCAAAAAAACTTTTTCAATTTAGCATTATATATATCATTATTTCCTCAATTAATAGCTGGACCAATAGTAAGATATAAAGATATACAAGAACAATTAGAAAATCGAAATTATACAATAGAAAAATTTGCAATAGGAATAAGGCGTTTTGTAATAGGACTTGGAAAAAAGGTATTAATAGCAAATTTATTGGGAGAATTAATAAATATATTTGCTATAAGTACTGATAAAAGTGTTATATTTTATTGGTTATATGCTATTTCAGGAATGTTACAAATTTATTTTGATTTTTCTGGATACTCAGATATGGCAATTGGGTTAGGAAGTATGTTAGGATTTAAGTTTCCTGAAAACTTTAATTATCCATATATAGCAAAAAGCATTACAGATTTTTGGAGAAGATGGCATATATCTTTAAGCTCATGGTTTAGAGATTATATTTATATACCATTAGGTGGAAATAGAGTAAGTAGTATAAAGAACATTAGGAATATTTTAATTGTATGGCTATTAACAGGATTATGGCATGGAGCAGCATGGAATTTTATAATGTGGGGCTTATATTTTGGAATTTTGTTAATTATAGAAAAGAAGTTTTTATTAAAATATATTGAAAAACTTCCAAATATAATAAGAATTTTATATACGAACTTTATAGTTATGATAAGTTTTATCATTTTCAATGGAAATGGAATAAATCAAATTTTAGAAAATGTAAAAGGATTATTTGGAATAGGGAATATACCATTTACTTCAACAGAAAGTATATATTACTTAAAAAGTTATTTTGTAGTTATACTTATTGGAATATTAGGTTCAAAACCAATATTCAAAGAGAAATTAAATAAAGAAAAAATTAGAAAATTTATAAATGTATTAGAACCACTTGTATTAATGGCAATATTTATTATATCAACAAGTTATATAATTGATGGCTCATTTAATCCATTTTTATATTTTAGATTCTAGGAGGTAGAATATGAAAGATAAAACAAAAAATATAATAACTACATTTGGTTTCATAATAGTTATAATAACAATTCTAATTTTGAATATTATAAAACCTGATGAAACAATATCGAAAACTGAAAGAAGAAAATTAGCCCAATTTCCTAAAATAACAGAAAAAGAAATATTAGATGGTAATTTATCAGATAAATTAGAAAAATATGCAATGGATCAATTTGTAGGAAGAGATACTTTTAGAAAAATTAAATATTACTTTAATACAAATATCTTGCAACAAAAAGACACAAATAAATTATTTATTAAAGATAATTCAATTTATAAAATAGAATACCCATTAAATGAAAATGCGATAAAAAAATCAGTACAGAAAATAGAAAATATAATTAAACAATATTTGAATAATAATAATATTTATTATTCAATTATTCCAGATAAAAATTATTATTTAGATGACGAACACTTAAAAATAAATTATAGTAAATTAACATCAATACTGAAAAATAGCTTAAATGATTATCATTATATTGATTTATTTCCAGAACTATCATTAGAAGATTACTATAGAACAGATTTACATTGGAAACAAGAAAATATAGAAAAAATTGCAAAAAAAATTAGTTCAGAAATGGGCATTCAAAATAATTCAAACTTAATGTATAAAAAAATAGAACTAGGGAACTTTTATGGAACATATTATGGACAAACATCAGCAAATATAAATGCAGATAAAATTAACTATTTAACAAATGATATCTTTGAGAATTGTACAACATATAATTATGAAACAAAACAACATGGAAAAATATATGATTTAGAGAAATATAAAAAATCAATTGACAAATATGATGTGTTTTTATCTGGTGCAACACCATTGATTTCAATAGAAAATCCAAATTCTACATCAGATAAGGAATTGCTTTTGTTTAGAGATTCTTTTGGAAGTAGTGTAGCTCCATTGCTGGTGGAAAATTATAAAAAGATTACTTTAATTGATATTAGATATATAAATAGTAAGATTTTGAGTAATTATATAGATTTTGAAAATCAGGATGTACTATTTTTGTATAGTACTGTGGTTTTGAATCAAGATGTTTTTAAATAGTTAAGATGTTTGGTGAAAAAGCACACTGTATTAGAGCAGTGTGCTTTTTGCAATATTTAAATTCGAACTAAGATGTGTCCCTAGTTGGACAAAATGTCCCGAAAAGAAACGTCCCCAATGGGACATTATAGCAAAATAGGCTGAATCTGTTCATCATTCAAAGCATATTCTATAGTTTTTACAATGTACTCTGGGTCAAAAGAAATAGAACGTGGTTTTGTTATAGGATTATCTTGTCTAAAAGGAACAAAATAGTAATTTTTCCTATTAAGTAATGTGGCTATACTCAAAGCATTTCCGACTTAATCCATTATTAGTAATTGGTGCAATAACAACAGGTAAATCATTTCTTAAATGTGATTTTACCGCCATAGTACTTGATGTATCAATAATATCATAAGCCAGTTTTGACATAGTATTTCCAGTACAAGGTGCTACAATCATAATGTCAGTTAATCTTTTAAGTCCAATGTTTTCCGCATCTTGAATAGTATGGATAATTTCTTTTCCAGTAATCTTTTGAATTTCATCTATAAAATCTGAAGCTTTCCCAAATTTAGTATCTAAATTATAACTATTAAAAGACATAATAGGAATTACTTCAGAACCTTTTTTTACTAGTTCTTTTATTTTAGGGATTGTTTTACTATAGGCACCAAAAGCACCTGTTAAAACAAATCCTATTTTTTTATTTTTAATCTCCATAATACCTCCTTTCGTTTTTTATAAATTGCATTTGTATATTATACGAAATTTAAAATTGATTTGACATAAAATAATAATTGTGATAGAATATTTTTGCTTCAATAGTAGAATTTTTACTCATTTTATTTGAGTAAATCGATTAATGAAAGGAGAACGATATGAGATATCGGGAATTAGCAGAAGTATTGAAAAATGAAAGAGGACATTGTTGGGTTGATTTAGGCACTAATAAAGGACTTAAAATGATTTTTGAAATTGTCAAAAAAACATTTGGTAAAATTTCTATTGAACAAGCTGTAAAGATTGTATCAAAACTTTCAGATTTAGAGCTTGAGTATTTGTCAGAAAACGAAATGGTTTCTATTATTACTAATCCACATGAAATGGCAGAAAAATTGAAACTATATGATGCTAAGTATGAAGAGCCTCCGACAAAGGCACATTGGAAGGCAGAACGTTCATATGATACTCGAAAAACTATAAAAATTATTTATGGTGACTGTAATTTCACAAGGATACTCAAGAAATTCAAATATATAGATATCTACAATATGACACTTGATTCTGAAGAGACTATTGAGGAATGTGATTTTGATATTAATGAAATATTGGTAGTGTTTGTAACAGAACCTTCTTATTGTTCTAGTTCTTCCAAAAATTATATGTATATATATTTACCACTTAGTTGTATAGTTTATAACTGAAAACATTTATTTTCATTTTAAAAGGAGACTAAATGAATAAAGAAAAATGGAGTAGAGTTTTTACAGTTTTAATTTCTATTACAAGTATAATATTTATTGTAATAATAGGAAAATGGGTATATAACGAAACTTGGCCTCAGAAATTTTCGGAAGAGGAAGAAAAATACTATAAAGAAATTGCTTCAAAAGCATGGTATGATGGACTAAGTTCTATATCAGAAAAAATAGACAAACATAATCAGTTAATTACTGATTATAGCCAAGGTACTGAAACTGTAACAATTTCATTTTATGCATTACAAAAAAATGTAATTATTGTAGAATCTAGCAAAAAGGGATGTTTAACCTTTGATTTTAGTGATACAGAAATCACTACTAATTATAAATCTAATGATTGCTTTTCAAGCATTATTGCTATAGTTTTAATACCAATAGTAGCATATGCAACATTAGTATTTGCATTCAGTTTTATTAGTGAAGGCATTAAAGACATGATTCGAATTAGGAAAATGAAAAAGGACAGAAAAAAAGGAATAAATTTAAAAGATTATTCTGGAAGTATTAATCATATCGTTGACAAAAAAGGATTATAAGTTTTTTAGGAGAAGTTTGAAACATAAATTTGTTTTAAGCTTCTCCTATTATTTATATATTAGGAAAGTTATACTGGCTTTTCCAAAAATTGACAAAAGTAATTTTCTGATATATATTATGATTATCTAAAAAATAGATAATATAAAATTTTAGGAGGGATAAAAATGCAAGAAACAAAAGATTCAAAATATAGCTGGAACTTACAAGACTTATTTAAAAATGAAGAAGAATTTAATAAAGAAAAAAATGAAATAAAAGAAATATTAGAAAAAATAAAAACATATCAAGGAAATCTATGTAATATAGCAGATAATTTATATAACTGTTATAGTTTATATGAACAAGCATTAGAAAAATATGAAAGAGTATATTCATATGGAATGTTAAAATATCATTTAGATATGTCAAATCAAGAGGGAATTAAACTATTTAAAGAAGTAGAAATTCTAGGAACAGATTTCAGTGTTGCAACATCATTTATAACACCCGAAATAACATATGCAGATGAAGTAAGAATTCAAGATTACTTAAAAAATGATAAAAGATTATTACCATATTCAAGAGATATAAAAGATATCTTAGAAAAGAAAAAACATGTACTGTCAAAAGAAGAAGAAAATATACTAGCAAACTTATCTGAAACTATTTCAGCACCAGAGAATACATTTGATATGTTAACTAATGTAGAATTTAAATTTGGAAAGTTAAAAGATGAGAATGGGGAAGAGGTAGAACTAACAGATAGTAATTATACATTATACTTAAAAAGTCAAAGTCAAGAGGTTAGAAAACAAGCTTTTAATTTAATGTATAAGAAATATAGTGAATTTGTTAATACAATTACAGAGATGTATATTGCAAATGTTAAGGCAAAGACTACTATAGCGAAATTAAGAAAATATAATTCAAGTTTAGAACAGGCTGTAGACCATGATGATGCAAGTATTAAAGTTTATAATAGTTTAATAGAGGCTATTGATGAAAACATTTCTTCTAATTACAAATTTTTAGAATTAAAAAAGAAAATGTTAAATTTATCAGAAATGCATATGTATGATTTATATTTTAATCCATGCGAACAAGGTAAAGATGAAATATCTTTTGAAGAGGCAAAAAACGAAGTTTTAAATGCGTTAGAAATATTAGGCAAAGAATATATAAATAAATTAGAAGAAGCTTTTGATAATAATTGGATAGATGTTTTTGCAAAGCCAAATAAAAGAAGCGGCGCATATAGTATGGGAGTGTATGGTATTCATCCTTTTGTATTAACTAATTTTGTAAATAGTAAAAGAGATGTTAGTACAATAGCTCATGAGTTAGGACATAGTATGCATTCATATTATTCAAATGCAAATCAAAATGTAATAGATGCAAATTATACAATAATGGTTGCAGAGGTTGCTTCAACTGTAAATGAAATCTTATTAAGTGATTATCAAATTAAAAATGAAAAAGATAATAAGAAAAAGGCAGAATTATTATATGAATTATTAGAAATGATAAGAGCTACATTTTTTAGACAAGCTATGTTTGCGGAGTTTGAAAAATTGGTTCATGAAAAAATTGAAAATAATGAAATGCTTTCTTCAGAAGATTTAAATAGTTTGTATTATGATTTAAATAAAAAATATTTTGGAGAAGCGGTTAGTATAGATGAAGAAATAAAATATGAATGGGCAAGGATACCTCATTTTTATAGTGATTTCTATGTATATAAATATGCTACTGGTGTATCAGCTGCAATAGCAATAGCTACAAAAATATTAAATAAAGAACCTGGGTTTGTTGAAAGATATATTGATATGTTAAAACAGGGATGTAGCCAAAAGTCTATTGATTTGTTGAAGATGGTTGATGTAGACTTAGAAAATAAAAATACATATAAGTATACTATTAAATTTTATGAAGAAAGAATTGAAGAATTAAAGAAAATTATTAATTAAATGTTATAATTCATAAATGCTTGTTTTTTGGGGGACTGGTGATTTGCTAAGACCTATACCCCCCATATTTTTATTATTTACTGATTGATTGGAGTGAAAAAATAGAACTGTTTAAATAAGAAAATGAGGAATGTTCACGGAAAAATTAGATATAGTTATAGTCCTTTTTCATTACATTCAGCGGTTTATGACATTTCTTAGAAAATCTAATTA
>CAOKJC010000002.1 GCA_948468685.1 uncultured Clostridium sp. | reverse complement strand
TTTACTTATATTACTTCATTTTTTGTTGCGAAAAATTTTTATTCTTTTTTACTGCAATTTTTTAATTTGCATATCAAAAAAACTATATGCTTTTATACATATAGTTTCATTTTTATATTTATGCAACTTTTTGCTTTCACTTTTTTATAATTAAATTATCTATGTGGTATGCTTTTCTACCACATTATTACTTAACTTTTTGCTAACAACGTTTATACATAGTTTTTCTAACACATTTCGTATTTTGTAGCCCTATTCTATACTCATTTTTCCAGTTTGTCAAGACCTATTTAAAATTTTCCCATTTTTTCACAAACTTTATTTTTTCTTTTTGTGTACAATGCTATTTTATATTAAATTATCAAAATTTCTTTGACTATAATATATTCTTCTTATTTCCATTATATTGTTTTTTACAACATAAAATATTGTATAATTTTTTACATTTATTTTATAATATTTTACTTCTCCATTTTTAATTGTTTTAAAAACTTCGTACGCTTCTGGAGCTTCGCTTCTTATCTCAATTTGTTTCACTACTTCATTATAAAAATTATCTGCTGCTATTTTATTTTTAAGTTCATATGTAATGTAATACAAAATATTATTAAATTGTGAAATAAATGTTGGAAGATATTCTATTTCATATTTTTTATTTACCATCAATTATCCTCCTTGCCATTTGTTTCATTTCTTCATGAGAATGGCATTTAGTGTTAGGATTATTAGCTTCTTCCTCTGCTTCTTCTAGAGCTTTATCAATATCAATGACTCCAAATCTTGCCTCTAAAGCTTTTTCTTTATCTAAACTTTTTAGCATTTCTGCATATTTCTCTAAACTTAAAACTACCATTGAACCATATCCATTTTTGGTCAAATAAACTGCTTCATCTTCTTTTAAAACTAAGTCCTCTATTTCTGGATATTTATTTCTTAAATCTGACACTGGTCTAATATTAATCATAGCTCACACTCTCCTTTACATTTATTATCAATATTTTATCATTATTTTATCTCAAAATCAATTGTTTTAATAAATAATTTTCACTTTTTTAATATTAATAGTTTAACTAATGCTTTTTTATTATTTGTTTCTTTAGCATATTTTATTAATTTTTCAAAATTTAAATTACATTCTCTTATGATATTATATAAGATTTTATTTTCTTTCTCTACTTCAATATGGATATTATCTTTATTTTCTAAAATATCTAAAAATTGTAAATATTGATGATTTTCGTTTGTTATTTGCATTTTAGGTTTTATAATGTATGTTCTTAATTTATCATCATATTTTTTATAATATTTACATTCATTTGTTACTATTTCCATTACATTAGGAACTAATGTTATAAATCCTATCCAATTAAATAATTTAGCCCCTGTTATATATCCTTTTATATTGCCTTCTCGATCTTTTAAATATTTTAATTTTATCAATCTTGTATAGTCTAATCCAGTTTCTCCAAAAACACACCTTCCAGGTTTATAATAAATTCCTCTATATGCAGATTTTATAATTCCTTTTCTTTTTAACTTATTTAATATTATACTTACATTCTTTATAACATTATCTTTTTTATCACATTTTTTTGTGATATATTTTTTTACATCTTCTATAAATATAGGCTCAGTATCTTGATAATTTTCGATACACTCTTGAACTAATTTAGAAATGTTCATTACTTTCACCTTCTAATTTTACATATTATATAATAACATTATGTATCTATTTTGGTAATTTGTCAATTTTATTTGTCAGCCCTTTTATTTAATTTTCTATGATTTACTTCTTGCCATATATCTAAATCTAATTTTTTATCAATTAACTTTATCATTTCTTTTTGATTCTTTAAAATCTCAAGCATTTTAAATTTTAGTTCTTCTCTTTCGTATTTATCAATTTGTGTAGCAAATATCGCAATATGTTTTATACTTTTATTCATTTCTTTTAATATCTGTGTATTATCTGAATATGCTTTTAATATTTCATTTTTTCCTACTAAGTCAATATTAGTTACCTTTTCATAAACTGCAGAATCTCTTATATATTTAGATAATTGTTTATATCCATAATATTCTGCTTTTGCTTTTATTAAAATCTTTTCTTCTTCAGATACTCTTGCTTTTATCATTTCTGTTCTATTATCTGAATTTAATTCCATTTTAACTCACTCCTTTATATACTAAAACTTCTTTGTTATAAAATATCAATACTAGCAAATCAAAATTTGATATTTTTAGCAAAAGATTTTTGATCCGAATATTGTGGCATTTTTTAATGCCCAATATTCGCCGGCTTGGTCCAATGGACCACAAATTGCCGTTTAGGAGAAAATCTCCTAATACCTTTTTAACCCGCTGGGAGAATTTTTTATTCATTTTTTATAAGTCTTCGTTTGATTTTTTCATCAAAATTTTTAATTTATGTATTGTGAATTTGCATACAAACTATTCAAAAATTCTTCTGAATATTCTCTTTGATTTGTATAATTTGAATAACCCTTTTTATTAGTTTTAATATTATTTCTTATACTATTATCTTCCACTTTTTGATGGATAGCCTGTCCATTTTTTGATTGATACTGGTATCCAATATTTAATGGATAGGGTACATCATTTATATAAATTTTTCTTTGAATAATTTGCTTATTCTCATTTCTAATTACTTCAACAATTATAAAATTTCTTTTGCTTAAATCTGAAATCCAATTTGAAATTGTTTTAGGATTTACACCTAATTTTTCTGCTAAATATTTATTTGTTGCAAAACAATATCCTTCTTTACAAGCAAGTGATGTTATAATTGCATATAATAATTTTTCATTTGCTTTTAGTTCTTTATTGTATAAAATTGTTGCTGGAATTATAGAATAATATCCAACATTATCTTGATTTTCTTTCATATACCACTCCAATTCTAGCAGTAATTTTGCATAAAAAATACAGGGTTTCTCTTTTGAAATACGAATTGACAAATTCTAAAAAATAAATTTTCAAGAATTTGTACCAATTCGCATACTTTTCTCGTATGGAGCTTTCCTTCGTTAATACTCGGAACTTCCAACGATAAAAGAAACTCTGTAATATAGATGATTACTGCGTTTTATTAAATTATTTTTGTGGTTGGTATATTTTTAATACCACAGGTGTAGATTTAAATCTACAATTTCCTGCTGGTTGGGAAAATGCAAAAAAAATAAAATATTCACAAGGTTTTACTACCCCTGCACCTCGTGATTTTGTTGGCTTTGGTCCTTTAACTGAGCCTGAGGCTTTAGTTATTTATGATTTTGCTCTTTCACATGATTTTAGATTGACTATTTCTTATCATACTCAAGGTAAAGAAATTTATTGGAATTTTCAGAATATTAATCCTCCTCGTGGTTATGAGATTGGTAAACGTTTCGCAAATTCTAGTGGTTATGAATTAACTGATGTTCCTTATAATTCTAGTTTTGCAGGTTTTAAAGATTGGTTTATTCAAACCTATAATCGTCCTGGTTATACCATCGAGGCTGGTATTGGTGAAAATCCTTTGCCTATTTCTCAATTTGATGAAATTTATAGAGACAATCTAGGTATTTTAGTTTTGGGTGCTGCATTATAAAATAGAAATATGGGCAGAGAATTTTCTCTCTCTGCCCATAATTTTTTTAATAAAGATTTATCTTTTCCTTTTATTATTTACTAAATATTTTAACCTATATATTTTTTACATAATTTTTCATTTAGTTTTCTATATATAGGTTTCATCTTTTCTTCATTTGTAACTTCTACTGCTTTGTCAATATCAATCCATTGTACTCCGCTGTTTTCATCTTCTTTTATTCTTACCACTTCATCTTCATCTGCCTCTAATAAGAAACAGCAGTCTAAATGTAAATGTGATGGGACAAATTTCCCTCTTTTTATATGACTATCTACAGTAACTATTTGAATCCCATATATCCCATTACTTAATAGCTTCAAATTTTTTAATCCTGTTTCTTCTTCTGCCTCTTTTAATGCTACATGTAATAAATCATTATCTCCATCTGCATGTCCTCCTGTCCATGCCCATGATTTATATATATTATGATAAATCATTATTGTTTACAAGTTATTTTTACTTCTGCTAAATTTATGATAGCATTATATCACAAAGAATATTAAAAAGTAAACAGTTTATGTATATTCGATTTTAATTCTTTGTTTTGATAAAGTAATTATTTTCCTTTTACTATTTATTAAATATTTTAATCTATGTATTCTTTTATAATATCATACACCTTATGTGTTGGAAGTCCAACAACTGAAGTATAATTTCCTTCTATTTTTTCAACAAAAACACAGAACTCATTTTGAATTCCATATGCTCCTGCTTTATCCATAGCCTTTCCTGTATCTATCCACTTTTCTATTTCTTTGTCTGATATATTTTTTAGATATACTTTAACTTCATCATATGTTTTAATTTCTTTATATTCTTTATCTTTTTGAATTAAAACACTTAATCCACTTAATATTTTATGAGTTCTATCTCCTTCTAGTAGTTCTTTTATCATTTCTTTTGCATGTTCTCTATTTTCAGGTTTTCCATATATTTTTTCATTTTTTACTACCATTGTATCTGATGCAATAATTATTCTATCACCTTCTGTTTTATCAAATATACTTTTTGCTTTTATATAAGCTAGTCTAGTTGCTTGTTCTTCTGGTTTTAATCCTTCTTCTAATTCTTCTTTTTCATTACTTACCATTATTTCAAATTTTGGTACTATTAATTCTAATAATTCTTTTCTTCTAGGTGATTGTGATGCTAATATAATTTTCATATTTTTTCTCTCCTTTTGCACTATCTTTTAATTTTACAGTATTTTTTATTACGCTTTTTAATTACTGAATAATGTTATCATAAGCTTGTACAATTATCAATTACTACTTTACTTTTTTTAATCTATTTTCAAGTTTCGACAGACTTTTCATTTATTTTATATTAATATAATACTATCTTAATTTGAAAGGAGGAAAACTTATGAAAAAATTGGATGAACTTTTAGCAACTGAATTTGATTCTTTTTTAGATGCAATGAATGCTTTAGAAAAATTTTTACAGGAAGTTGATGTAACAACAAATTTTCAAAATCGTGGAAAATTTCAAAATTTGTATGTTCTTGGTAATCGGATATATGCATAATTTTCCTCTATGGAAAACGATAGTATCCAAAAAAAGAAAAAGGCAGAAAATTCTGTCTTTTTTCTTTTTTTATATTATAATCCGCTTTTGTTCTAAATTATAGTTCAATACTATTATATAGTCAAATTTATGCTGTTACTTTACTTTCTGGTACATGTCTATTTTTCTTTGCTTTTGCCTGTTTTTCTATTTCTCTATTCTCATCAATTACTATTTCTGGTTCTACTTTATTTAAAACTGTTTCTTTATTTATTATACATTTTGAAATATTTGGTGTTGATGGAACTTCAAACATAATATCTCTCATTATTTCTTCTATAATTGAACGAAGTCCTCTTGCTCCAGTTTTTCTTTCTATAGCTTTATCTACAATTGCTTCTAATGCTTCTTGTTTAAATTCAAGCTCTACATTATCCATTTCTAATAATTTTTTGTATTGTTTTACTAGAGCATTTTTTGGTTCTGTTGCTATTTGGATTAATGCTTCTTTATCTAAATCTTTAAGTGTTGCTATTATTGGCAATCTTCCTATAAATTCTGGTATTAAACCATATTTTAATAAATCTTGTGGTAACATTTCTTGAAATATTTCATATTTATTAATTTCTTTTTGGCTTTCTATTTTTGTTCCAAATCCTATACTCTTTTTACCAGTTCTTTCTTTTATAATGTTTTCTAATCCTTCAAATGCTCCTCCACAAATAAATAAAATATTTTCTGTATTTATTTGTAGCATTTCTTGATTTGGATGTTTTCTTCCTCCTTGTGGTGGTACTGATGCTACTGTTCCTTCTACTATTTTTAATAGTGCTTGTTGTACTCCTTCTCCACTTACATCTCTTGTGATTGATAAATTTTCAGATTTTCTTGTTATTTTATCAATTTCATCTATATATACAATTCCTTTTTCTGCTTTTTGTATATCTCCATCTGCTGCTTGTATAAGTTTTAATAGAATATTTTCAACATCTTCTCCAACATATCCTGCTTCTGTAAGTGTTGTTGCATCTGCTATTGCAAATGGTACATTTAATATTTTTGCAAGTGTTCTTGCTAAAAGTGTTTTCCCACATCCTGTTGGTCCTAATAGTAATATATTACTTTTTTGTATTTCTACATCATCTTTTTTATCATTGTCTTCATGTGCTATTCTTTTATAATGATTATATACTGCTACTGATAATGTTCTTTTTGCTTCTTCTTGACCTATTACATATTCATCTAATATTTTCTTTATTTCTTTTGGACTAGGTATTTTATCTAAGTCATTTAATGTATATCCTACTTCTTCATCTTCATATACTTCAGCTGCAATTATACTTGTACATAAATCTACACATTCATCACATATATATACTCCTGGTCCTGCAACTATTTTTTTTACACTTTCTTGTGATTTTCCACAAAATGAACATCTTACATTTTTTGGCACATCATTTTTAGCCATACTTTTTCTTTCCCTTCTCTACTTTTACTATTTTAAATTTTTTCTTATTTAATTGTTACAATTAAACAAATTTTATTTTTATTGTGGTATATAAACATTTTGAAGTTCAAGACCTAATACTAGACCCCAGATATGTTTTGAACGAAAAATGTTTATATATTAACAATTTCACAATATTTTTAATTAGAAATTTTAAAAACAAAATTTAAAATATTTATATTCTTTTATCCATGATACCATCAATTAATCCATACTCTAAAGCTTCTTGTGCTGTCATGTAATGGTCTCTTTCTGTATCTCTTTCTATTACTTCTATTGGTTGGCCTGTTTTTTCACTTAATAATTTATTTAATTTTTCTCTTGTTCTTATCATATGATCTGCATGTATTTTAATTTCAGTTGCTTGACCTGAAATTCCTCCACCTTGACCTCCGATTAATGGTTGATGTATTAATATCTCAGAGTTTGGTGTTGCAAATCTTTTTCCTTTTTCACCATTTGCTAGTAGAACTGCTCCAAAACTTGCTGCTAATCCTACACATATTGTTGTTACTGGACATTTGATATAGTTCATTGTGTCTACTATTCCCATTCCATCTGTTATTGATCCTCCTGGTGAGTTTATATATAAAAATATTTCTTTATCTGGATCTTCTGATTCTAAGAATAATAATTGTGCTATTACTAAACTTGCTGATGTTGCATTTACATCTTCTCCTAAAAATATTATTCTATCTTTTAATAATCTTGAGAATATATCGTATGATCTTTCTCCTTTACTTGTTTGTTCAATCACGTAAGGTACTAAACTATTTTTTTCTAACATTCTTTTTTCCTCCTATATATTTTGTGCCAAAAGGGACGTCCCTTTTTGGCATGATTTTGTGTCAAAAAATGGCGTCTCTTTTGACACAGAACCAATAAATTTAATTTTACGCAAAAAATGGCTGGCAATGAATTTTGTTTATTTTTTTCACCCCAACCATTTCTATTTTTTATATCTTATTTTATTTTTGCGTTTTTTACTAAAAATTCTAAAGCTTTTTCTGATTCTAATCCATTTTTTATGTATTTTCTTACATTTTCATTTTTTAAGAATTCTTCATCATCTGGTTTTCCATAATTTTTAGCCATTTCTTTTACTTTTTCTACTATTTCATCTTCTGTTGCTTCTATTTTTTCTGCCTTTATTACTGCTTCTAACATTAATCTTGATTTTATAGCTTCAATTGCTTGAGGTTCATATTCTTTTTTTACTTCTTCAGCTGTTTTTCCCATCATTTGAAGATATTGTTCTAATTTTAGTCCTTGATATGCAAGTCTATTTTCTACATTTTTTAACATATCTTCTGTTTCTAATTCTACCATTCCTGATGGAATTTCTACTTTTACATTTTCACATACTGCTTTGATTATAGCATCTTCTGTCTCATATTTTTGTTTTTGTTCATTTTCTTTTTCCATTTTTTCTTTGATGCTTTTCTTTAATTCTTCTAATGTTTCAAATTCGCTTACATCTTTTGCAAATTCGTCATCTAATTCTGGTAGTTCTTTTTTCTTTATTTCATGTAATTTTACTTTAAATGTTGCATCTTTTCCAGCTAAGTCTTTTGAGAAATATTCTTCTGGGAATTTTACATTTATATCTTTTTCTTCATCTATTTTCATTCCAATTATTTGGTCTTCAAATCCTGGTATAAATGTGTTACTTCCTATTTCTAGTTCATGTCCTTCTGCTTTTCCACCTTCAAATGCTACACCATCAACAAATCCTTCGAAGTCTATTACTGTTGTGTCTCCACTTTCTACTGCTCTATCTTCTACTGATATTAGTCTTGAGTTGTGTTCTTGCATATGTGATAATTCATGGTTTATATCTTCATCTGATACAGTATACTCTATTTTTTTGATTTCTATACCTTTATATTTTCCAAGTTCTGCTTCTGGCTTTGTTTGGAATATTGCTGTAAATATTAAATCTTTTCCTTTTTCTATTTGTTTTACATCTATATCTGCTCTACTTACAACTTCTATATTATTTTCTTTTAATGCTTCTTCCATTTCAGCTGGTGCTACTTCATTGAAGGCATCTTCATAGAAGATTTCTTTTCCATAATATTTTTCTACTATATTTAATGGTGCTTTTCCTTTTCTAAATCCTGGTATGTTAAAGTATTTTGCACTTTGAAAATATACTTTTTTTATTGCTTCATCAAATTTTTGAGCTTCTATTGTTAACTCTAATTTTACTTCATTTGCGTTCTCTGTTTTTTCAACTTTACAATTCATTGTTTTTTCAACCCTTTCAAATTTTAGTTATTATCTATTTTTTTGCATATTATTTAGTAAACACTTTTGGTTTTACTTCTTTATTTTAATAGCTTTTATATTATACCATATTTTTCCTAATTTGCAAGGTTTTTTTTATATTTTTCAAAAAATACTTGTTTTTTTTATTTTTTTGTGATAAACTTATTAACAGTCAATTTATTATAAAAATTAGGAGGTGCAAAGATAATGGCTAAATGCGCAGTTTGTGGTAAATCACAAAGTAATGGAAATAAGCTTAGCATTACTCGTTCACATATAAGTAAAAGAAGTCCAAGAACTTGGAAACCAAATTTAAGAAGTGTTAAAGCTATAATGGAAAACGGTGAAACAAAAAGAGTTTCAGTTTGTGCAAAATGTTTAAAAGATGGTAAAGTGAAAAGAGCATAAGAAGCTCTTTTTTTGTTTTTTAAAAATTATAAATTAATTTTTCTTTACAACTTTTTATATACTATATTATTTAACTAACCTTGCTATAATATAAAATTGGTCTAGTATTTCTACTAGACCAATTTATACATGCACATATTAATGAACATTTTTAGAAAGATATACCAGTAACCCAATCTGGAATTTCATCCATAGTATAACACTCACTCTCTCCAGTTGTCGCATTAATCAAAATAGCGCCTTCTACTTTTCTTCCTGCTCGGAAACAAGCATAATCTCCATAAAATTTGCAGAAATATACATCTCCTGTTTCAGGCTCAATTTCAAAAATGCAATCTCCGAATAATACCTTAGGCGGTACCTTCTTTCTTGCTAACAAATCAGTATTTTTCCTAGATGCCATCCATGGGGAATATTCGATATCTTTAGGAACAAAAGATATATTTCCATTTGCTGAATCTACTATCAAATATCCTGAGGATTCTACATGTGAGCTCTCATTTTCAATTGGATAAATCCAATTTCCATTCCGATAGACTGGTTCTTTTAAAGAAGACCCTGCTGCTAAATTTGCTTCTTTTAATATAGTTGTTTCATTTACAGAAGGTATTTCACTATATCTTTCTTCCATAAATGTAATTGTATCATAAGGGTTAATGTAGTTATAAATACCTTTATGACATTCTATCATTATAGGAATAGCAAAAAATGCAATTGTAATTACAGTTCCAGCTTTAACAACACTTTCTTCTACTTCATATGAAAGAGATGTACTTCCTTCATTGAACCATATACAATTTAAACATTGAATAATGGCAGGAATCCATAAATATGCTAATATAGTAGACCAGCTTATTACACTAACCATTACAAAGTACAACATCAGATAAGCAAATATGAATACCAAGATAAATATTATAACCTGTCCTACTATCAACGGAATTATTGATCCACAATTACTAATTATGCTATAATGTGACCGTTTGACTTCTATTCCTTTGTCTTTTTTCTCCTTTACTGCTTTTAGATAATCTTTCCGTTTCTTATACAAATGATAATAAATTGCGGGGTTTACGAGTAACGTGCCAAGTATGGCAAGGATAATACAGATAGGTAAGTAATTAATCATAGACGTTCCTACTTTTTTACATAACCGTTTGGTTTTAAGTTGCAGTTATTATTATAACACAGTTACATAAAACATGCAACGATTTCAAAACCATTTATGTAAATTTCTTTTTAGACTTGTTTTTTTCAAAAAATTATGTTATAAAATTTATTATATAATTTTATATATTTTTTATTATGTATAAAGTTTTAATATATTAAAAGGATGTGATATATATTTCAAATTTATTTCGAAACATTTTATTATTTATTATTTTATTTTTAATTTTTATTTCTATATTTTTTATTCCAATAATTCAAAATGAAAATATTTCTTTTAATGATTCCAACAAAGAATTTCTTAATTTTAACCCTAATGGATTCGTCTGGCCTATTCCTGGTTATACTAGCATAAGTTCTCCTTTTGGTAAGAGAAATGCTCCTACTAGTGGTGCTTCCAGTTTTCATTATGGTACTGATATCCCTGCTCCTGAGGGTACTAAATTAATTGCTGTTAATGATGGTGAAATTACTTTTCGTTCCTTCTTAGGTGCTGGTGGTTATACTATTACTCTTTCTTTTGATAATTTTAAGGTTTCTTATTGTCATGTTTCTCCTAATTTTATTGTTTCTGTTGGCGATTTTGTTAAAGAAGGTCAAGTTATTCGGCTATGTTGGTCCTATGTATGTTTATGGTGTTCCTGGAAATATATATTCTGATAGTTCTGGAAGACCTACTAATCGGTGCTACTACTCGGTTGCCACCTTCATTTGCGGTTTTAGAGTTGATGATAATTATGTTAATCCTTTGAATTATTTTTAAAATTTAAAAATGGAAACAGGGATATTCTTATCCTCTATTTCCACTTTTATTTACATATCATCATCTTCATCAGAATCTTCGCAACCTGAACATCCATGACAATGTCCTGAACAATCATCATCTTCACAGCCACATAAATCTCCTGACCAATCTAATTCAATTATATTTTTACATTCTGGACATTCGATTTCTGATTTTTCCTCATCTACACCAATAACAAATTCATGTTCACAATAAGGACAAACTATTTCAAAATCAAAACCTTCATCAGAATATATATCACTTTCAATATGATTTATAACATCTTGCATTTTTTCCATCTTGTTGTTCATTTCTTTTTGGTTTTCTTTAATTTCTTGCATTTCTTTTAAAAGTTTTTCTATTTGTTGATTTAAATCACTCATGATTTACACCTATACCCTTTCCATATACTCACATGTTCTTGTATCAATTCTTAATACATCACCTATGTTTACAAACATTGGAACTTGTAATTCTAATCCTGTTTCTAATGTTGCTGGTTTTCCAGAAGTTGTTGTTGTATTTCCTGCAAATCCTGGTTCTGTATATGTAACTTCTAATTCAACAAATATTGGTGGTTCTACTGCAAATACATTATCTTTGTAAGATAATATTGTAACTTCCATGTTTTCTTTTAAATATTTTAAACAATCACCTAATGTTTCTTTGTTTAGAGGCATTTGGTCATATGTTTCATTATCCATAAAATAGTATAAATCTCCATCTGCATATAAATATTGCATTGTCTTTCTTTCTATTTCTGCTGCTGGGAATTTATCTGATGGGTTAAATGTTTTTTCTAATGTTGCTCCTGTAATTACATTTTTTAATTTTGTTCTTACAAATGCTGATCCCTTTCCTGGTTTTACGTGTTGGAATTCTACTACTCTAAATACGTTTCCTTCCATTTCAAATGTTGTTCCATTTCTAAAATCTCCTGCTGAGAATACTCCTGCCATTTTTATTTCTCCCTTCATACTTACTGAAACTGTTTAATTCTATTCTTAATATTTCAGTATATTAGTTTATTTTTTACTTTTTATATTTTACTACAAATTTCTGGAAAAATCAACCCCCTAATAATTTGTGCCAAAGGGGACGTCCCTTTTTGGCACACTTTTTATTATTTTTTGTGCCAAAGGGGGGCGTCCCTTTTGGCACACTTACACAAAATTATATTATAATATAATTTTTCTCAGATTTTGTTAAGCTTATACAGCCAAATTTTGTTATTTGAATTGTGTCTTCTATTCTTACTCCAAATTTTCCTGGAATATATATACCTGGTTCATCTGTTACTACCATATTTTCTTTTAATTGTGTATCATTTCTATAACTTACATACGGTGGTTCATGTATTTCTAATCCTACTCCATGCCCTAAACTGTGTATCAAGTCATGTCCATTTAGTTTTAAGTCATTTTCTATTAGTTTTGTTACTTGTCTTGTACTGCAGCCTTCTTTATATTGGTCTAGTGCAAATTTTTGATTATTCAATACTAAATCATATACTTTTTTCATTTCTTCTGTTGGTTCTCCTACAAATATTGTTCTTGTCATATCTGAACAATATCCATTTACTTTGCATCCCATGTCTATAGTAATTATATCTTGATTTTGTATTTTTCTATTTGATGGTACTGCATGTGGTTTTGATGAATTTTCTCCTGATGCTACTATTGTTTCAAATGAGATTCCGTCTGTTCTTTCTGCATAATATTCGTCTATTTCTTTTGCTATTTGTTTTTCTGTCATTCCTGGTTTTATATAGCTTATTATATATTTAAAACAGTCATCTGTTATGTTACATGCTTTTATTATATTGCTTAGTTCTTCTTCATCTTTTATCATTCTCTGTTTTTCTATTATATATTCTGTTTCGACAAAATTGTTAATTTTAAACTTTCTAATATACTCTTTATATGTTGCATATGATATATAGTTTTCTTCAAATCCTACATTCTCGCAAAACATAAAGAAGTTTTCATAATCTTCTTTTGATATATCATTTACATTATATACTATTATTTCATCAAATAATGTTAATATACTATGTACATATTCTATGTATCTTCCATCTGTTATATAAATATTTTCTTTTGGAGTTATTATTAATGTTCCTTCTGCTTCTATATTTGTTAAATATTTTATATTTATTGGATTTGATATTATCATTCCTTGTAAATTTAAGCTTAGCATTTTATTTTTTAGCCATTGTAGCTTTAAATTCATTATAAACTCCTCCTTATCAGAATCAGAAGTTGAATGTTGGAGTTTGGAAGTTGGATGTTGATTTTATAGTACTCCATCTCTAACTTCTAACCTCTAACTTCTGTTTTCTATTTTGCATATAGTCCTAACGTGAAAATGGTTAGTAATGTATTTTTTATCATTTCAAATGGTACAAATATACTTATAAATGTTCCTAATACAATAAATGGTCCAAATGGTATATATTCGTCCATTTTTTTTATTTTTGTTGCTAATAATAATATGCTTAGTATTGCTCCTATTAGGAAGGATAATAGTGTTATTGCTATTATATTTGATAGTCCAAAGTATAGTCCTAGTGCTCCCATTAGTTTTACATCACCAAATCCCATTGCTTCTTTCCCATATATAGCTCCGCCCTACTAGTGTTATAAGTAAGAATATTCCTCCTCCTACTATCATTCCTAGTATCATATTTATTGTTATTGCTACATCTGATAATCCATATAGGAAAGCTATTACTAAACCTATTTCAAACATTGTTAAGTTTAGTCTGTTTGGTATTATTTGTAATTTGTAGTCTATTACAAATGCTGATAATAACATTGGCGTTAATATCATAAATTTTATTAGACTTAAGTTTGATATAAATGTGTCTCCTATTCCATAATAATATACTAATCCTACATATATTATTGGTGTTACTAGCATTAATATATAGTTTGGTTTAAATTCTGCAAAGTATTCTGTAAATATTTCTTTTGAAAATACTTTTTTGTAGTCTGGTAATCTTTTGTTCATCCAGTCTACTAACATTCCTATAAATAGTCCTATTATTGCTACAATTGAGTAGTACCATATATTGGTTTCATTAATATACATTTTTCTTTTTCTCCTCTTTTGTTTTGTATTTGTTTTTTATTTTGTTTTCTATTGGTCTTTTCCAGGCTGTATACCAATATTCTTTTTTATTATCTATTGGGTCTACTAATATTGTAAACATTTTACTTCTGTTTCCGTCCTATTATGTCTGTAAATATTTGGTCTCCTACTACTGCTATATTTTCTGGTTTTATTTTTACTTCTTTTTCTATGCTTTTAAATCCTTTTTTTAGTGGTTTCATTGCAAAGTGTTTATATGGTATTTCTAATTTTTGGGCTACTTTTTCTACTTTTTGTTTGTCATTTGTGTTTGATAATATATATAATTTTATTCCTTGTCCTCTCATTTCTTTTGCCCATTTTATCACGTCTTCTGATAGGTTTTTATAGTAGTCTATTAGTGTATTGTCTACATCTAGTATTAGTAATTTTATTTTGTTTTTCATTAACATTTCTATTGTTATATCTTCTACTTTTTTTAAATATAAATTTGGATATAATATTTTCATTTTTTCTCTTCTCTTTCTTGTGTTCTAGTATTAATTATATTATCAATATGATGTTGTTTTGTCAAGGAATTTTTTCACTTTATATACAAAATACAGCATATAATGGAACTGATTTTATATTGTTTTCAAATCCGAAATTTTTTTCAGAAATTCTAATTGCATATTCAGTTTTATAATTCTTCATATACAAATCCAAACTTCTTGATTTTGTATGAATATTTGATTTTACTTCAATTGGTATAATTTCAGTTTCTTTTTGAATAATAAAATCTAATTCTGCTTTTCCTTCTGACTCCCAATAATATGTTTCATATCCCTTCACTTTTAATTCATTTGCTACATAATGTTCTGTAAGTGGTCCCATTGAAATCATTGTTGGTTGTGTATTTAAATCTATTTGATATAATGGATATCTTGCTTTATTTACAAATAGTCCAACATCACTCATATATAATTTAAAAGATGATAACTCTTTGTACATCTCTAAAGGCATTTGGGCACTTGTTTTAAATACTTGATTTACAATTCCACTATTTTTAAGCCATAAAATTGCTGGTCCAAATAAACTAGATGTTGCTCCTTTTGAAATTACTTTATATTGAAATTTTTGATTTTCTTTTGCAAGTTGAACTGGTATTGAGTCAAATGCTGATATTATTTTGTTTGATTCTGAATTATCTGCATACTTTGTCATATCCCTTACATACGAATCTAGTATCATAGCTTGAATATCGATTGTTGAAATTATTTTTCCTTCTTGTAAATATGTTTGGACTACTTCTGGCATTCCTCCAACTACTAAATATGTTCTGTATAATTTTAAACACAATTCATGTATATCTTTATCTATTCTTTCATTATTATCAAAGTGTGTTTTTATTTCTTCTATCAAGTTTTCTCTACCTATTGCTTTTAAAAATTCTTTAAATGATAATGGATACATATTTATTATTTGGACTTTTCCTACTGGAAATGAGTAATTTTCTCTATTTATTGCTATCCCTAATAATGAACCTGCCGCAATTATATGATATTCTGATGCATCTTCACAAAAATATTTTAGTGATGTTAGTGCTCTTTCATTTGATTGTATTTCATCAAAGAATATTAGTGTTTTTCCTGGAATAATTTTTTCTCCATAAAATAGTTCTAGTTTGTTTATTATAAATTTTGCATCAATGCTCTCATCTATTTGATTACTTAACTCTTTATTTGTTTCAAAATTTACATATATTGTGTTTTCATAATTTTGTTTTCCAAATTCTTTTATTATATATGTTTTTCCTACTTGTCTTGCTCCATGAACTATTAGTGGTTTTCTATTTTCTGTTTTTTTCCATTCTTCTAATTTTTTTATTATTTCTCTTTCCATTAATCTCTCCCCCTTGACTTAATTATATCTTATAAGTTTCAAAAAGTCAAATATCATTATTACTTTTTAGAACTTATATGTTATTTTATTCGTTTTATTATATTTTATTCAAATTTTAAAATATTTGTTGAATTTTACATAAAATTCTGATATACTCTTATTATTCTTATTTATATACTCCTTTTCTCTTCTGTGAATTGACATTTATAAGAAAATAATTTTTAAGGAGGTTATTATATTTTAGTGACTGTAAATCTATTCTAAAACTTTAGGAGGATTGCTATGGGAGATATTAATGCTCATTTTTACGAAAAAAACGAAAACGTTGAATCTGCATGTAAATGTGTAAAAAATTGTTCTAAGATTATGTTAGAACAATATTCATGGAATGAATGTACTTCTTTTAATTCTGGCTATGATACACAGAATGGAGATGTTTTATTTTTCTTTGAATCAAAAGAATTACTAATGAAAAATCCTAATAAGTATGCAACTAAATTTTTATATCTTATACGTGAATCATGGAAAGAGGCTGGATTTAGCATAATTGAAGAAAGGATTTGTATGCCTGGAGAGTGTCGTAGTATTAGACATTATACATATTTCTTCAGATTAAGAAAACGTAATGTGATTTGCAAATGTGAACTTTGTAAATATTCTGAGTATCACAGGTGTTCTAATCCAAATATTCTTGCTGAATTTGAAAGTATTACATTGGTTAAGGAAGTTGTGATTGAGTCTTCTCGTTTTAATTGTTTTCAGTTTTCCGAATGTTCTGATGCATATGATGTCGAATAGAGAAAAAAGAATTAAGTAAATACTTATAATCATATGGAAAAACGCAAATTCAATTTTAGAATTTGCGTTTTCTATTTTTCTTATTTTCTTATTTCAGAGGTCAATCATCATCATCACTTATACCTTTAAAATTGCAATTTATTTTCTAATCTTAATCCCTTTATTCTCTAAATCCTTAATAATTCCATCTAAAATACCATTAATTTCATCATCATTCAAAGTTCTATCTTGAGTACCAAATGTTAAAGAATAAGCAATACTTCTCATATTTTCATCAATATTTTTACCTTCATACACATCAAATACTTTAATATCTAATAGTAACTTACCAGCTTTTTTCTTAATTAAAGTTTCAACATCTTTTGATGTCATATTTTTACTTACTAGAACTGCTATATCTTTTTTAACAACTGGGAATTTTGAAATCTCTTTAAATTTCATTTTTCCAACTCTTTTTTCTAATAGTTTATCTAAATTTATTTCCATTACATAAACCGCTTCTTTTTCAATTGATGGATGTATTCTTCCTACTCTACCTACAATATCATTATTTACTGAAATTTCTGCTACTTGACCTGGATGGAATTCTGATATCATTTTCTTTGGCATTACAAAGCTATATCTATTTTCATATCCTAAATAATCTAATAATTCCTCTGTAACTCCTTTGATATCATAAAAATCTACATTTTTACTATGACCTATTCCTGTATAATATTCTCCTGACATCAATACACATATTTTTTGATTTTCACCATATTCTCCGTTTCTCTTCCAGAAACCTTTTCCTATTTCAAATAAACAAACATCTTTATTCTCTCTCGCTTTATTGTATTCATAAATTTTATATAATGAAGGTATCATACTGTATCTTAAAGTATTTCTTTCTTCTGTTATTGGGTCTAGCAATTTTACTTCTTCAAATTCATCTGTTGTGAATTTATGAACATCTTTATCATTTATTAAAATATATGATAATGTTTCATTTAGTCCCATATTTGACATCTTAGCTCTTATTTTTCTTGTTGTTCTATCTAAGTGTCCCATTCTCATTGGAACTACTGGTAGTTTTCCTTGTATGTTGTCAACTCCATAAATTCTTCCAACTTCTTCTATTAAATCTGCTCTAATTGATATGTCTATTCTTCTTGTTGGTACTGTTACAATTACTGAGCTTTCTTTTGCTTCTGTTTTAAAATCTAATTTTCTAAATACGTCTATTATATCTTCTTTTGATATATTTGTTCCTAACACATCATTTATTTCTTGATATGTTATTTCAATTACTTTTTCTTTATTGTCTGTTACATCATATTTAACAATTCCTGTAACTATTTCTGCATCTGCATATTTTTGTAATAATGTACATGCTCTTTCCATTGCCATATATGTTCTTGCTGGGTCTAAGCCTTTTTCAAATCTATTACTTGCTTCACTTCTTAAGATTTTGTTTGATGTCATTCTTACTTTTACTGAGTCAAATATAGCAGCTTCAATTGTGATGTTTTTAGTTGTTTCTTCTACTTCTGTATCTAGTCCACCCATAACTCCTGCTAATCCAATAGCTTTTTTCTCATCTGCAATAACTATATCATTTTCTGTTAATGTTCTTTCTATATTGTCAAGTGTTGTCAATTTTTCAGCATTTTCTGCTTGTCTTACAACTATCTTATTTCCTAAATTATCAGCATCATAGAAGTGTAATGGTTGACCTAATTCTAACATTACATAGTTACTTATATCTACTACATTATTAATAGGTCTTATTCCTGAAGCTATTAATCTATTTTTTATAAATTCTGGACTTTCTTTTATTATTACATTTTTAGCTTTTCTTGCCAAGAATAGTTTGCAATTTTCTGTTTCTATTCCTATTGAAAATTCTTTGTTTATATCTTCTCCATTTTCTTTGTATGAAATTTCTACTGTTTTTACTTTTTTATCATAAATTGCTCCTAATTCATAAGCCATCCCTAAAATACTTAATAAGTCTCCTCTATTTGCTGTTAATTCAAAATCAACAACACTATCATCTAATTTCATATATTTTATTGGATCTTCTCCTATTGGAGCGTCAGTTGGTAATTCATGTATTCCATTTTTATCTGCTTCTGATAAGAATTTTTTGTCTATTCCTATTTCATATAAAGCACATAGCATGCCATTTGACTCTTGACCTCTAATTGTGCCTTTTTTAATTTTAAAATCTCCTGGTAATTCAGCTCCAACTTGAGCTACTATAACTTTTATTCCTTTTCTAGCATTTGGTGCACCACATACTATATCTAAAACTTCACTTCCAATATCTACTTTACATAGATGTAAGTGGTCTGAATCTGGATGCATCTCACATTCTTTAATTTCTCCTATTACTAATTTTGTTGCATTTATTAACTTCTCTGCTGAGTCATATTCATTTCCTGCTTTTGTCATTGCTTCTGCTAACTCGTGCACATTTATATTTTCATCTATATCAACATAGTCTTTTACAAAATTTAAACTTAATTTCATTTTTTATCCTCCCTTGAGACACTTGGGACAGTCCAAATTTGTCTCATTATTTTTGTTGTTTCTTGTCGAATTATATTATTTTTATTACTTTTCGACACATTTTGACATATTTGTGAGACACATTTGTACTGTCCCACTTGTCTCATTCTTCATCTTTTCTATCAAATTGAGATAGGAATCTCACATCATTAGCATATAAATATCTCATATCTGTAATTCCATATCTAAACATAGCTAATCTGTCTATTCCTGTACCAAATGCAAATCCACCAAATTCTTCTGGGTCATATCCATTCATTTTTAAAACATTTGGATGTACAATCCCTGCTCCTAATACTTCTATCCAACCTGTTTGTTTACATAGATTACATCCTTTTCCTCCACATTTGAAGCATGTTACATCTACTTCATAAGATGGTTCTGTAAATGGGAAATAACTTGGTCTAAATCTTAATTCTAAATTTGCTCCTATTATTTTTCTAACAAATACTTCTAATGTTCCTTTTAAATCTGCTAATGATACATTTCTTTCTTTTTTGTCTATTACTAATCCTTCTATTTGATTAAATTGATGTGAATGTGTTGCATCATCTTCTCTTCTATATGTTTTTCCAGTTGTTATTATTCTTATTGGTGTTTTTTCTTCATTTGCCATCATTGTTCTTGCTTGAACTGCTGATGTTTGTGTTCTTAATAAATACTTATCACTAATAAAGAAGCTGTCTTGCATGTCTCTTGCTGGATGTCCTTTTGGAAGATTTAATCTTTCAAAATTGTATTCGTCATTTTCTAATTCTGGTCCTGTTACTACATCATATCCCATAGATACAAATAAGTCTTCTATATCTTCTATTATTCTATTTACTGGATGCAAGCTTCCTCTTTTCATTTTAGTGCTTGGTAGTGTTATATCTATTTTTTCTGCTTCTAACTTCTTATTTAATTCTTCTGCTTGGAATTTTCCTTCTTTTTCTTGTATTATTTTTTCTAGTTCATCTCTTACTTCATTTACTAAGCTTCCTATTATTGGTCTTTCTTCTGGTGATAGTCCTCCCATTCCTCTTAATACTGCTGTTAGTTCTCCTTTTTTTCCTAAGTATTTTACTTTTATTTCATTTAGTTCTTTTAAGTCTTCAGCTTTTTTTATTTCTTCTACTGAAGTTTCTTTGATTTTTGAAATTTGTTCTTTCATTATAATTTCCTTCCTTGAGACACTTGGGACAGTCCAAATTTGTCTCATTATTTTTGTTATTTTTTGTCGACTTTCTTTTATAAGTGTATTTTTTACATTATTCGACTAAATTTGTAAGACATATTTGTACTGTCCCAAATGTCTCACTTTCACAAAAAAATCCATTTCATCCTACTATATTTTTTATATAGTTATAGGACGAAATGGATTTATTCCGTGGTACCACCTAATTTTATTAATTATTTTTAATTAACCTCATTATAGTTTTAACGGTTCAACCGCTTCTTCCTACTTAAGTCAGTTGTTAAAGCTTTGCTTTTTACAAATGACTTATACAACTGAACTATTGTGAAGTTGTATTTCTTTATTCAAAAGAAGTCCTAAAAAGTGAAATTTCTATATATTTTATTTAAATATCTCTCAACCTTGGATATTCTCTCTGTAAAATTTTGAAATATATATATACTTTGCTTTTTAATCGGATTTTTTAATTGTTTCATTTTTGTTTTACTTTATTATATTAACATATATTTACTGTTTTTACAATAGTTTTTATATTAATTAATCTATTTTGACTATAAATTTTTTATAATCTGTACTTTTAAAACTAATTTTTTTATAATGTTATAGTCACGGCTTTAGAGTTCAGTCCTACTTTAATAAAGTGAAACGCGTAAACCAATGAGGACGTTACTGATAGAAGGATCATTGATGATGCGGCTAGAAGCTGGACTGACGGAACCTGTACTAAAGTAAGAGCCTCCCCTATTGCAACATGGATTGTAGCTGTCGGTCGCCTTTTCTAATGTACATTCTGCTTCATTACTTGCAAAATTATATATATTCATCTTCTTAGTTCCTATTGATGCTCCTGTTGTTAATAGAATTAGTTTATTTGCTGGTTTCTCAGTAACATTTTGCCACTCTCCTAGTTGATATGTTGATGTATTGAATTCTGCTCCCATAGCTTTTGCACTTGTTATATTTAATGAATTATTACTATAATTTCCCCAACTTGAACTATCTTCATTTATATCTGCTGTTGTTAATCCGTCTTTTCCCTCTAGGTACTTACACACTAAATCCCATTGTATTCCAAATAATAAACTACTTGTTTTTGTTGTATCTGGACTCATTTGACTTGCTAGATTTTGTGCTTGACTACATGTTACCATATTATATGGTATATGGTCTGGCTTACTTACTGCTTTTGGTGATGTTTCTGTTAATTCTCCTGGCTCTGTTCTTGCTAAAGATGGATTTTGCACACTTCCTTCTATTCCTGCTTCATATCTACTTATCCAAAATCCTCCATTTGCTTTTATACTTTGCAACATTTTACTTTTATTTCCATTATATTGTGCTTCTGTTAATCCACATCCTTCATACCATTCATCTGTCCAAGAACTTCTATAATCTGTTGCATATGTTTGTAATGCATTTTCTATTTCTAAATCTGTTGTTGCACTTGCTGTTACTGATTTTGGCACTACTATCCATACCCATTCATTATTATTTTTATCTGCTACTACTAATCCTGTTTCTAAATCTGAATTCTCTATTATTTTACTTTTTTCATCTGGCATATATGGTGTTGTTTCTTCAGTTGATGGTAAATTTCCTGCATTTCCACCATTTCCTAAATTATCAATATAGTTTTCATATTCTCCTAATATTGAATTTTCTCTTCTTTCTGCTTCTTCATAACTATTTTTGGCATCTCCTGCCTTTTGGAATAATCCACTTCCTGTTAATGCACTTATTGAGATTCCCGCTAAAATTAATAATATGATAATTGTAATTACTAATGCTACAAGTGTTATACCTTTGTTTTGCTTTTTCATTTTATAATTTTTCCTCCTTTGTTCCTTATTTCTATTTTTTCTTTTATTATTTATATTTTTACAAATAAATATACTTATTTTTTATAATATTTTTAAGTTTTTATCATTTATAAATAAATATATACTTTATAAAAACTTAAATATTATTTTATGGATTATTCTTTTTTCAAAGTTCTTATTTGCAAAAATATAATAATTTTACTTCTAAAGTATCTCATAACTTTTTTGTTTTTTCAAGACTTTTTGCAAATTTCGATAAAAATAAAGACAATATAAGTACATGCCCATATACAAATTTTGAATTCTCTTTTGATAATTCTCTTGGAATATAATCCCATATTAAACTTAGTTTTGGGGTATCTGATAATGTTATATTAAAAAATATCGAAACCCAAATTTAATTATTTAAACTTTTTTACTGATACAATTATATATTTTGTTATTTTTTCTTAAACTTACTCCATTTTTCACATCCATTCTCTTCTGCAATTCTACAATTGGAATAGGAAGCATAGAAATACAAGCAGTAATAATCCATTGAGTTAAATTTAAAGGAACAACTTCAAATATATTTGCTAAAAATGGTATAACTACTACAATAGCTTGAATAAACACACCTAAAACAAAGCTTCCTACCAAATATTTATTTTCAAATAAATTATTTCCAAATATTGACTTGTCACTTTTAATATTAAAACTATGTATCAATTCCAATAAACCTATTGATAAAAATGCCATTGTTCTACCAACTTCTAATCCATAATATTTATTACCAACACTAAATGCAACAAGTGTTAAAATACCAATCATTACACCTTCTACAATAATTTTATTCCATAATCCATCAGCAAAAATTCCTTTTTTACGGCTTACAGGTTTCCTATTCATTATATCTTTTTCAGGCTTTTCTAAACCTAAAGCTATTGCTGGTAATGAATCTGTAACCAAATTTATCCATAATAATTGAATTGCAAGTAATGGTGATTTTAGTCCTAATATCAATCCAACAAAAATCGTTACTATTTCTCCTATATTTGTAGCAATTAAAAAATGTATCGCTTTCTTAATATTATCATATATGTTTCTACCTTGTTTTACAGCCTCTACTATTGTTACAAAGTTATCATCTGTAAGGATTATATCAGCTGCATTTTTAGCAACATCTGTACCATTTTTTCCCATTGCAATTCCAATATCAGCATTTTTTAATGCTGGGCTATCATTTACTCCATCTCCTGTCATTGCAACTACTGCATCTTTTCTTTGCCAAGCTTTTACAATTCTTACCTTATGCTCAGGTGTTACTCTTGCAAATACTGAATAATCTCTTATATTCCTTTCTAGCTGTTCTTGAGTCATTTTATCTAATTCTTGACCTGTAATAGCTTTATCTTTTGATTCTAAAATTCCTAAGTCTTTTGCAATCGCTCTTGCGGTTTCTAAATGGTCCCCTGTAATCATAACTGTTCTTATTCCCGCTTCTTTACATGTCCTTACAGCTTCTTTTACGCCTTCTCTTGGTGGGTCTATCATTCCAATAAGACCTACAAATGTTAAGTTATTCTCTATATTTGCTGTATCTACTTTAGTTGGCAAATAGTCTACATCTTTATACGCAACAGCAATTACTCTTAATGCATTTTGTGCCATTTGTCTGTTTTCATTTTGTATCTTAGAAATATTTAAAGATTGAGCTTTTATATTATACTGATTATTTATTTCATTAATATCTGAAATTTCTTTTATACACTTTTGTAATAAAACATCTGGAGCCCCTTTTGTAATTACTCTATATTTATTTCCTATTTTATGTATTGTTGTCATCATTTTTCTATTAGAATCAAATGGTATTTCATTAATTCTAGGTAGCAATACTTCTAATTCACTTTTTATAGCACCAATATTTATACCTTCTTCTACAATCGCTTTTTCTGTTGGTTCTCCAGAAACATTCTTATTTCCATTTTCCACAGAAATCTCACAATCTGTGCATAATGTCGCTAATTCAATTATGAATTTCTTATTTTTTCCTCTTACATCTACAACTCTCATTTTATTTTGAGTTAATGTTCCTGTTTTATCTGAGCAAATTACACTACTACTTCCAAGTGTTTCTACTGCTGGCAATTTTCTAATTATACTATTCTTTTTTGCCATTTTTGTAACACCAATAGAAAGCATAATTGTTACTATTGCTGGAAGACCTTCTGGTATAGCTGCAACTGCAAGTCCAACAGAAGTCATAAACATTTCAACAGGTTCTATATGTTTAATTAACCCAATTACAAATATTATTATACAAATAACAAGACACGCTAATCCAAGTATTTTCCCTACTTCTCCTAATTTCTTCTGTAATGGGGTTTCTGGTTCTGTATCTTCAATAATCATATTAGCAATTTGTCCAACTTTTGTATTCATTCCAATTTCTGTAACTACCGCTCTTCCATGTCCATTTACTGTAATACTTGCCATAAAAGCTGAATTTTTCATATCACCAAGTGTTATATCTTTTTTACAAATCATATCTGCATCTTTTAACGCTGGCTCTGTTTCTCCTGTTAAAGACGATTCCTCTATTTTTAAATTGTGACTTTCTAAAATTCTACAATCAGCAGGAACAAAATTTCCAGCTTCTAGTTCTATAATATCTCCCTTTACCAATTCTTCAGCATTAATCTCAATTTTTTTGCCATTTCTAATAACTTTTGCAATTTGAGGTGTCATTTGTTTTAATGATTCAATTGCCTTTTCTGCTTTTGCTTCTTGTATAACTCCCATTAATGCATTGAAAACTACTATTCCAATAATTATAATAGAATCAACATAGTCATTTTCACCTTGCATTTTTGAAACAAATGCAGATACAATTGATGCAATTATTAGTATAATAATCATAAAATCATTAAATTGTTTTAAAAATTTGATAAAAAAACTATCTTTTTTCTTCTCTTCTAGTTTATTCTTTCCATCCTTTTCTTGTCTTACTTTTACCTCTTCATCTGCTAATCCATTTTTTTCATTTGTTCCTAAGTTTTTTAAAACTTCATCTTTTCTTTGTGTATGCCACATAAAATTCACTCCTTTTTCTTATGAATTATTAAATTATATGTGGCTTGTACTTTTTTATTACTAAATAACATTTTTTATTTTTTGTCATATTATGTTTTAAGAGGTGTTATTATGTTAAGTTCTTTTATTTTAGCAATTTCAAGTAGCATCGATTCACTAGGAATCGGAATTACATATGGAATTAAAAATACAAAAATTTCTTTAATAGGAAAAATACTATTATTTATCATTTCTATAACAGTAACTTATATATCAATATTTCTAGGAAACATTATAGAATCAATTTTTCCTCATTTTTTAACCAAATTAATTGGTAGCTCTATTCTAATTTTTATGGGAGTTTATATATGTTTGCAAGCATTAAAAGAAGATTTTTCAAATATATTCAATAACCCTATATCTTCAGATTTAGATAAGTCTAAAATTATAGATTCAAGAGAATCAATATTTTTAGCAATAGCTCTTTCTTTAGATAGTTTATGTATTGGAATAGGAGGAAGTATTAGTAATATAAATTTAAGATTATTTCCTATATTAGTTAGTATTTTTCAGTTGTTCTTTTTAAGCATTGGTAGTCTTTTGGGTAAAAATATTAATAAACTTTATAAATTACCTGAAAATATATGGTCACTAATATCTGGAATTTTACTAATTTTTATAGGACTTTCAAAATTTTTCTTATGTTAACTATTGCATTAGTTGTAAATTTATGTTATAATTATTTTATCAATATATAGGAGGCATAAAAATTATGTACAAAATTACTTTGCAAGGACCTGAAACAACACTAACCGCTGAAACGGATAATTACGAGATGTATGTCCGGTTCATAAAATGGTTACATGAGTATAATCCGACAAATGGAGATGTTGATATTGATGCATATCCTATCGCATCTGAAAAGCGGCTGATAGCTTGCAGAACCAAAGCTCGCCGTATCGGACTCACAGCCTATTAAGTAATACAATAATTGAAATGCACAAAAAACGGTGGAAAGTAACTAAATTCCGCCGTTTTTATTATGTTAGTTATTGTAAAAATTGTAAAATTGTGATATAATTATTTTATACTAACATATAGGAGGCATAAAATTATGTACAAAATTACTTTTAAAGGACCCCATACAACTATAACTGCAACAACGGATAGCTACGAAAAGTATATCCGGTTTGTAAACTGGTTAAAAGAGTCTCATCCGATAAAAGGTAAAAGAAAAAGAAAGAAAAATGTTAACTTTTATCTTTCGGAATCTCCTGTTTATCCTGTTGAAACTGAAATGAAATTAAAAGACTGCAAAATCCAAGCTTGCCTTTCTGGATTTACAATCATGTAACTAAAGTAATATAATAATTGAAATGCACAAAAAAACGATGGAAAGTAACTAAGTCCCATCGTTTTTCTTATTCAAATTCTTTTGCTATTAATAATAAGATGTGTCCCTTTTGGGACAAAATGTCCCAAAAAGAAACGTCCCTATTGGGACATTTTCATCGACAACAATTTAGAAATACCACTCTCTTCCATAGTAACACCATAAACAGTATCAGCAACTTCCATTGTTCCTTTTCTATGAGTAATAACCAAAAATTGTGTATTTTCAGCAAATTTCTTTAAATATTCAGCATATCTAAATACATTAACATCATCAAGTGCAGCTTCAATTTCATCTAGTACACAGAAAGGCGCTGGATTTATTTTCAAAATTGCAAATAATAACGCTATTGCTGTAAATGCTTTTTCTCCACCTGACAACAAAGTCATATTTTGTAATTTCTTTCCTGGTGGTTGTACAGTAATTTCTATTCCACATTCTAGAATATTATTTTCGTCTTCTAGTATTAGCTCTGCTTTTCCTCCACCAAATAATTCTGCAAATACTTCTCCAAAGTTTTTATTTATTACTTTGAATTTTTCTTTAAATTGTTCTTTCATTATTTGTGTCATATCAGAAATTACACTTCTAAGTTTACTCATTGTATTTTCTAAATCAAGTCTTTGTTCACTCATAAAGTCATATCTATCTTTTAAATTCTTGTATTCTTCAATAGAATCTACGTTAACACTTCCAAGTTCTCTTATTTCATTTCTCAAACTATTTACTCTTCTTTGTGTTAATTGAACATTTTCAGGTCTTTGATATTCACCTACATTGTTTGGTGTAAGCTCATATTCCTCCCACATCTTATTATAAATTCCATTAATATCTTCTTCTATTTTTGTTTTCTTTACATCTAATTTTACAAGTTGACCTTTTAAATCTTCTATTATTTTAAATTTATCTGTAATTTCATCTTCTTGTTTTGAAAGTTTTTCACTTTTTTGAATTCTTTCTTGTTTCAACTCTTCTATTTTAGAACTGCTATTTTGAACCTCTGTTTTTACTTCTTCAATTTTTTGAAGTGTTTCATTTATTGATTTTTCTAAGTTCTCATTTTCTGCTTTTATTTGTTCTATTTGAGTCTTTTTATTTTCAATACTTATTTTTGTATTTTCTAATTCTTGATTAATTCTTTCTTGAATTTCTTCAATTGAAGCTTCACTTTCATCAAATGATGATACAGATATTTTTAAATTAGTGATATCAAAATTTAAGTCATCTATATATTTTTGGTCATCTTTATTAAGTTCAGCAAACTCTGTTATAACCTTTGATAATTCTTGATTTTGTTCAGCAATTTTATTTATCTCTACTTGTAAATTACCTTTTACAGATACTGCCTCTTCTTTTTGCTTTTCAAGACTTTGTTGTTCTTCTTTTAATCTAGCTAAACGTTTTTCTAACTTTTCTATATTTTCATCAATTGAAACTACCTTCTGTTTTTCGGTTGCATATGTAATATCTATTTCTTGTAGCTCTTTTTCTAAATTTGATGATAACTCTAAAATACCTTCAATTGATTCTTCATAATTTAATTTGTCATTTTGTAATTTTTCAATTCTTTGTTTTAAATTATTAATTTCTTTTTCTAATTTTTCAATTTCTTTTCCTCTACCTAATATATTTACAGTCTTTTTAGCAACTGAACCTCCTGTTATTGCTCCTGATGGATTAATTAAGTCTCCTTCTACTGTTACTATTCTAAATGTATATCCATTTTGTTTAGCTACTTTTATTGCTGTTTCCATTGTATCAACAATAACTGTTCTACCAAGTAAATTTAATATGATTTGCTCATACTTTTTGTTATATTTTATTAAATCTGATGCAACACCAATTACACCTTTTTCATTTCCTTTTATTTTATCTAATTTTTTACCTTTAACAGATGAAATTGGTAAAAATGATGCCCTTCCTAAATTATTTTTTCTTAGATGTTCAACTAATTTTTTTGCATCATCTTCTGTTTCTGTTACAATATTTTGAAGACTAGCACCTAAACACATTTCAATTGCTGTTTCTAAATCATCAGGAACTTCTATAACATTTGCTAAAACTCCATGCATACCTTTTCCTAATTCTTTAACATTTTCGCAATCTTGTAATAAAGATTTAACACTTTTTATATATCCTTCTTTTTCTTTTTCTGTTTCAATTAAGAATTTAAGTCTTGATTCTTTTATTCTCATCTCACTAGATAAATTATTAATTTCATTTTCATAAGATTTTATTTTTTGATTTGCTTCTCCTCTTTGCTTTGCTACATCGTCTAATGATTTTTGAATTTTGTTCTTTTTATTTTCAATTTCAGTAAATTGTTTATAAATATCTTCTTTATTAAGTCTTGTACCATCTAATTCTGAAATTGTAATTTGAATTTCTTGTTTTACTTGTGCTTGTCTTTTTTCATAGTTTTGATAATTAACATTTTGTGTGTTAATCTCTGATTGAAGCTCATATTTTCTATCTGTATTTTGTTCTACTGTTTGTTTATATCCTTCAATTTCCAATTCTTTTGAAGATAATTTTTGTGTCAATTTATCTAATTCTTCTTGCTTTTCCTTCAATTCATTTTCAAACTTTTCTTTATTTTTCTTTAAATTATCTTTCTTACTCTGTTTTTGTTCAATTTCTTCATTTAATTCTGTAATTCTAACAGTTTGCTCTTCAATTTCTTTTGAATATCTTTCACTATTTTCATTATTATTTTCAATTTTTGTTTTTGCTACATTAATATCTGAATTTAATATTTCAATTTGCTTTTTACTTTCAAACCCTATATTTGACATACTTTCAATCTCTTCTGTAATTTTGTCAATATTAGATTTTAGCTCTTCTTTTAATGCTTTTACTGCTTCTAATTTTTCTTCCTCTTCACTACATTGAGTAGTCATTACATCTATTGATTGAACTAATTCTTGTAAATCATTTTTGTATTTTTCTATATTGTATACAAATAAACCTATCTCAATACTTTTTAGTTCTTCTCTTAAATTCAAATATTTCTTAGCCTTATCAGCTTGCATTTGTAATGGTTCTAAATTACCTTCAATTTCAGACAAAATATCATTTATTCTAAGAAGATTTAATTTTGTGTGCTCTAACTTTTTCTCTGACTCTTCTTTTCTTGTTCTATATTTCACAATTCCTGCTGCTTCCTCAAAAATATGTCTTCTATCTTCTGATTTATTACTTAAAATCTCATCAATTTTACCTTGCCCAATTATTGAATATCCATCTTTACCAATTCCTGTATCCATAAATAATTCTAATACATCTTTTAATCTACATGGAACTTTATTTATATAATATCCTGTTTCTCCACTTCTATATATCTTTCTTGTGACTGTTACTTCTGTATATTCAATTGGCAATTCTCCATCACTATTATCAAACACTAAAGATGCTTCTGCAAACCCTAAAGATTTTCTATTTTGTGTACCTGCAAATATGACGTCTAATGACTTTGCTCCTCTTAGTGATTTCATGCTTTGTTCCCCTAGTACCCATCTTATTGCGTCTGATATATTACTTTTTCCTGAACCATTTGGTCCAATGGCTGTTGTTATTCCTGGTCTTAGTTCTAATATTGTTTTATCTGCAAAGGATTTGAATCCTTGTAATTCTAATCTTTTTAAATACATTTTTTACTCCTCTGTGTCAATAGGAACGCCCTTTTTTGACACAAAAATCAGCCAAAAGGGACAGCCCTCATTTATTTTTTATTGTTACAAATTCGCTATTACTTATCTCTCTTTTGATTACAAATTCACTATCGTTCATTTGTATAAGATATCCGTAACTCGCTTCGCTCGAATGGCTATCTTAATTTTACTATATAAAAAGACAAAAAGCAAGAAATTTTTTCTTGCTTTTTAAAAACAGAATTTTGTTAAAATTTTATATAACAATTTCCATAATTATGAATTGAAGTAACTTCATCAGATATAATATACTTTCCAGAAACAATTTCTGAATTTGAGTAAATATATTCCCCGTCTAATTTAACAAAATAAGCATCCATACTTACTACACCACCTTCAAAAGTCATCCAATCTATCCAATATATTTTTTGATTTTCATCAATTTCACCACCAAAATGTGATGCGTCTAAATAAGCTACTACTTCATTTCCCCCATACTCTTCATAATCAACAAAATCTTTCCATCTTTTTCCCTTTTCACATGAGTACTCTACTCCATCTATAGAGAAATGTACAATTTTATCTACATCAGATAAGTTATTTCCTAAATTATTAATGTAATTTTCATATTCTCCTAATATTGAGTTTTCTCTATTTTCAGCTTCTCCATATTGTGTTTTTGCATCTTCTGCCTTCCTAAATAATCCACTTCCTGTTAAACTTGATATTGATATTCCTGCCAATATCAACAATATTATTATTGTAATAATTAGTGCAACTAATGTTATACCTCTATTAGCTCTTTTGAACTTTTCCATATTTTTTCTCCTTCTTTTATTTATTTTTTATAATTATATAATTAGGTATTTTTTGACACAATAAAAATACCTATTTTTATTGTCCACTTTTTTACATAATATTCAATAAACAATCTAAAAACTCCAAAGCTACCTAATATACCTAACCTTTTAGATTACTTATCATGCCACGACTGTTGTTCGCCTACGAAAAATTGCTCTGCAATTTTTCTGTAGAACGATTTTTCCTATACACAAAAAACAACAGAGAGTTTATGTTCTCTCTGTTGTCCCCTATTAAACTTGGCCACTTTTCAGTCTCGATCTTCTAATTTGTATTGCCTGTACTGAACGCATAATTTTCTTCGATAATTCAGCATCAGGAATATCATGTGCCAATACTGCCTTATCTTCCTGCTTTGTCCAATCTCTAATTACGCCGTTCTTTCGAGTCTTTTTGTAATTTGCCTTTCTTTGCTTATTCCGGATTCCCCGAAACTCATCAGGATTTGCTGCATACTTTTTTGGCATTTTAGGCATTCTTTTTCCTCCTTAAATAAAAATTATTTTTGAAGTTACTAAAACATATCATAAATATAATATATCATATTTGCATAAAGTAATCAAGATAAAACTAAAAACTTTGGTAAAAAATTTGACTATTTGCCAACTTTGCGGTATTATATATAATATTAAAAAAATAGAAATGAGGAATAGAAAGTTATGACATGTTCAGAATGTAAAAAAAATCCAGCAATACTTTTTTATGAAAAAATAGATAATGGAAATCGTACAATGGAAGGTTTATGCTTCGATTGTGCTAAAAAAAGAGGAATAGACGCAACAGAAGTATTAGCTAGACAACAAGATGTTTTAGCAAAAGATAAAATAAATCTAGCAGATATGAATAAACAATTAGAATCAATCTTTAAAGATTTTGCAGAAAATTTAAATATAGAAGATTTAAAAAATATTGATGGCGCAATTACCTTTGGTGATTTAGATGGCGAAGATGAAATAGATGAAGAAAGTGGACCTAAAATTGCAGGTGCTGCAATTCCATTGGGTTCTATATTTTCAAATATGTTTTCACAAAATAAGTCAGATGATTTTCAAAAATCAGATAACAAAACTGATTCAAATAACAAAAAAGTAACTGTTAAAGCTGAAAAGAAAAATGATGCAAAGCAAAGCAAAAAGAAAAAATATCTAGATACTTATGGAACAAACCTTACAAATAAAGCCAAAAATAATCAATTAGATATGATAATTGGTAGAGAAAAAGAAATTCAAAGAATTGTACAAATTTTAAATAGACGTTCTAAAAATAACCCTTGTTTAATTGGTGAACCAGGTGTTGGTAAAACTGCTATTGCACAAGGTTTAGCAATTAAAATTGCAAATCAAAATGTTCCTGCTAAGTTATTGAATAAAGAAGTTTATCTTTTAGATATGACTGCTGTAATTGCAGGTACTCAATTTAGAGGTCAATTCGAATCTAGAATGAAAGGTATTATTGATGAATGTAAAGAATACGGAAATATCATTTTAGTTATTGATGAAATCCATAATATTATAGGTGCTGGTGATGGCGAACACTCTATGAATGCAGCAAATATTTTAAAACCTGCTCTTTCTAATGGAGAAATTCAATTAATTGGAACAACTACATTAAAAGAATATAGAAAATATATTGAAAAAGATTCTGCTTTAGAAAGAAGATTTCAACAGGTTTTAGTTGAAGAACCTAATATTGAAGATTCTATTGGAATTTTAGATGGAATTAAAAAATATTATGAAGAATATCACAAAGTAAAAATATCTACAGACGTTATTCGCCAAGCAGTTGAAATGTCTGAAAAATATATTCATGATAGATTTTTGCCAGATAAAGCAATTGATATTTTAGATGAAGCTTGTTCT
>CAOKJC010000001.1 GCA_948468685.1 uncultured Clostridium sp. | reverse complement strand
TCCAAAAGGCAGGAGATGCCAAAAATAGTTATGAAGAAGCAGAAAGAAGAGAAAACTCAATATTAGGAGAATATGAGAATTATATAGGTAGTTTTGGAAAAAATGAAAGTAATGATGAAATAATATATTTTGTAGTAAATGGAAATCCATATTCAACAGTAAAAGGAACTACATGGAGAAAGTATATATAGAGAAGAATGTGAGAATCTTACTATGTGTTTTAATTGGAATGTTGCAATAGCGTTTATTGCAGTAAAGGGTAGTCTTGATTACAGAGGAGCGGCTGAAGGCTGGACAGCAAACAAACTTGATATAGAAAATGTAGATGAAGAAATAGTAGAAAAGAATTATTCTATCAATAACGAATATGTTGGGTTCAGTGTGAAAGAGGTTAATATGAAATAACGCATATGAAGTACTAAGGGATATCAGGAATAAGCTTGATATTCCTTTGTTTTTTAATTTGACAATATTATACTTGGAATTATAATAATTTGTGGTATAATAATATTAATCTAAAAGAAAGGATGAAATATTATGAATCAAAGAGAAAAAGAAATATTAGAATTAGAAGAAGACTTAAAAGATACAATAGAAAATGAATTAATAAAAAATCAAAAAGAAAATAGAGAAGTATCAATAAAAGATATAAAATTTGTAGGACAAGCAACATGGCAAGACAAAATTAATGGAAAACCAATCTCAGAAAACTTATTTATAGTAGAAAAACAAATTAAAGAAATTGACGAAGAAGGGAAAGAGAGGATAACAGAGCAAAAAAATTATTATTTGGGAGATAAATGTATTGGTGGCACAATAGGAGACAATGAAATAGCATATAATTCAAGTTTTGAAAATTCAGAGCTAGATAAAATGCAAGCTGTTAATGAATTATTAGAAAGAACATCGGAAAAAGAAATAGAAGCAAATTCATTAAATGCTTTAAAAAGAAAAGAACTTTCAGAAGTTTTAACAGCTCATTTAGGAAAAGAAGTTTCAGAGGATGAAGTTGAGGAACTTTTAGAAGAAATGGATAAAGAAGAAATCGAAGAGCTAAATGAGGAAAAAGAAGAACGTGAAGATAAAGATGAAAACGATTTATCTGAAAAACAATCTGAAAAAATCAAAGTAAATGGAATTCAAAAGGCTAACTTAAATAAATTAGTAGATGGGAAAGAAACTTTAGGAAAAAGATTAGATTTAGAAGAATATGATAGTGTATATGTTGTTTATTCTGAAAAAGTAAAAGAAGTTACAGCTAATTCAAAAATAAATAATACAACATATTCATTAGTTGGAATGACAAAGGATGGAGAAGCAAGAGTTTTAAATGATGAATTTGAAATGGACAAAACAGTAGGAAATAATGCAAGTAGAGAACAAACTAAAATAAGAGCAGATGGAACAGCAACAAGAGATAATGAAGATTTATCAGTTTATACAAGAAAATCTAATGGAATAAGTATAGGATGTGAAAACAGTCAAGGCAGTGTTCAAATGTTTATGTATCAGAAAACATTAGAAGAGAATGAAAATGTAGGTATTCAAATTGAGACTTCAAAGACACCAGTTATTCCAATTGAAACAAAAGAGATAATGAATAGAAATAAAGGAATTGAGCAAAAAGAAAGAATACAAAATGAAGTTGAAGAACATACTGAAGAAGGATGCAATCCTACAAATGCTAAAGATTATGATGGATTAGAATATACTAAAACACATAGTCATTTGTCAGAAGAAGCGTTAAATAGTTATGTGACAGAAATTTTTAATTATGAAAATGAAGAGGGAGACGAAAAGATTAAGGAAGTTTTTTCCGAAAGTGAAGTTAAAGATAAATTATTAAGAGAAATGTATGAAAATAAAGATCGATTATCTAATGAGCAGATTGTCGAAAATGTAAAGAGAGAAATGAATCAAGATGCAGAGGCTTTTGCAAGAGAGCATAAATTATAATTACTATGATAGTAACATTTATAATTCGACAAAATATAATAGTAGTAGATATTTATTAGTATTAATATTAGTAAATGTCTATTATTATATTATGTAATACATGAAGGTGATAATTATGGATGAAAAAGTAATAAGTTTAGATCAATTACCATTAAATCAAAATGGAATTATACAAAAAATTGAATGTGAAGGAAATATAAAAAGAAGATTATTGGATTTAGGTCTAGTGAAAGGAACAAATATTATACCAGTTTTATTAAGTCCATCTAAAGATCCAAGAGCGTTTCAAGTTAGAGGAAGTATTATTGCTATTAGAAGAGAAGATGCTGAAAACATAAAAGTGTGCCAATAGGGACGTCCCTTTTTGGCACAGAAATGAGTCAAAAGAGATACTCTTATTTGATGTGAAAATTGTAATTTAAAATGTGCCAAAAAGGGACGTCCCTATTGGCACAAAATTTTAATTAGTTTCAATTAAATTTCGAATAGCTTTATATAGATAAGGTTTATATTCTTCAATAGGTAAAGGATCTTTATAGAGAATAGAATTAAAACAAGTAGAACCAACTAACTCTATAATCATAAATAGAGTTACATCAGGATTACTTAATTTTATATTATTTTCTTTTATACCCTTCATAAATAAATCATGTAAAGTATTTTTTCTCTGTTCAGTTGATTCATATAATTTTAATACAGTTTTGTTGTACACTCCCCAAGATAAATTTTTTGAAATGAATTTTAATAATAGAGGATTTTTTGACAATTCATCTATAACATAATTTATAATATATATAATTTGGTCAGAGAAATTTGAGATATAGTTTTTTCTTAAAGATGTTAATGCATCAGAAAATAATTTTTCTGATTTTTTTACTATTAGAATGTCTCTTATTTCATATTTATCTTTAAAATATAAGTAAAATGTTCCTTTGGCAACACTTGCATTATCTACAATATCTTGAATTGATGTGTCTTTTATTCCTTTTTCTGTAAATAGTTTGAATGCTGTATTTAATAATCTATTTTCTTTTTCTTCTTTATCATTTTTCATATTTTTAAACTCTCCTACATATAAATTATTACATAAATTTGACTAAAGGTCAATGTTTTTTAAAAAAACTATTGACTAATGGTCATAAAGGTAGTATTATATATAAAAATGACCGATGGTCATTTAAACAATTGTTAAAGGAGAGGGAGATAAGAATGTTAAAATTTGCAGAAAAAATATGTAAGTACAAAAAATTAATATTGATAATAGCGATACTATTATTAATTCCTTCAATTATAGGGATAAAAGCAACTAGAATCAATTATGATATTTTAGTTTACTTGCCAGATAATATAGAAACAATAAAAGGTGAGAAAATTTTATCAGAACAATTTGATATGGGAGCATTTTCAGTTGTTATAGTTGAAGACATGAATATTAAGGATATTCAGAAATTAGAAAAACAAATAAGCAAACTAGATAATGTAGAGCATGTTATAAGTATTGCAGATGTATTAGGTTCAAACATACCAGTAGAGGTATTGCCAGAAGAAATAACAAATAAGATTTATAAAGATGGAAGTACACCAATGCTTGTAACATTTAAAGATGGAATTTCTTCAGATAGTACAATGTCAACAATTGAAGAACTAAGAAATTTAACAGACAAGCAATGCAAAATAAGTGGAATGTCAGCAACTGTTTTAGATACAAGAGATTTGTCTAATTCAGAAATAGCAATATATGTAGTTATAGCAGTAGTATTATGCTTAATTATTTTACAACTAGCTTTAGATTCATATATAGCGCCACTATTTTTATTATTAAATATAGGAATAGCAATTTTATATAATATGGGTTCAAATGTGTTTTTGGGAGAAATATCATACATAACAAAAGCAATAAGCGCAGTACTTCAATTAGGAGTAACTATGGATTTTGCAATATTCTTATATCACAGTTATAAGGCAGAAAAAGGAAAGTACATAAACAATGATGAGGCAATGGCACATGCGATATCAAAAACATTAGTGTCAGTTGTAGGAAGTTCATTAACAACAATAGCAGGATTTTTAGCACTTTGTAGTATGAATTTAAGCTTAGGAAAAGATATTGGAATTGTTATGGCAAAAGGAGTATTTCTTGGAGTTGTCAGTGTTGTAACAATATTACCAGCAATGCTTTTAGTATTTGATAAATGGATTGAAAAAACAAAGCATAAAGAAATATTACCAAAATTTGAAATATTAAAAAATTTCAATATAAAACATTATAAAGCAATAATAGTAGTATTTTTGATAATATTACCATTTGCAGTATATGGATATAGTAATATAAGTGTTTATTATAATTTAGATAAATCATTACCAGATACACTATTAAGTGTCGAAGCAAATAATGCATTAAAAAATGATTTTAATATGGTATCAACAGAATTAGCTTTAATTAGCAAGGATGTTCCAAATTATAAAGTTAATGAAATGTTAAAAGAAATCGAAAAAATAGATGGAATTGAATGGGCTTTAGGGTATTCAAAGATAGCAGGAACTGAACTTCCAGATAATATATTATCAGAAGATGTAAAATCAATCTTTGAAAATGATAAGTATCAATTAGTTATAATAAATTCTAAATATGAAATGGCAACAGATGAGTTAAACCAACAAATTAATGAAGTAAATAAAATAATAAAAGTATATGATGAAAATTCAATACTAGCAGGAGAAGGACCACTTATGAAGGATTTAGTAGAAATAAGTGACCATGATTTTAATAGCGTAAATGGAGTATCAATTGTAATTATATTTATAATTATGATATTTGTATTAAAATCAATTTCATTGCCTGTAATATTAATGACAGTTATTGAATTTGCTATATTTATAAATATGGGACTTTCAACATATACAAATACAACATTGCCATTTATTGCATCAATAGTAATTGGAACAATACAATTAGGTGCAACAATAGATTATGCAATATTAATTACAACTAAGTTTGTAAGTTTTAGAAAAGAAGGAAAATCAAAGAAAGAGGCGGTTGATGAAGCTCTAGGAACTTCAATAAGTTCAATTATTGTTAGTGGATTGTGTTTCTTTGGTGCAACATTTGGAGTTGGAGCTTGCTCAAAAATAGAGATGATAGGTTCTCTATGTACTTTAATGTCTAGAGGTGCTATTGTTAGTATGATTAGTGTAATTATGGTATTGCCAGCGTTTTTAATGTTGTTTGATAAGATTATTTGTAAAACAACAGTTGGAATGAAAAAAGTGTGCCAATAGGGACGTCCCTTTTTGGCACATATATGGAAAGGATTTGATAAATATGAATAATAAAGTAGTTTCTAAAGTAATTTCAGGAGTATTGCTATGTTCTATGATTGGATATACATTACCTGTGTTTGCATATACAAAAGATGAGACAGTTTATTCTAAATTAGATGCATCAGGAGATGGTTATAAAACGATAGTTAGTACACATATAAAAAATGAAGAGAATGAAGATTTAATAAAAGATATGTCAGATTTATTGAATATAAAAAATACAAGTGGTGATGAAACTTATACTCAAGATGGAAATACTTTTACATGGAAAGCTAATAAGAATGATATATATTATCAAGGTGAGAGTTCAAAGGACTTACCAATAGAGTGTATAATAAAATATGAATTAGATGGAGAAGAGATTTCACCAGAAGATATCGCAGGGAAAAGCGGAAATGTTAAAATAACTATTCAATATTCAAATAAAGAAGAGAGAATTGTTGATATAAATGGTAAAAAAGTTAAGATGTATGTTCCATTTGTAGTTGTTGCTGGTACAATTGTTAAAAATGAAGTTGCTACTAATGTACAAGTGTCTTCTGGAAAAGTAATTGATGATGGAACGAAAACAATTGTGGTTGGTATGGCTATGCCAGGTTTACAAGAAAGTTTAGGGGTATTAGATAAAGATATAGAAATATCAAGTGATATTGAAATTACAATGGATGCAAAAGACTTTGAAAGTAATAGTATAGTTTCTTTTGTTACTCCAAAAGTTTTAGATGAAGAAGATTTAAGTATTTTTGATAAATTAGATGAGGTCTATAGTCAAGTTAATACTTTACAAGTTTCAAGCAAACAAATTGAAGAAGGTGCAAATACTTTAAAAGATGGTGCTATAAATTATAGTGAGAAGAGTAAAGAATTTAATGGTGCAATGAATCAAGTTTCTGAAGGTGTAAGTAGTATAAATTCAAATTATTCTAAAATAGATTCAGGTATAAACTCATTAAATGCAGGTAGTTCTTCATTAGTAAATGGTGCACAACAATTGAACTCTGGAATTAATGAATTAGAAACAAAATTAAGTTCTTTACCAGAGAGTGTTTCTCAATTATATAAAGGAAGTGTAGAGTTAAATTTAGGTGTTAATTCAGAAAATGGTTTAGTAAATGGTATAAATACTGTAAAAGATTCACTAGAGGCTACTATAAAAACATTGAGTGCGAATGTTACTACATTAACTAATACAAAGAATCAATTAATAGAAGCGGGATATTTAGAAAGTGATGAAATAATAATGAATTTACAAAAGCAGATAACAATTGACACTGCAACTTTAACACAGCTAACATCTGAACAAGCACAAGCTAATTTAAATGCCTTAGATAATGGTGTTAAATCAATTTCGCAAGCTACACAAAAGTTAGAACAAGGATTAGGACAACTAAATGCAGCTGCTAACCAATTACCAACAGCTTTGACACAGTTAGCTGATGGTTCAAAGGCTTTAGTTGATGGTTCTAGAACTTTGCAATCTAGTGCTAGTACATTAAGAAGTGGTTCAACTTCTTTAAAATCAGGTATGAAAAAGTTAGATGTTAGTACAAAAGAATTGACTTTTGCAAATGGTCAATTGACAGATGGCGCTACTACTATTGCTAATGGTGCTACTGATTTGGCGGAAGGTATTTATACTTTTAATAGAGATGGTGTTGATAAAATTTGCAATTTTATGAAGAATAATGTGAAAGATTTTACTGATAGAGTTGAAAAGTTAACTGAATTATCTAAAGATTATAATAATTTTACAATGCTCAATGAGGGAAATGATGGTGATGTTAAGTTTGTTATGATAATTGATGGAGTTAAGAAACAACAAGAAAGTGAGCAAAATAAAGAAAATGCAGTTTTAAATGATGTGCTTAAAGATGAAAAAAACGATTAATTTTATTATTTAAAAATTCAGTAGGGATGTTCAATTTTGACATAAAAATGTGTCAAAAAAGGGCGTCTCTATTGACACATGTAAGTATTAAACTTGACAAAAACCATATTATAGGTGTAAAATATAATAGGAGAAAAAGGAGAGTTTTATGCAAAACAACAATAAAAAGGTTTTTGATAATTTAATATCAAGAACAAAAATATATTTAGTAATAATTTTAATATTGTTAATTGTAATATGTTGCCAAAATATAGGATTCATAGTGCCATCTATATTAGTTTATGCAATAGTAATAGGATATACATACTTTGCCAATAATAAAAGGAAAAGTGAAATATCAGAAACATTGCAAGACTTAACATTATCAGTAGATTCGGCAGCAAAGACGAGTTTGATTAATTCACCATTTCCTTTAATAATATTAGAAACAGATGGAAATGTTATATGGAAGAGTTCGAAATTTGTATCTGAATTTGCAGAGACGGATATAGATACACTTGTAAATGACTTAGTGTTTGATTTACAAGATGAAATTCAAAATAAAAAAGATAAAAATGATAAATCAATATTAAAGGATGTACAAATAAACAAAAAGACATATAGATTAGTAGGAAAATTTGTAAATTCTAAAAGATATTCTAGAATTAATAAAGATGAATATATGGTAATTTTATATTTTATAGATGAAACAGAAAATATAAAGTTACAAAAAGAATATAATGATTCAAAATCATGTGTTGGAATCATTATGATAGACAATTATGAAGAAAATATGCAAATGCTAGAAAATGAAGAAAAAGCACAGTATATAGCTGATATCGATAAAGAAATACATGAATGGACAAATGAAACTAATGGAATTTTAATAAAATCAGATAGAGATAGATATATTTATATATTTGAACAAAGATATTTAAATACGATTAAAGAAGACAAATTTAGTATATTAGACAAAATTAAAGAAATAGATCCAAAACAAAAAGTTCAATTTACATTAAGTATAGCGATTTCAAATGAAGGAGAAGTAGATAAAGATAAATATAAATCTGCTCAAACAGCTATGGATATTGTACTTGGTAGAGGTGGAGACCAAGCAGTTATAAGACAAAATGATATATACAAATTCTTTGGTGGAAGAGCTCAAGAGGTTGAAAAGAGGACTAAAGTAAAAGCTAGAGTTGTTGCACATGCACTAGAAAACCTTATACAAGAATCAAGTAAAGTAATGATTATGGGGCATTCTAATCCAGATATAGATGCAATAGGTTCTGCAATAGGAATATATAGACTTGCAAAGAGTTTAGAAAGAAATGCATATATTATTACAAGTGATACGCCAACTTTACAAAACTTTAGAAATAGTTTATTAGAAGAACCAGAATATGAAGATGTATTAATTAGTAAAGAAGTTGCTGAAGAAAATATAGATGAAGATACTTTATTGGTAGTTGTAGATACTCATAAAATAAACTATGTAGAGTCACCAGAAGTTTTAGAAAAAGCAAATAAAGTTGTAGTAATAGACCATCATAGAAGAAGTGCTGACTATATAGAAAATGCTACATTAACATTCCAAGAAGTGTATGCATCATCAGCAGCAGAACTTGTAACAGAATTATTACAATATGCAGAAACAAATGTTGAATTAAAGAAGATAGAGGCAGAAAGCTTGTATGCAGGAATAATGATGGATACAAAAAGTTTTACTTTCAAAACAGGAGTAAGAACTTTTGAAGCGGCAGCATATTTGCGTAAATGTGGAGTTGATATTATAAAAGTAAAAAAATGGTTCCAAAGTGATTTAGAGTCATTTAATAAAATTGCTGATATAGTTAGAAGTGCAGAAATGATAAATGATTCAATTGCAATTGCTTTATATGACCAAGAAAAAGAAAAGGATGTAAGCTTATTGTGTGCGAAAGCTGCTGATGAATTACTTACAATAGGTAATGTTACAGCATCATTTGTTTTAGGAAATACAGGTGAACAAATTTGCATTAGTGGACGTTCTTTAGGGGATATAAATGTTCAAGTTATATTAGAAAAACTTGGTGGCGGTGGGCATATTACACTTGCTGGTGCTCAAGTTGAAGGTATGACTATTGAAAATGTTAAAAGACAATTAATAGATTGTGTTAATGAGTATTTTTCAGAGATAGAAAATTAATATTTATAAATATATGAAAATAGTTACTACTTATATGCAGTAACTATTTTTCATACCTCTTTTTATATAATAGGAAAGTATGACTTTCCTATTATATAAAACTTAATTGTTAGACTTAGATTAGCTAAAACGTTTCTTAATTACTTTTTGGATTGCTTCTTGTACAGCTTCATCTTCATGCTTTTGTAATTTTGTTATTGTTTCTAGAGATGTATTGGCATTTAATACAACAAAATAACAAACAATAGGATCTTTATGGTCTGCTAATTCATTAAGTAGATTAGGACTTGCATTGTTATTATGTGCTATTGAAATGCAGACATCATTATCATTATTGCAATTTTTATATAATTCTACGAGCAATTCTGAACTTGTGTTAGAATTTTCTGCAATTGCTTTACATATTTCATTATTGTAATTTGAATTTCTAGCTAATTTTGTAAGCAGATTTGAAGTAATATTGTCATTATATGCCATTGTTAAATATATCTCATGATTATAGTTTTTAGATAATTCTTCAAGGGTATCCAAATTTGTATTTGGATGAATTGCTATTATTTCACGTACTATATCATTACAATATTTCGCCATTTCAGCAAGAGTTTCTGAAGTTGTTTTTGGATTTTTTGAAATAATCAAACATACATTAATGTTATGTCTTTCTGCCAATTTTTGAAGAATTTCTGGAGTTATATTTCTATTTTGAGCAACGGACATTAGAACTTCTTCATTATTATCATTTTCTGCCAATTTTTTTAAAATACAAATAGGTGTATTTTTATTTTGAGTTACTTCGAAACGTACCAAGAAATGTTTGTCATCTGCTAATTTTGTTAAAAGTTCTTTACTTGAATTTTTATTATATGCAACACACACACGTACAGAGGTTTCATCAGTTGCTAACTTTTCAAGTATTTCTATTGGAGTGTTACTTGATATTGCAACAGCTTCACGTATCTTGATATCATGAGATAAGCTTAATTTAATAAGGATTTCTGTAGGTGAATTTTTTATGCAATTAAATTCTTCTAATGACAAATTTCTTTTTTTTGACTTCCGTTCATTCTTGGAAAGATCCATGAAATCAGCTAAGTTAATCATATTTTTCCTCCTAAATTTTTAGTTGTGTTTAATATAGTTACTATTAATACGTTAAAGGAATATTAAAAAATGATGGAATTAGTATATACTATCTAACATAATGTGTCAATGTTTTATTAATAAAATCTTGCTATTTTTGTGTTTTTAATGTAAAATATACAATATAAGAGAGAGGATAGTGATTTTTATGAAAGTAATATTAAAAGCAGATATAAAAGGAGTAGGAAAGAAGGATGAAGTAATAAATGCGTCAGATGGATATGCAAGAAACTTTTTATTTCCTAAAAATTTGGCAGTAGAAGCAAATGCAGAAAATATGAGTAAATTGAAAGCAAAACAAGATTCAAATGCATTTAAGAAGTCTCAAGAGAAAGAAGAAGCAGAAAAAGTTGCAGATAAGTTGTCAAAAATATTGTTAAAAATTAAAGTTAAATCAGGAGCAAATGGAAAAATATTTGGAGGAGTTTCATCAAAGGAGATTGCTGAAAATTTAGAAAAACAATATCAAATAAAAATTGATAAAAAGAAAATTGATTTGAAAGATGCAATAAAGACTTTAGGGACATTTAGTGTTGATATAAAATTGTTTGAAGGTGTTGCTGGTAAGCTTAAAGTTGATGTTATTTCAGAATAAATTTTAAAAATAAAGGACATTTTTCGTTGTTAAAATTTATTAAAGCTATATCTAGTTTATATATTAATATTCTTAGCAAAAACATATTTGGGGTCTACCATTAGGTATTTGCTTTCGAATATTAATATATAAACCAAATATAGAATAATAAATTAATTTTATGGGGGAATAAGAATGGATATTGGAAAAGTACCACCACATGATATAGAAGCGGAACAAGCAGTAATAGGAAGTATGCTTACAGACAAAGAGGCTGTATCAAGTAGTATAGAAGTTTTAAAAGAAGAAGATTTTTATAGAGAAGATAATAGATTAATATATTCAGCAATGTTAAATTTATATAATAGAGCAGAGCCAATAGATTTAATTACAGTAAAAGCAGAATTAGAGTTGATGGGAAAATTTGAACAAGTTGGTGGATTTGAATATCTAGCAGAATTACCAGAAAAAGTTCCAACTACTGCAAATATTGCAAAATATATAAAAATAGTAGAAGAAAAATCTGTGTTAAGAAATTTAATAAAAACTGCAAATGAAATAATAGAATTAGGATATGATACAACAGAAGAAGTTGAAAATATTATGGAAGGTGCAGAAAAGAAAATATTTAACTTAATGCAAAATAAAGACCAAAAAGGATATACACCAATAAAAGATATATTAGTAGACAGTTTTACACAACTTGAAGAGTTATATAATAGAAAGCAACATATAACAGGTGTTCCAACAGGATTTACAGACTTAGATTATAGAACAGCAGGATTACATGGTTCTGAATTTATATTAATAGCAGCAAGACCAGCTATGGGAAAATCAGCATTTGCATTAAACATAGCTACAAATTCGGCACTAAGAGGAAATGCACCAGTAGCAATTTTCAGTTTAGAAATGTCAAAAGAACAAATGGTTAATAGAATTTTGTGTAGTGAAGCGATGGTAGATAGTAATAAGGTCAGAACAGGAAAATTAGAAGACGAAGACTGGGCAAAACTTGCAGAAGCAATAGGGCCACTTTCAGAAACGGGTATATATGTAGATGATACACCAGGTATATCTGTTATGGAAATAAGGGCAAAATGTAGAAAATTAAAATTAGAAAAAAATATAGGACTAGTTGTTATAGATTATTTGCAATTAATTCAAGGAAGTAATAGAACTAGAGGTGGAAGTAGAGAGCAAGAAATAGCAGAAATAAGTAGATCATTAAAGATTTTAGCAAAAGAATTAGATGTTCCAGTTATAGCACTTTCACAATTATCAAGAGCTGTTGAGCAAAGACCAGACCATAGACCAATGCTATCAGACTTGCGTGAATCTGGTTCAATAGAGCAAGATGCTGATATTGTTATGTTTTTATATAGAGATGATTATTATAATGAAGACAGTGAAAGAAAAAATATAGCAGAAGTAATAATTGCAAAACATAGAGGTGGTTCAACAGGAACAGTAGATTTAGGATGGCTAGGAAGTTATACTAAATTTGTTAATTTGGAAAAAAGATTTGATGATTAATGTGTCAAAAGGGACGCCCTTTTTTGACACAAAAATAGACCAAAAGGGACAACCTTTTGAGTCATAAATGCTAAATTTTAGTATATTGTAGCAAATTTATTGACAAGTTTTAAATAAAGGTATATTATGTAAAAGGGGAAGAAAAATATAATTTGGGACGGAAAGGTTGGGAATATGGCTAGAATGTCAAGAAGTTATATAAAATCTTCTTTTTTTCATCTTATGGTTCAAGGATTGAATAAAGAATATATCTATGATAATGACAATGATAAAGAAGAATATTTGAAAATTATGAAAAAGATAGAAAATCAATGTGATGTGAAAGTTGTTGCACATTGTGTAATGGATAATCATGTTCATTTATTAGTAGAGATTAAAGAAGTCAAAGAACTAAGTGACTTTATGCATAAAGTTAATACTTTATATGCTATGTATTATAACAAAAAGTATAATAGAGTTGGATATGTGTATAGAGATAGATATAAGAGTCAAGGAATTTATTCTGAAAAACAATTATATGTGTGTATCAATTATATACATAATAATCCAGTTAAGGCAAGAATTTGTAGATATCCATATGAATATAAATATTCCAGTTATAATAATTTTGAATTTGATTTGAGAGATATTAACAATGTATGTAGTGAAAAAGATGATAACATTAAATTTTTAGAAGATGAAGAACAGACAGAAAAAGAAATTAAAGAATTGATAGAAAAGTATTTAATTGATAATAATTTGCGATTGGAAGAACTAAAGGATAATAGAAAAAATATTAAAGAATTGATTACGATATTAGAAGATAAATATGATGTATCCTTAAGAAAAATTGCAATGTATTTAAAAATATCTAGAGAAAAAGTTAGGCGAGTTCAAAGTGAATAAAAAATGATAATATAAAAATTTTTGTGGAAATAAAGGGGTGTCCCTTTTGGTATAAAAATGTGTCAAAAAAGGGCGTCCCTTTTGACACAAAGGAGGAAAGATGTTAGAGAAAGTTTTAAATACAATAAAAAAATATAATTTAATAGAAAATGGTGATAGAATTGTTTTGGGTGTTTCAGGTGGACCTGATTCTATTTGTATGTTAAATATTTTGAATGACATAAGAAATGACAAAAAATTACATATGGAGTTTGATATAATAGTGGCACATGTTAATCATTTGATTAGAGATGAAGCAAAAGATGATGAAATTTTTGTAAAAGATTTTTGTGAAAAAATTGGTGTTCAGTTTTATTCAAAGAGTATAGATATTCAAAAAATTGCTAATAATAATAAAATAGGAACTGAAGAAGCTGGTAGAAATGCTAGATATGAATTTTTTGACGAAGTTTTGAAAAAGACAGATTCAAATAAAGTTGCTATCGCTCATAATAAAAATGATAAAGTGGAAACTATGATTATGAATGTTTTAAGAGGTAGCGGAATAGCGGGTTTGAAGGGAATTGAGCCTATAAAAAATGGAAAATATATAAGACCTCTTATTGAATGTGAAAGATTTGAGATTGAACAGTATTGCAAAGACAAGCAGATTGATGCAAGAATTGATAGGACTAATTTTGAAAATATTTATACTAGAAATAAAGTAAGAAATGTAGTAATTCCTTATATTAAAGAGGAATTTAATCCTAATATAGTTCAGACAATGGATAGATTATCGCAATTAATTAAGGAAGAGGATGAATATTTAGATAAAGTTGTTAGAGACAAGTATAATGAGTTGATTTTAGAAGAAAATTTAAGAGAATTTGTTATGAATTTAAAAGAATTTAATAAACAAGAAAAAGTTATAAAATCAAGAATATTGTTATATACTATATCAAGGCTTTTGGGAACAACAAAAGGTATTGAAAAAATACATATAGAAGATGTAATAAAGCTATGTGAAAATAACATTGGTAATAAATATTTGACTCCCAATAAGAATATAAAAATTTTAGTAAAAAATTCTAAAATTTATTTTATAAACCAAACTTAAGTATCCGTAATACTTCTGAAATCAAGCATTTTTTGTAATCAAAAAGTAATAAAAAAAATATTGCAAAAAAAAAATATCTATGTTATAAAGCTTAAAGAATATGTTGAATGATAGCTATAGTTAAGTAAGATATGATTTTAATTAGATTAAACAAGTTTTTACTTAACTATAACGAATGACGATAAGAGAAGTAAAGCAAAGCGCAAGATTTGCCATACAAAATTTTTAAAGAAAATTTTGTATGACAATGAGAAAAGCGAAGCTTTTCAAAAGGAGGAATTATTTTGAAAAACGGAATTAAAACATTAGCTATGTGGCTAATTATAGGAGTGATATTTATAGTGTTATTATCTTCTATAATGACAAATACTAATACTAAATTAAAGTATTCAGAATTAATTACGAAAATAAATGAGGGAAAAGTAGAATCAATAGTTATAGATTCTGATGGGGTATCTGCAACAGTACAATTATCTGATGATAAAGTAAAGAAACAAGTAAATATTCCAAATATGGAAAATTTTATGAACTATTCAGAAGATTTTATTAAAAATGGTGCATTTACATTAGAAGAAAATTCAGAATCTGCATTATCTATAATAATAGGACTATTAACACCATTTGGAATTTTAATAATTTTCTTTATTTTCTGGTTCTTCATGATGGGTGGAGTAGGAAATAGTCAAAATGGTACAAAATCAATGTCATTTGGAAAAAGTAAAGCTAGAATGATGACGCCAGCTGATAGAAATAAAATTACTTTTGAGGATGTTGCAGGTGTTGATGAAGAAAAAGAAGAATTACAAGAAATAGTAGAATTTTTGAAAAATCCAAAGAAATTTACAGATATGGGAGCAAGAATTCCTAAAGGAGTTTTATTGGTAGGTCAGCCAGGAACAGGTAAAACATTATTAGCAAAAGCTGTTGCAGGAGAAGCAGGAGTTCCATTCTTTATTATAAGTGGTTCAGACTTTGTTGAAATGTTTGTTGGTGTTGGTGCTTCAAGAGTTAGAGACTTATTTGAGCAAGCTAAAAAGAATGCCCCATGTATTATATTTATAGATGAAATAGATGCTGTTGGTCGTCAAAGAGGTGCAGGACTTGGTGGAGGACATGATGAAAGAGAACAAACTTTAAACCAATTATTAGTTGAAATGGATGGTTTTTCTGATAATGAAGGTGTTATTGTGCTTGCTGCAACTAATAGACCAGATGTATTAGATAAAGCTTTATTAAGAGCAGGTAGATTTGATAGACAAATAGTTGTTGGAGCTCCAGATGTTAAAGCTAGAGAGCAAATACTAGAAGTTCATTCTAAAAAGAAAAGATTAGCAGAAGATGTTGATTTAAAAGTTATTGCTAAAAATACATCAGGATTTGCAGGTGCAGATTTAGAGAATGTATTAAATGAAGCAGCACTTTTAGCTGCAAGAAGAAACTTAAATGAAATTGGAATGAAAGAAATTGAAGATGCCATGGTTAAAGTAACTATGGGACCTGAAAAGAAAACAAGAGTTAGAAGTGAAAAAGAAAATAGATTAGTAGCATATCATGAAGCAGGTCATGCTGTTGTAAGTCATTACTTAGATACGCAAGATCCTGTTCACCAAATATCAATTGTACCAAGAGGTATGGCAGGTGGTTATACAATGTATAGACCAACTGAAGATAAATCTTTTATGTCTAAAACAGAAATGGAAGAAAATATAGTATCACTATTAGGTGGTAGAGTTGCAGAAGCTTTAATATTAAATGATATTTCAACAGGTGCAAGTAATGATATAGAAAGAGCTACAAAAATTGCTAGAAGTATGGTTACTAAATATGGCATGAGTGAAAAAATTGGTACTTTAATGTTAGGTCAAAATCAAGAAGAAGTATTCTTAGGTAGAGATTTTGCACAATCTAAGGAATATTCAGAAGAGACTGCAGCTATTATAGATGAGGAAACAAAAGCTATTGTTGATAAAGGTTACAATAGAGCTAAACAAATTCTTTCTGACCATGTTGAAAAATTACATGCTGTTGCTGGAATTTTACTTGAGAAAGAGAAAATTGAAGCTGATGAATTTGAGAGAATTTTTTCAGAATAAAATGAGACATTTGGGACAGTGCTAAACTGTCTCAATTTTCTTTAGACAATAAAAATACCCAGATAATATAAATTTATCTGGGGTAGTTTTTAATAGAAAGTAAGAATGCTTAAAAAAGAAGATTAAACAGAAATTTTGCAGTTTCTTTAATACAATATTACATTATGTTGATGGCACCAATGCGTTATATAAAATTTAGTAACAATTGAAAAATTAGATTTACAATCAATAGAAATTATGCTATACTATTAATAGTAAATTTTAATGAATCCTGTTTACTACTAAGATATAGTAACTATTAATAAGAAAATTTTAAGAAAGAGAACTATGACAGCTAAGTAAAAAAATATTTTCAGGAGGTAGAAGTTATGAAAAGAACTAGAGTGATTTTGATAGTATTAGTAATAACAGTAATTTTAGCTATTGGTACATATAGTTTATTAAAAGAAACTTACTTATGTGCAGGTATTACAACTTTAGTTGTAATATGTGGACTTTCAATGGCATGGAAGCTTTACTTTATAGAATATGTTAGAAGTAAAGAAAAAGAGAGGAAGGATAACTAATTTATAGAATTGCAAAAATAATAGTTAGTATGAAATGAGAGAATCTATATAGAGTCTCTCATTTTAATATGATGAAAATTTATTAAGTATTTATGTAACTAAAATATAACAACAATTTCTAATACTATTGTAAAATTTAGTTAAATATAATATAATATAATTGTATAAAAGAAAAAGGAGAAAATTTATGAAAAAATTTGGAAACATTTTATGGGGATTGGTATTTATCATCGTTGGATTTATTATAGGATGTAATGCAATGGGAATTACTAATATCAATATATTTTTTGAAGGATGGTGGACACTATTTATAATAGTACCAAGTTTTATTGGATTATTTAAAGATGATAATAGAACATGGGATATTATATGGTTAGTAATAGGAATAGTGTTATTCTTATGTACAAGAGACATTTTATCATTTGATATTATAGGAAAACTAATTTTCCCATTTATATTAGTAATGATAGGATTAAGCTTTATTTTTAAGGACACATTTAGAACAAAAGTAAATGAAAAAATAAGAAAATTGAATTCAGAAAGAGTTGATGGAGAAGATTTCTGTGCAACTTTTTCAGGAATAAAAAGTGACTTTAATGGTCAAGAATTTAAAGGCGCTAATATAGACGCAATATTTGGAGGAGTAGATATTGACTTAACACAGGCTGCTGTAAATCATGACCAAATTATTAATGCAAGTGCTATTTTTGGAGGTATAGATATAAGAGTTCCTAGTGGTGTGAATGTAAAAATTAAATCTACACCAATATTTGGAGGAGTATCTAATAAAGTAAAAAATAATATAAATGAAAGTTTACCTACAATTTACATAAATGCATTTTGTCTATTTGGAGGTGTTGATGTAAAATGACATCTTTACAAAAAGTAATAAAATATGGTGCTATTGCATTTGGTTTTTATTTAGTATTTGTTATTTTGAGTGCTATAATATTCAGTATAAGTGCAATATTTGGAGTTTCGATTGGATTGAATAAATATAATTCATATAAAGAACAAGAAACTCAAGGAATAGTCGATTTTGAAGAAGTTTATGAAAATGTTAATAATTTAGACATAGAATTAGATGTTAGTAAATTGAATATTAAAAATGGTGATGAATTTAAAGTAGAGGTTATTAATCCAACTAATAAATTCTATTGTGAAATGAATGGAAATACTTTAAAAATTAAAGATAAAAGAACAAATGTTAATTTGTTTAATTTTTCTGATGATGTTATTCCTGAAATAGTTGTTTATATTCCTGATAATATTAAGTTAGAAGAGATAGAAATAAATACAGGTGTTAGTGAAACTTATATTGAAGAATTAATTGCTGATAAAGTTGATATTGAGATAGGAGTAGGAAAATTTGTAGTTAATAATATTGTAGCAGAAGAAGTTAAAATTAGTGGCGGAGCAGGAGAAACTAATATAAATAAATCCACTTTAGATGTTCTTAAATTAGATGCTGGAATAGGAAAATTTACTATAAATTCTAAAATATCAGAAGAGGCTAAAATAGAAGCTGGTGTTGGACAATTAATTATTAATCTAGAAGGCAATAGAGATAATTATAAGGTAAAAACAGGTACTGGTTTAGGAAGTTTATTAGTTGATGGAAAGAAGGCAAGTGATAATCAAATTATTGGTGATGGTAATTCTGACATTAAAGTTGAAGCTGGTGTAGGAGAAGTTAGAGTTGATTTTATAGATTAGTTTATTAATATAATAAAAAGGTAAAAGGAAGAACATGAATTAAGTTCTTCCTTTTAAAGTATTAGATTTCAAATTCTTGTAGGAATGCATTATAGTTTTCGGTACTTGCTTCAATATCAACCTGAATTTTGTAAATGATTTTACCATCTTCATCAAGTTTTGCCATGCATTTGATTTCATTACTTGGAATGTAAGTTGATAATGTGTTTTCATTAGGTTTTAGAAATACTGGTGTAAATTCATTTGTAAGACTTTGTATTTTTTTAATGTTTTTCTTAGTAATATAATTGCCAATTAAAGTAAAAATAAGCAATTCTATAAAGATAATCAAACTTATAAGGCTTACTAAAAATAAGATTATAAATAATATGCCTACTATACACCTTAAAATGGGGTTACTTATGCAAATAACAGGGTCAATCAAAATTAGAACTATTGTTAAAATGCACATAATTACTGTAAAAATTCCAAGAAAATTTAAGGATTTTCTATTAAATCATTCCAATATTTTTTAGGCATAAATTGCATTTGACATCTTCTATTAGTTCTTTCGTTAATAGTAACTGACTTAAAAAACGATTTCCAAAGCTCTTGATATAATCTTTCATTATCTGAAAGATTAGGCAAAATAAATCTTGGCATTTCTTCAATTTTGTAATCTTTTCCATTATACAAAAATCCAATATTTCTATTTTTATCGTGTATTATAAAATTTTGAGAAGGTAATCGATTTATAAAATGGTGTCCTAATATTTCAATAATATTGTTGTCAGGATGTATTGAACTATAAAAGAGGTTATTTCCAACATCAATAAAGCGTAATAAGCCTTTAAATCTATGACATTCACCATAAACTTTCTTTTTTGTAGAGACAACTTTATATACATATGATGTTGTTAGCATAGTATTTATTTTTGGACCAATATCAAAACCATCACATAAATATTTTAAAATATTTATTTCTTTATTCTTTTCATTACTTAAAAATGTGTAATAACTGTTATATAAGGCATCATAGCAAATATTTTTTTCAATTCCTTTAAAGACTCGTTCGGATTTTTCATAATTTGAAAGTATAAAAACAGTATTGTCTAAAAAGTTGCTAGTATAGCTTTTTTCATTTTCGATATTTTGTGGTAATGTTTTAGTAGAATAGCAATCAAAAACAATAGTTAGTAATCCATCAAATGTACCATCATAAAGATAAGTTTTGTTTATAAGTTTCCAGTTAGACATTTTATTTTATCCTCCTTTGTAGGTAGCAAATTATCAAATAATGATAATTGCTTAAATTGCAGTTTTGGCAAGCTTAATCTTTCTTGTGATAATAGATTGGTTTCAATAAAAGATGGATTCATTTTATAAATTTTATCATAATATTTTCCTTTACAAGTAATGAAAAATTGAGCTCTTTTTAATACAACTCCTAATTTTTTTAGCATACTAAAATCTAAATTGAAATTACGTCTAGCAGTAATAATTTTTTTAGCTGAAATTACGCCTATACCGGGTATTCTAAGTAATGTAAAGTAAGAGGCAGTATTTATTTCAATAGGAAATTTGTCTAAATTTCTTAATGCCCAATCGCATTTGGGGTCTAATAGTGTATTGAAATTTGGATGTGTTTCATTAAGTAATTCATTTGCCTCAAATCCATAAAATCTAAGTAACCAATCTGCTTGGTATAATCTATTTTCCCTTAAAAGAGGTGGTTTTTCTAGTGTTGGTAAATTAGTATCTTGATTTACTGAAACATAAGCTGAATAATATACTCTTTTTAAGCTTAATTTTTTATATAAATTTTCAGATAGTTTCAGTATTTTTAAATCACTTTCAGGAGTTGCTCCAACAATAAGTTGAGTTGTTTGACCAGCTGGAACAAAATCTGTTTTAAATTTTGACTTATCCATTTTTGTGATTTTTATATTATTAGAAATATAGCTCATAGGTTCTAGAATTCCTGTTTTTTCTTTTTGTGGTGCTAGTAATTTTAAACTATCATTAGAAGGTAATTCAATGTTGATACTCATACGGTCAACAAGGTTCCCTAATTTGTTAATTAATTCTTTACTGCAGCCAGGAATTGTTTTACAATGAATATATCCATTAAAATTATATTCTTCTCTTAATATAGTGACTGCTTGGATTAGCATTTCCATTGTATGATCAGGAGATTTGATTACAGCAGAGCTTAAAAATAGACCTTCTATATAATTTCTTTTATAAAAATTAATAGTTAAATCAGCTACTTCTTTTGGTGTAAATGTTGCTCTTCTTACAGTATTTGTGCATCTATTTACACAGTATTTACAATCATATATACAACAATTAGAAAGTAAAATTTTTAATAGAGAAATACATCTCCCATCAGCTCCCCAGGTGTGACAAATTCCTGCCATACTTCCATTTCCAATTCCATTGTTATTATTTTTTCTATTGCTTCCGCTTGAACTACATGATGCATCATATTTTGCGGCATCTGATAATATTTTTAATTTTTCTAATGTATCCATCTGCTTTCCTCCAAATATTTGTTTGATTATAACATGAAGATTATTATATGTCAAATATTTGTTTGTGTTCTTTGACTAAAAATTTTATAAAAAATATTGAATATTATGTAAAATTATGATAAAATTAGTGCATGTAACTTATAGAGGCATTGAAAATTATTATTTCATTGCTATGTTAAAACTTATAGGAGGACACATTATATGAAGAAAGAGCAGAAAAATGCATTTGACATCAAATTGGAAAAGGAGACACGGAAACAGTTAATTAAGTACATTACTCCAATTGCTGTGATAATTTTACTATTATTTCTTTTGCTTTGCGCATGGGGAGGAGCGATGTCTAAACAGGGTATTGTTGGTTTTATTGCATCTCAAGTGCCTTTAAGTATAGTATGTATAGTATTATATATTTTACTAATACCATTTATGTGGTTTATGTCAAAATCCGATTTTAGAAGAAGGGCATATGAGAAATTACTTAAAGATATAAGTAAGTCTTTGGTGGAGAGAATGATGACTCCAGGAGAGCCAATAAGAGTTATACTTACCAAGTCTAAATGTGATTTTGGAGATTTTGTTTTAGGATTGCAAGAAGATGAAAAAGTTGAACTTTATGCAGTTTTGGAAAGAAATCATAACCTAATTGGAGTCTATGGAATACTTACAGGAGAAACAAAAAGGCGTGATTTTGATGTTGTCACAAAGGAGGAGTTTGCAGATTTTTATCAGTTTGTATATGACTCTGAGAATTCATAAATGTAGTTTTATATGAATAGGCAAGGAGCTTCTGCTTCTTGCCTAAAATAATTTATACCATATTTTTTTCTTTAAAAATTTTAAAAATTCTGAAATGTTTCCTTTAGAAAAAGTAGATTTATCTAATAAGAAAGCATGGTCTTTATTTATATAAAGATAAAAAAAGTCCTCTGTTTCAAAAGTCTTATGCAGATTCCAATACCTTATTTTATAAGAATCTTTTTTATCAGAAACTATAAAATATTTTTCATAAAAAGTAAAAGTAAATTCTTTTTCATTTTTAAATTTTTCAGTTTTTAGTTCTTTTTGTACTTTTTTTACAGGATTAAAAAATCTATAATAACAAAAAATTCCTAAAATTATAGCTAATATAATTGTTGTAATATAATTTGCATATTTTAAATTCATAATTGCACAGAAGCATAATAGTAATATTGTTACTATTGTGATGAATTGATAATTGTATCCATATTTGTTTTGATGAAATTGTAAATATTTTTCATAAGCTTGTTTAGTGTATTTGGTTTTATTTTTAAATAAGATGTTCATTTTTTCCTCTTTTAATTTTAATTTATAATAATTTTATCATATTAAGTATAAAAAAAGAAGTGATTTTTTATTATTTTTATGATAAGATACATTATATTTAAGTTTTATAATACTGGAGGAATATGTAATGGTAATTGATGTAAAAGATATAGAACCAATAAAAGAAATAGAATTTTTTAATGATATGGATAATATTGAACAGGACTTTAGAGGACATTCTAGGGCATTAAGATATGTTTGTACAAAGGGAAATAATAAATATTTTATAAAAATATATGAGAATGATAGAATTATGGATATTAATGAGATAAATAATATTTATTCCAAATTAGAAATTTGTCTAGCAGAAACGATTGAAATGGGATATATAGAAAATATTAATAAGACTTATGTAGTATATGAATATATAGAAGGGAATACATTATATGAATTAGCGAGAATTTTAAGTATAGAAGATTTAGAAAAAATTGGAGTTAAAATAGGAAGAGAGTTAAAAAAGTTTCAAAAAATTATAGGTGATAAAGAAAAATTTAAAGAAGAATTTGATAAAGAAATTAATAATTTAATGTGCAACTCGATTGAACTTAAAAAATTTTATGAAAATAACAGTAATACAAAATTACCATATATTGATATGAACAGATTATTTGAAAGTTTTGTAAAATTAAAAGAATTTATTTATTTGCAAAATCCAACTTTTATACATAATGATATAAATTTTAAAAATGTTATTGTTAAAGACGAAATACCATATTTTATAGATATAGACGGAGGGAAAATTAAGTCTAGAGCGCTAGATTTTAGGGGAAATTGTTGGTATGGATGGACAGGAGATAATATTGAAAAGGATAGGGCAATATATAGAGGAATTTATAGAGGATTATTTAATGGGGAAGTGCCAATAGAATTCCATAAAGAGTTAGAATTTACAATGATATATGAATTTTTACTTAGATTGAAACAATATGGTGAAGATATGGAGCAAATAGAATATTCTTTTAATAGATTTAAACCAATATTTGATAAAACATGTTATTTTGAAGATTATATTTTTGAATGGTTTTAGATTTGTATAGAAGTAAATAAATTGAATTTTAGCTATTGACAATATACCACATAATAATGTATAATGTGTAACGTATCGGGTAATCCCACATACATTTTCGTATGACCGGAAGGAGGGGAATATAAATGTCAGAAATCAAAGTTAATAATGGAAATATAGAAGATGCCTTAAAAAGGTTTAAAAGACAATGTGCACGTAATGGAGTTTTACAAGAAGTTCGTAAAAGAGAACACTATGAAAAACCAAGTGTAAAAAGAAAGAAAAAATCAGAGGCAGCAAGAAAAAGAAAATTTTAATTACATAGTAAAAGGTGGAAGTTTGGGAGAAGAAGTATCTTGTTCTTATACTTCTATTTTTTGTTATATAGGAGAAATATTAATAAAAACTAAAAGGCTATTGACTTATTATTAGAATTATGTTAAATTACCAATACAGACAGCTTAGTAAATGCAAATTTTTAATTTTTTCTAAAAGAAAATTTTTATTCTTAAGAGTTAAAATCAAAGAAAATTAATTTCTAAATTTAAATTCGGATAAATCCAATAAAAACTATATGAAAATTTATTTACTTGGCAGTTTGAATATTTTACAAAAGGAGGAGTTTTATGATTAAAAATCATGAAGAAGAAAATTTAAATGTAGAGGAGGTGAGATTAAAAGGATATAAACTATTATCACCTAAATATGATGTTGTCTTTCATGCATTATTTAGAAAAGGTAATGAAAATATAACAAAAGCTTTAATCCAAGATATAACAAAAAGAGAATATAAGATTATTGATATGGATAAAAATGTTATTATAGCAAATAATGATATAGAAAAGAAAAATGAAATATTAGATTTAAAAGTTGAATTAGATGATGGAGAAATATGTAATATAGAAATTCAACTTATAAATAAAAAGAATTTTAGAGAAAGAATGTTAGAGTATTGGGCAAAGTTATATTCTAGTCAATTAGATAAAGGGGAAGATTATACAAAATTGAAAAGAACAATATTAATTGCAATAGTGGATTTTAATATAAAAGAATTTATAGATGAAGATTATCATACAATTTGGAGAATACGTGAAGATAAAAATAAAAAGTTAATATTGACAAATAACTTTGAATTACATATAATAGAGATGAAGAAAGCAAAAGAAATATTAGGAAATAATAAAGGCGATAAAGTAGCACAATGGATGAGTTTCTTCGATAATCCAAATAGTATGGAGGTAAAGTGTATGAGTGAAGAGAATCAAGATATTAATGAAGCATTAGAGCAATTAAGAAAATTAAGTGCTAATAAACAATTAAGAGAAATGTTAGATAGAGAAGAAAGATATGAAAGAGACCGAATAGCAGAGATGCAATATGCAAAAGAAGAGGCACAAGCAGAAGGAAGAGAAAAAGGAAGAGCAGAGGGAAAAGCAGAGGGAAAAGCAGAGGGAAAAGCAGAACATAAAAGAGAAGTAACAATAAAGATGTTGAAAAAAGAATTACCAATAAAGTTAATATCAGAAATTACAAATCTAACAGAAAAAGAGATAATGAAAATAAAGAAACAAATTAATTAATATCATATAGAGTATGAGTTTTAAAATAAGATTTAAATCATACTCTAATAATATACTAAATATTTAACTGTTGAATAAATATTTATAAGATAGAAAACAAAAATTTTTGAGATATGTTACTTTAAAAAATTACTTGATATAAAGCATAAGTGTATGGTATGATACTTAAAGTTTAGGATAAAATATAAATATAATTGCTAAAAAAATAATAGATTAAGTGGAAAGGGAGTTTTATGGAATATAATAAAATAGATATAAAAAGTGGTATACAACTTCATAAAATACAAACAGATAAATTTAAAACAAATCTAATTGCAGTAATGCTAACTACTAAATTAGAAAAAGAAAGTGTTACGAAGAACGCTTTAATTCCAGCTATATTAAGAAGAGGAACAGCTAAATTAAATACACAAGAAGAAATAAATAAGAAGTTAGAAGAAATGTATGGGGCGAGTTTTGATTGTGGATTAGACAAGACAGGAGATAATCAAGTTTTAAAATTTTATATAGAAACTGTAAATGATGAATTTTTACCACAATGTGCTGAAAATATGTTGAAAACATCTTTGGAAAGTATTTTCGAGATTGTATTTAATCCATATTTAGAAAATAATTGTTTCAAAAAAGAATATGTTCAACAGGAAAAGGAAAATTTGAAGCAAATAATTGAAGGAAAGATAGATAACAAAGCAAGATATGCATTAGATAGATGTATAGAAGAAATGTACAAAAATGAACCATATGGACTTTACAAATATGGGTATATAGAAGATTTAAATAGTATTGATGAAAAAAATTTATATGAACATTATATTGATTTAATAAATAAATGTAAAATCGATATATTAGTTTCAGGAATATTAGGACAGAAAATAGAAGATATAATAAAAAATAATGAAAATATAAAGAAATTAAACGAAAGAAATCCAGAATACATTATGCCAGAGATAACTTCTAAAAACTCTGAACAAGAAAATATTATTCAAGAATCTATGGAAGTAAATCAAGGAAAGCTTATAATAGGGTTAGATTTAAATTTAGATAATGAAGATTTAAGATATGATGCAATTATTTATAATAGTATATTAGGAGGAAGTGCTAACTCGAAATTATTTCAAAATGTTCGTGAGAAAGCAAGTTTAGCATATACAGCAAGTTCAAGTTATTATAGATTTAAAAATAATTTATTTATAAATTGTGGAATAGAGATAGGAAACTATGATAAAGCATTAGAAATCATAAAACAACAAATAGAAGACATGAAAAAAGGGGATTTTACAGATGAAGAGGTTGAAAATGCAAAACAAGGAATAATAGCAGCAATTAAATCAATAGATGATGAACAGGATACTGAAGTTATGTACTTTTTTAGTCAAGAACTTTCAAAAAATAAATTAGGAATAGAAGAATATATGGAAAGAGTAAATAAAATTAATAAACAAAATGTTATAGATATTGCAAATAAAGTTAGCGTAAATACTATATATTTTCTTAAAAACTAAGAGTGTATAAGATATGTATTTATTGGAATAATTATATACAATTTGCCATCTAAGATTTTTAAAGAAAATCTTGGATGACGATGAGCGAAGAGATGCTTCGCGAAAGGAGGTAAAGAATGCAAATAATTGAAAATTCAAAAGTTAAAGAGAAACTATATATTGAAAAATTAGAAAATGGTTTAACTGTTATGATAATTCCTAAAAAGAAAATACAGAAAAAGTATATTATATGGGGAACAAATTATGGTTCAAATGATAGTACTTTTATTGTACCAGGAGAAAGTGAAATTACAGAAGTACCTAAAGGAGTAGCTCATTTTCTTGAACATAAGATGTTTGAACAAAAGAATGGAAGAAATAGTTTAGATGTATTAACTGCATTAGGTGTTAATGCAAATGCTTATACTACGAATAACCATACTGCATATTTGTATGAAGGTACAGATAATTTTTATGAAGCATTAGACGAATTTATGGATTATGTTCAACATCCATATTTTACAGATGAGAATGTCGAAAAGGAAAAGGGTATAATTGGTCAGGAAATAATGATGTATGATGATTATCCTGATTGGAAGGTGTATTTAAATGCATTAGAGTGTATGTATCATAAAAATCCAGTAAAGCTTGATATTACTGGTACTATTGAGACTATTTCTCATATAGATAAAGATATATTATATAAATGCTATAATACTTTTTATAATCCATCAAATATGGCAATGGTTGTTTGTGGTGATTTTGAACCTGAAGAATTATTAGAAGAGATAAAGAAAAGATTAGTTAATAATAAGTCAAATGGAGAAATAAAAAGGGTTTATGAAGAAGAACCTAGAGAAATTGTAAAAGCAAAGACTGAACAAAATATGGAGGTGAGTCAACCTCTTTATACTATTGGGGTAAAAGGCTTTCCAGCAGAAGAGAAGGAAAGAGTGAAAAAACATATATCAATAGAAATTTTGTTGAATATTATAATAGGTAGTAGTTCAGAATTATATAAAAATTTATATGATATTGGAAATTGCTATTCAATTCCTAGTTTTGAATATGAATTTGATAAAAATTATGCACATGTTTTAATTAGTGGTCAGTCTAATAATCCAGAAGAATTATATGAAATGTTCAAGAAACAAATTAATAAATTAGTCCAAAATGGAATTGATGAGATTGATTTTGAAAGAACTAAGAAAATGATTTATGGAGAGTATATAAAAGAATATAATGATGTAACTAATATAGCTAGAATGTTTTTGTCAGATTATTTTAAAGGTATAAATAGCTTTGATTATTTAGAGGAAATTAATACAATAAATGTAGAATATTTGAATCAGGTGCTAAAAAATGTTTTTGATGATAAAAATATGATATTATCTGTTGTAAAAAATTAAATAATGTTATTTTTAAGTATTAGAAATGTGTTTTTTATAGTTAAGAATGTTGTTAAAAAAACTGTATAAAAATTGAAAAATATTTTATGCTGTTTTTTTATAATTTTATATGTCGAAATTTGAAAAATACAGTCATACGAAAGTTGCTAAAAACCGTTGAAAATACTTGACTAAGGGGAAATTATATGCTAATTTATATTTATACAGAAGAGAAAAAACAAAAAAGGAGAGATTAATATGTTAAATGAAGAAATTTGTAAGTTGAGAGATAAATTAAATAAAAGTATAGAAAAAAATGATGATTATAGTATAACTTATAAATTGAGTATTGAATTAGATGAATTAATTGCTAAGTATTATGGAAAGGCTAAAAACGAAGTTAAGTGTAAAGAGAAAAATAATAAGTGAGATAATAAGTATAAATTATAGTGTGAACCTAAATTATTGGACAAATATTTAATAATTTAGGTTTATTTTTTTGGATGATAAATTCAAAATCCCTTAAAATATGTAGTAATGTATTTTAAATAATAATATTTCTTCACAAATAACATTTGAAAATAAAACAACAGTATTTGGAATGAAAGAAAAGGACAGGAAATATGGCGAAAGAAATGAAATATATATGAATAATTGTAATACAAATTAGTCAAAAAATATCTTCTATTTGATTGTAAAATAATTGTAATATAAATTTAATATAAGAATGTTAAATGTAAAAAAAAGAGCTTCCCTAATATATTTGCAAATGGTTAATGTAATAAAAAAATAGAGGACTTGAAAATGAAATCATATTTATGTAAAATTATTGTAAGATAATTTAATTAGGAGAAAGTTTATGAAAGCGTTTTTAAAAAATTTAATTATAGTTTGTATATTAGCAGTTTTATTTATTAATAGTTCTTTTTTAAAGGTAGTATCTATTGCTATTAATGATGTAAGCAAAATTATAGACAAAAATAAAATTAACTTAGCATATGAAATAAATATACAAAAATATGTTAATTATAGTATTGAAGAAGAAAAAGGAACTTTAGTGCAATTAGACTTAAAAAGTGGAATTGAATATTTAGAAGAGATTGATTATGACAGAATAACATCTACAGAAACATCTTTAAGATTACCTAAAATAGAAAATGAGTATCCAGAAAGTGTCGAAATTATAGAATTACCTACTCATGAAACAAATGGAAGTAAAATTGAAAAAGACTTTAAATATCAATATGATAAAGAAAATGGAAATATAGAAATTATAGTAGAAAATAACGAAGAAATCAGTGATTACAACCAAAACATTAAAGAATCTAAAGACGAATATACAATTATTTGCTATTATAGTTCAAATTGCTATAAAGAAGAAAGAGAAGAAAGAGAATTAAGTATATTAGGTAATATAAAAACAAACATTAGTAATGATATTCAAATAAAAAAAGATGTTGAAGAAAATTTTTTTGTTACAGAAAACATTTCAGAAATAGTATCTACAAATATAAAAACTTCTGAAATATATAATGGTTATATAAAGGCTAATAAGGAAAATGGAACAAATTATAATACAGAATTTATAGAAAATGTTGAAATGAATATAAGCAAAAAAGATATTTCTGATGAAATATTTTTGAATATTGAAAATGTTTTTTTAGATAATAAAGATAATATTTTTGAAGTAGATGATATTGTATATAAATCAACAAAAGTAAGTAAAGAAAATTTACAAAATGTATTAGGAGAAGATGGTTATTTACAAATATTAAATATTAATGGAGACATATTAGCTGATATTAATAAAGATACAGAATTTGAAGATAATGGCATATATGAATTTATATATGATCATGATATAGATAAAATAATAGTTAAAACAAGTAAGCCACTAAATGTAGGAACAATATTATTACAAAATAAAAGAGAAATAAAATCAAATGTAATTAATACTGATATTGATAAGATATATTATCAAAATACTATTGAATGTATTAAGCAAGATGTAGAAAGAAAAAGAATACATAATTGTTTAGATTATCATATAATAGAAATTAAAGAAGCAGTATCAAAAATAGATTTATCTGTTGATACAATTAATTGGACAAACAATATACAAAATGATGTTATATTTAAAGCAACTTTAGTAACAACAGATAATAAAAATAATTTATTTAAAAATCCTAGTATTGAAATAAAATTACCAAAGCAAGTTGAAAAAGTTATTTTACAAGAAGCTTCTTTGTTATATGCAAACGGACTAGAAATAGAGAAAACTGGAATTGTAGAAGAAAATGATTATAAGATTATTAGAGTGGAATTGAACGGAGAACAAATTGAATATTGTAAAAATTCAATGACATCTGGTACAGAACTATTAATTCCAGCAACAATTATAATAGAAAAGGAAAGTATTTCAGAAGAAACTAGTATTGAATATACATATACAAATGAAATAGGAAATATAAATGATTATAATGTAGAGGGAAATGAAAATAAACAAATTAATGTAAATATTAAAAATGTTTTAAATTTTCAACAAAATCTGAGTGTAGTAAATGATGAAAACAATAAAGAGAACAATGAAAATAATGAGACTGAGAGTACTAACAAATTAACAATAGATGTTAAAGCACAAGTAGGAAAAGATATATTAAAAGAAAATGATATAGTATATCAGGGAGAAGCTATTTCATTTTCTGTAAAATTGAAAAATGAAACAGAAGAAGTAATAAATAATATAAAAGGGATTTATCAACTTCCTGATGGACTTGTATATGCAACAAGAAATGAAAGATTTTCTAACGAAAATTTAGAAGGAACTATTTCAGGGAATAAGACTAATAGATTATGGAATATAAATAAAGATATTTCACAATGTGAAATAAATAGGGACTTTTTAGCTCCAGGAGAGGTTTATGAAGTTGTATATGATATACTTGTTGAAGAAATGACAGAAGAAACTACAATTGAAAATATATTTGAATTTTTTGTTGAAGAACAAAAAGTGAATGAACAAAAGATGAGTTTTATATATAAAAGTGCAAAAATTAGAGTAGATGCCTTTAATCCAGTAGATTTAAATAATGGGTCTGGATATTATTATAATTATTATTTAGAAGTTAATAATTTAACAAATGAAACTTTAAGAGATGTTACAGTTAAAATTTTTATTGGAAAAGAGTTAGAATATTTAGCGGTAACAGGATATTTTGATGAGAATGATTATGATAATGAAACAGGGACAGTTACAGTAAAATATAATGAAATGGAAGCAAATAAGATCACATCTATTAAATTACTTGTAGAGGCAAACAAATTTGAAGATTACAAATATGATTATGATGTTGAATTATATGCTTTATCTTATATGAATGAAGAAACATATAGGTCAAATCTTGTAGTAAAAGAAGTTGAAGTTGCAAAAATTTCTATTATTCAAACAAGTGAACAAGAAGGTCTGACATTAAAATATGGAGATGAAATTGAATATAATTTTGTTGTTAAAAATGAAGGAAAAATACCAGCATTAATAAAAATAACAGATGATTTACCAGAAGGTTTAATTCCTGTTTCAGCAGAATATGAGTACTATGATTGGAATGAAGATAAAAAAGAATATGAAAAAAGGATTGAAAATTTAGATATATCCCAACAAGTAGAGGCTGAGGGAGAACAACAAGAAGATTTTAAAATAGATATAATTATACCAGAACAGAAAACAATGCAAATCAAAATAAAATGTGAAGTAGATTTATTATATGAGGATAAGGATGTTATAAATGTAGCAACAATTGTAGGAGAAGATGTATTTACTAGAACATCAAATGGAATAAAAAATAAACTTTTGCATTATAATTTTGAAGAAATAGAAGATCCAGAACAGCCAGAGAACCCAGACAACCCAGATAATCCAAACAAACCAGATTATCCAGAAGAACCAGACAATCCTAACAATCCAGATAATCCAGAAGAACCAGACAATCCAAACAATCCAGATAATCCTGATAATCCAGATAATCCATACAATCCTGATACTCCTGACAAACCTGATAAACCAAATGTTGAAAATAAATATAATATAAGTGGTGTTATTTGGATAGATGAAAATAAAAATGGACAAAGAGAAGAAAGAGAAGAATTACTATCAGGAATTATTGTAAAATTATTTGATATAGAAACAGGAGCAATAGTAGTTGATAAAGATAATAATATAAAAAAAGTAACAACAGACAAAAATGGATATTACGAATTTAAAGACATAAAAGAAGGAAAATATATTGTTTTATTTCAGTATGATACAGACAAGTACGATATAACTACATATCAACAAAAATCAGTAAGTGAAACAAAGAATTCGGATGCTATAGAAAAAGAAGTAAATATAGATGGAAAGATACTTAATGTTGGTGTAACAGATACTATTATATTAAATAAAAATTATGACAATATAGATATGGGATTAACTGTTGAACATAAATTTGACCTAAAATTAGATAAATATGTTTCAGAAGTTATAGTAAAAAACAGTAAAGAAGAAAAAATATATGAATTTAATAATTCTAAATTAGCAAAAGTTGAGATACCAGCAAAACAAATAAATAGTACTGAAATAGATATAAAATATAAAATTGTAGTAACTAATGAAGGTAATGTGAGTGGATTTGCAAAAGAAATTATTGACTATATTCCAGAGGGATTAGAATATAATGCACTAATTAATAATATAAAATGGGATAAAACTAATAATGGAAGCATTGTAACAAAAGAATTAGCAGATAAAAGAATTGAACCAGGAGAAAGTAGAGAAGTAACCTTAGTATTAACAGTAAAAGGAAAAGTAGCAAGAATAATAAATTCAGCAGAAATAGGCAATACAGATAATGTTTATAAATTAAAGGATATTGACTCAACAGAAAATAATAAAAATAAAGCAGAAGATGATTATTCAGAGGCAGAATTTATTGTTTCTGTAAAAACAGGAGTAGTAATAAATGTAATCAGAATTATTGGAATATTAATAGTTTTAATAGTTTTAGTATATTTATGTATAAGTAAAAAAATAAATAAGAAAATGTTAGTTTTTGTTTTGTTTAGTACTATAATTTGTACAATAGGAACAAGCACAAAAGCAGAGGTTGTATTGACAACTGTTAGTAGCGGATCATATAGGGGGCAACCCGATTATGTAATAATAACTGTACATGATGTAGGATACATTGCAATATGGGCTGGTAATAATCCATGTTGGAAATATATGAATTTAGCATATGGTCATGATGCTACTGCACAAAATAGTAGAGGAAGTTATTTAAAGGATTTGTATACCTGTACAAGCATTTCAGATCATGAAACTTGTGGAGATTATAAAAGTGATAATCCAACAAATCATTTATATAGACTTAATCAATCTGCCTCAAAAATATATTATGATTTTAAATCTTTAGTAAATGGTTTAGGTGGAGGACAGTACTGGCAGCAGAAATATAATTCTTCAGGTTATTATCCAGAAGATCCAGATTATGATAATAGACCACTTGCAATAAAAATGGGATTTAAAGAAAAAGATTTTGAAATACCAGGAACAACAGTTAGTACAAGTAAAAATGAAATAGATATTAATACTCATGAATATGTTGAGGATAAAGTATTTATTGGACCATTTTATTTTACAAGTTCTTCATCAAACTCAGAATATGAATTAGATAATTATAATACATTAGTAGTAAGAGACAATAATGGAAAAACAATAAACTATGAAATATATGATGGAAATAATTATAGTTCTAATAAAATAACAAATAAACAAATAAGTAATTTACAAGGCAAAAACTTTTATTTATTAGTGGACGATGTTTTAAAAGGTATACAGGTAACTGCTAATATTCAATATACAATATCAAAAAGTGTTAGCAAAGTATATGCTTTACATTATGATGCCTGTGGAAAATCTGATCCAAAATTTAAAGATGATACAATTAGAGAGTATTATGATCTTTGTGCAGAGTGTAATAATGAAACAAGTCATCCACAGTCATATACTAAAGCAAAAGTAGAATCAAGGTATGAAACAAAAACTGTAAGCAAACAACTTAAATGGGTAGTTGATATGCCTAAAGGAAAAATAGAAGTTACAAAAAAAGATACAGATTCAAATCAAATGATATCAGGAGCAACAATACGTTTAGATGGAATAAATGTAGAATATAGTAAAACAGTTACAATGACAAGTGGAACATATTTATTTGAAAATTTGATTCCAGGTAATTATAAAGTAACAGAAATAGGAGCACCATCTGGATATGATTTGAATTTACAAAATGAATTAGGAACTACTGTAGTAACAGCAAGTGTGTTAAATGGAAGAACTACACCAGTAACTATTAAAAATAGAAAATTTACTAATATAGTAATAAACAAAAAAGTATTCCAAAAAGAAGCCACAATGGATGGAGTAGAATTTTATATTTATGTACAAACAGCAGATGGAAATGGATATCTTACAAGAGATAATGGAAAAGAAAATGGAATATTAAAGCCTAGTACATTAATATCAAGTAAAAACAATGCAACGAAATTTACAACAAACTCTAGTGGGGATATTATATTAAACAATATGCCAATGGGAACATATAGAATTGAAGAGGTAAATTTACCAGACAAATATAAACCATGGTATAATATGTCAGGAATAATAACTTTAGATACAAATAATGGAAATTATCTTGAAGGTTTTAGAGTCGTAGTACAAGATGTTATAAAACGTGGACACCTTATTCTTATGAAAACAGATTATGATACAAAGCAAAAATTGGATGGGGCACAATTTAATATTACAAACAATTTAAATCCAACTGACCCAAGATATATAAATATGAATGTTACAATTCCAGACACAAGAATATTAAGGATAGATAACTTACCAATAGGAAATTATGTAATTACAGAAACGAAGGCACCAAGTAATTATAATCTTGAATTACAACTAATAAAGAAAGAAGTTATTGTACAAGAAGATAAAACAGCTATACAAGAATCACAACAAAATCCTAATTCATATCCAATTACTTCTGTTGCAACTGGTAATGGAATAGTTACAGTTGAATATAAAAATAGATTGTATGGAAATTTAAAAATACAAAAGATAGATAAGGATACAGGAAAAACATCATTAGAAGATTTAGTATTACAAAATATAGACTTTGTTATTTCATATAGTTTACCAGGAGAAACAACTAAAAGATATATGGCAGAATTAAAAGAATATGATTCTGGAGAGAAAAAATATGAAATAATACCAACTACAACAGGAAATGTAACAGGAGCTAAAATATTTACAACAAAAGGAGAAGATTCAGCATTTGAAATAGATAATTTGCCACAATATTATAATTATTATATTGAAGAAATAAAATTACCAGATGAAATAGCACAATATTATGATATAAGAGAACCATATGAAGTAAAACTTGACAATAATTATAATGGAGCATCTACACCAGTTGTTACAATGAGACAAGTTGATAATAAACAAATTCGTGTAGATATAACAGGATATGTGTGGGAAGACATTGGAGATGGAAAAGAAACTGTAAGAGACAATCTATATATTAATGGATCAAAAGACAAAAAGGTACAAGGATTGAAAGTATTCCTAAAGAAAAATGGACAAGTTATATCAGAAACAATAACAGGAGCACAAGGAGAATATTTATTCGAAGCAAAAGGAAGTAATTATGAAATTGTTATAGAACAATTATCACAATATAGTGTACAATTTGAATATAACGGTTTAAAATATGAAAAAGTAGTAAAAAATCTAGATTCAGAAAATGGTTCAAAAGTAATGGAAATGGAACAAGATAGAAATGGTATAAATGAAAAATTCTATAATGTTCAAAAAGATAGAACTGGACTAGAAGTAAAATTAAAATATTCTAAACCAATACTAGGAACTTCTGAATTAATACAAAATACAGGATATACTGCACAGTCATTAGAGGGAAGTGTAGATCCTCAAAATAGTGCTTTAATGGTAGCAGATACTACAACAGCAGGATATCAAATTAAATGGAATGCAGGAATACGTAGAGTAAAAGACATAAATTTAGGAATATTTGAAAGATCACAACCAGATTTAGCAATTGCAACAGATATAGAGGATATACAACTTACAATAAATGGTTCATATAGTCATACATATGAATATAAGAGTAGATCACCATATATGAACAATACAGGAATACCAGATAAAGATATAAACCCAGGATATGATGCAGTATTAGATGGATTCTCAGTAGGAGTAAAAAGAGGAAATGGAACATATAATTGTTCATATACAAGAGAAATATATGACTCATATATAGCATATACAAAAGCTAATAAAGACAGGAATGATAGATTAAGAGTATTTGTTAAATATAATATAGCAATTAAAAATGAAAGTGGAAGTTTAATATCAAGAGCAAGCTTAAAAAATTATGCGGACAGTAGATTAAATTACTCATATTCATATTATTTAGATGGAAATGGAAATCAAGTACCAGTAAATTGGAATTTAGCAGGTAATGGAGTATGGCAATCAGAAGAAGTTAAAGCTGATATAGCCCCATCAGAATGTATATATGTGTATTTAGTATATGAGCTAAATACAGATACAATAATAGAAATGGCAAATTTAAAAGATGGCGAAACATTAAAAATGGATGACAACATTACAGAAATAAGTTCATATTCAACATGGGATAAAAACGGAAATAGATATGGAGGAATTGACAAAGACTCAGCACCAGACAATATACAAAAAGGCAATTTTGATACATATGAAGATGACACAGATGTTGCACCAGGATTAGAATTTAAAAGAAAAGATTCAAAAGTTATTTCAGGATTAGTATATGAAGACTATACTAACTTAGGACCAGAATTAAAAACTGGAGAAGAAAGAAAAGGAAATGGTATATATGACAATGGAGAGAAGACATTAAGTAATGTAGATGTACAAATAATTGACTGCAATGGAAATAATACTACTAAATTATATAATTTAGATAGAGCTGGAAATGTTATAATAACAGATGCAAAATATATGACAGGAAATAATGGAGAATTTAGTTTTACAGGATTAGTACCAGGAA